>DATMDY010000192.1:0-13025 GCA_035557335.1 Methyloceanibacter sp.
CCCACACGGCTTCCGCATATTCGTCCTTGAACTGCTCGGGCTCGAACTTGCCGGACTTGCGCTTGACCAGCTCCTTGGCGAGATCGAGAGCCTCCTTGTCGACCTTGACCTCGGCGATCTCCTTGAAGAGCGCGTCGGCCGGGCGGATCTCGTTGGCATGCCGCAGCACTTCGAGCAGGAGGCCTTTGCCGTAAGGCCTGATCGCCACGATGTTGCCGTGGCCGCGCAGGATGAACTGGCCGACCGCGACCTTGCCGGTATCCTTCAGCGCCTTATGCAGAATGACATAGCCCTCGTCGGCCAGGTCGCCGTCAGGCATCAGGTAATAGGGCGTCTCGAAATAGCGCGGGTCGATGGCGTCCTCGTCGACGAAGCGAACGAGCTCGATGGTCTGCTTGCTCTCGAGCTTGAGCTCGTCGACCTCCTTTTGATCGAGCAGGACATATTTGCCCTTCTCGAATTCGTAGCCCTTGGTGATCTCCTCGTTCTCGACCGGCCCCACGCCGGGCGCGACCTTCTGGTAGCGGATGCGCTTACCGGTCGGCTCGTGGATCTGGTGCAGCTCGATGCGCCGTTCGGAGGTCGTCGCCGGATAGAGTCTGACCGGAATATTGACCAGAGAGAGCCGCAAATGGCCGGTCCAGAAAGCGCGCGGTGCCATACTCGTTACTCCTCGCTGAGAGCTGCATCTTGAAGATTCCGCCGGAATCCGGCGGATCCAGGCTCACTTCTCTACATTATAACCGCTTTCCTTAAGCGTAAGTTCGAGCGCGTCGGGAAAGGTCAGCTTGATCATTTTCCCGAGGCATTCGCCGTTCTCGTCCAATTCCCGGTCGCAGGTCTCCAACCCCCAATCGGAATCCTTGTCGTAATGGGCGAGCATCAGCTCCCAGGCGGACTTGCCCTCGCCGAGCCGGATTTTCTCGCCGACATAACCCGCCAGGAACCCGTTCGAATCGTCCTCCGGCACGTTGCCGATCATGTTCTTGAGCCAAGCTTCGTGCGCGGGGCGGAAACGGCTTCGGCCAGGCTTTGCCCTGCTATCGCCAGGCCCGGCAGGAGGACGAGGCCGAGCAACCCCAGCAGCGGCATAGGCAAGCAACAACGCAACACCATCGGGCGGCTCTTCAATCCATCAAAGCGCCATTTTGCGCATTCTAACGTGCGGCGGCGGAGTCTCCCAGCCCCTTGGCCTGGGCAGGACTTGGGCCGGGGCGGACTTGGCGCATGCGGCATCCCGGATGGTGTGCTAGGAGTTTTATGTACCGCGATGCGGAGTTGGCTCGGGGTCCAACTGCGACCTAACGATGAACGATACCAACCGGAAAACCAACCCCTTGACCCCCGCCGTGATCATCACCGGGGCGACCCAAGGCATCGGCCGGGCTCTGGCCGAGGAGTTCGCTCAAGGCGGCCATGCGCTCCTCCTGGTCGCCCGCGACGAGGCACGGCTCGCCGAGGCCGCGCGCGCGCTGGCTGACAACCACAAGGTGGAGGTCGGGTTCGCGGCGTGCGACCTCTCTACCGACGAAGGCTGCGACCGGGTCGAGCAGGCGTTGAAGAAATTCGGTTTCTACGCCGACGTCCTGGTCAACAATGCCGCGATCATGGCCGCCGGCTTCTTCCAGGACGAGACGCTGCCGAAGCTCAGGCAGATCGTCGACCTCAACGTCCGTGCCGTGGTCGATCTCACGCATCGCTTCCTCCCGGGGATGCTCGCGCGCGGCCAAGGCGGCGTGCTCAACATCGCCTCGGTCGAGGGCTTCATGCCGGTGCCGTACCAGGCGACCTACGCCGCCACCAAGGCGGCGATGATCTCACTCAGCCGCGCGCTATCGTGGGAGATCATGGGCACCGGCGTGCGCATCTCGGTGGTCGCGCCGGGGCCGATCGACACGGACATGCACGCCAAAGCGGGGGCGCAGAACTCGCGCTATGTGGCGTATTTGCCGGTGATGAGCGCCGAGACGCTGGCGCGGGCGGCCTATCGCGGGTTCAAGCGCGGCAAGAGGGTGATCGTGACCGGCTGGTTCAACCGATTCAGCGTGTTCGCCTATCGCTTTGCACCCGATTTCATGCTCCTGCCGTTCATGGGAATGCTGTTCAGGGTGCTGGATGCGGAAGGTTATGGGCAAATGCCGAAGCCGTTGCCCGAACCCGAGACTCTGGGCGGCAAGATCACCAGCAAAGAGAAAACCGGTCATTAAGCGGGTGGTGGAGCCGGACGGGATCGAACCGACGACCTCAGCAGTGCGATTGCTGCGCTCTCCCAACTGAGCTACGGCCCCTGATGCGGGGCATTTAGGGATTGGCCTTCCAGGCTGTCAAGCAAGGCCAAGGCGTAAGAACCGCTCCCCTTGCCCTGATCGCCTTCTGTCCGCTACATGGTCCGGCCAAGCCGGAGGGGGTCTTTAATGGTGCCATTGATCGGATTCATCGTTCTCGTCATCGACCTCTATATCTGGGTGGTCATCGCCGGCGCCATCCTGAGCTGGCTGATCGCCTTCAACGTGGTCAATACCAGCAACCGGTTCGTCCATACGGTGGCCGAAACGCTCTACCGCATCACCGAGCCGGCGCTGCGCCCGATCCGCAGCGTGATTCCCAATCTCGGCGGCATCGACATCTCGCCGGTGATCCTGATCCTGTTCCTGCTGTTCATCCGCGACGTGGTGCTGCTCGGCTGGCTCCTGCCGGCGGTCATGCCCGCCCCCACTCTTTGAGCGCAAAGCGCAACCTGCGGCGCACCAATGCAGGCGTCATGCTGACGGTGCGGCTGACGCCGAAATCCGCGCGCGACGAGATTGTCGGTATCGAGACCTTCGGCGAGGAGACCGTGCTCAAGGCGCGGGTGCGCGCCCTGCCCGAAGACGGCCGCGCCAATGCGGCGCTCGAAAAGCTCATCGCGCGCTGGCTCAAGGTGCCGGCGTCTTCGGTGAGCGTTGCTCAAGGGTCCAAATCGCGGCTGAAACAGGTCAAAATCGAAGGCAAGCCTGACGAGCTCGCAGCAGCCATTGTCGCGTCACTGGGGTAAAGCCGCGGTGATTTCCTGAACGATGGCGTCGGCTGCGGCACGTGGATCGGATGCGCGGGTGATGGGCCGTCCGACCACGAGATAATCCGCGCCCGCTTTGATGGCGGCTTGCGGCGTCACGACGCGTGTCTGGTCTTGCGTGTCGGCGCCGGCCAGCCGGATGCCCGGCGTCACGATCAGGGTTTGCCGCAATCGCTCGCGTAGCGCGCGCGCCTCTTGCCCGGAGGCGATGACCCCATCGAACCCGCCATCCCGCGCCATCATGGCGCGGCGCTGCACCATCGCGAGCGGCGCCTCGTCGATGCCGTGCTCGGCGAGATCGGCGCGCGACAGATTGGTCAGCACCGTCACGCCGAGAAGCTTCAGCTTGGTGTCACCCCGGCCGCGCACCGCCGCCGCGATCGTCTTACGGTCCAGCGCGTGCACCGTCAGGAAGGTTGTGCCGCTCTCAGCGATAACCGCGGTAGCGCGTTCGACCGTCGCCTCGATGTCGAGCAGCTTGGCGTCGATGAACACCGACCGGCCTTGTCGCGCCAGCTCTTGCGCCAGCGCGAAGCCGCCGGAGAACAGAAGCTCGAGCCCGATTTTGTAAATGCCGACGCTCTCGCCGAGCCTGTCGATGAGGGCCTTGGCCTCTTCGACATCCGGCACGTCGAGTGCCACGATCAGCCTGTCGCGGGGAGAAGTCATGCGGACACGAATCTTCGCGCGTAGACGGCGAGCGCCTCGATCGCGTCCGCGCAGAGCTTCTGCTGCGTCTCGTCTTTCAGGCTACCGTCCTCCTCGAAAGCGGTGCCCGCGCGCGGTATTGCGAGCTGCTGCGGAATAACCAATGCGCCCATGCCGACTTCTAGGATCTGGCGCAACTGCAACAGGCTGCGCATCCCCCCGTAATTTCCGGGCGAGGCGCCGCCAAGGGCAAACACGCGCGTCCTGAACACTTCGAGCCCGCTCTCGCCCTTGGCGCGCACCCGCGTCACCCAGTCGAGCGTGTTCTTGAGCAGCGGCGTCACCGAGGCATTATATTCGGGGCTGGCAATGAACACGCCCTGATATTCGCTGAGCAGCGCCTTGAAGGCGCGCGCCCGCTCGGGCGGTCCCTCCGCCGCTTCGAGATCGCCGTTAAAGATCGGCATGGGATAGTCCTTGAGATCGACGAACACCGCCTCGATGCCGTTGGCCTCGGCGATGCGCTGGGCGAGCATCGCGAGCTTCTTGTTGTAGGAGCCATCCCGCGTGCTGCCGGCGAAGCTCAACAGCCGTACCATCCCTATCCTCGCGCGTCCGCAATCGGTCCCTCGCCGGTCTTACGTCAATCTACGTCAAAGCGGAACGGGAAGGGTAGTTTCTACTCGCCGATGCCTTCGAAGAATTCCTTAACCCTGGCGAAGAAGCCGGTCGAGGCGGGGCTGGTGTTCGAGCTGGATGCATCCTCGAACGATTTCAGCAGCTCGCGCTGCTTGGACGACAGGTTCTTCGGCGTCTCGACCTCGACCTGGATGTAGAGATCGCCCTGCTGCTTGGAGCGCAGCACCGGCATGCCCTTGGTCTTGAGGCGGAACTGCTTGCCGCTCTCGGTGCCTTCCGGGATCTTCACCCGGCTCCTGCCGCCGTCGATGGTGGGCACCTCGATCTGGCCGCCGAGCGCCGCCGTGGTCATGGCGATGGGCACGCGGCAGAAGAGATCGGCGCCGTCGCGCTGGAAGAACTCGTGCGGCTTGATCGACAGGAAAATGTAGAGATCGCCGGGCGGCCCGCCGCGCACCCCAGCCTCGCCCTCGCCGGCGAGCCTGATCCTGGTGCCGTCCTCGACGCCTATGGGAATGGTGACCGATAGCGTGCGCTCGCGCATGACGCGGCCCGCGCCGTGGCATGATGGGCACGGCGTCTCGATGGTCTCGCCGCGTCCCTGGCAGGTGTGACAGGTGCGCTCGATGGTGAAGAAGCCTTGGCTGGCGCGGACCTTGCCGCCGCCGCCGCAAGTGCGGCAGGTGGTGGGCGAGGTGCCCGTCTTGGCGCCCGAGCCCGAGCAGCTTTCGCAGGTCACGCTGGTGGGCACGCGGATTTGCGCGGTCTTGCCGTTGTAGGCCTCGGCCAGCGCGATCTCCATGTTGTAGCGAAGGTCGGCGCCGCGCTCGCGGCCCGAGCGCTGGCGCGGCCGGCGCTGGTTCATGAACTCGCCGAACAGATCGTCGAACATGGCCGACATGGAAGCGGAGAAATCGGAGCCGAAGCCGTAACCGCCGCCGCCGCCAAGGGCGCCGTCGAAAGCGGCGTGACCGAAACGGTCGTAAGCCGCGCGGCGCTGCGGGTCCTTCAGCGCCTCATAGGCCTCGTTGACTTCCTTGAAGCGCGTCTCGGCGTTGGGATCGCCATTGCAGCGGTCGGGGTGACATTCCTTGGCCATGCGCCGGAACGCGGCCTTGATCTCATTGTTCTGAGCGCCGCGCGATAGGCCGAGAATGTCGTAGTAGCACCGTTTAGCCATCGCCGCTCCGGACCTTCACACCGCCGCCCGCATGCAGCGGCGTTCGAGCCTCTTCTGTTGGGCACGCGGCGGGGGCCACCGGACCCCGCGCCAACACCGTGAAACTCAGTTACGCGGACTTCTTGCTGTCGTCGTCCTTGACTTCCTCGAAGTCGACATCGACCACTTTGTCGTCAGGACCGCCGGTTGCGTCGGTCGGACCGCTGTCTCCGCCACCCGCCGCGCCCTGACTTGCCTGATACATGGCCTCGCCAAGCTTCATCGAGGTCTGAATGACGCCGTCGAGCTTCTGCTTGATGAGGTCCTTATCCTCGCCCTCGATGGCGGATTTGAGTTCGGTCACCGCGGCCTCGACCGCGGTCTTGTCTCCGGCGACGACCTTGTCGCCAAAATCCGACAGCATCTTTTCGGTCGAGTGGATGAGCGCTTCGGCCTGATTGCGAATTTCCACCAGCTCGCGCCGCTTCTTGTCTTCCTCGGCGTGGCTTTCGGCTTCCTTCACCATCCTGTCGATATCGGCGTCGGTCAGACCGCCGGATGCCTGGATGCGGATCGATTGCTCCTTGCCGGTGGCCTTGTCGGTGGCCGCGACGTTGACGATGCCGTTGGCGTCGATGTCGAAGGTCACCTCGATCTGCGGCACGCCGCGCGGCGCCGGCGGAATGCCCACGAGATCGAACTGGCCGAGCAGCTTGTTGTCGGCCGCCATCTCGCGCTCGCCCTGGAACACGCGGATGGTGACAGCGTTCTGATTGTCCTCGGCGGTGGAGAACACCTGTCCCTTCTTGGTCGGGATCGTGGTGTTGCGGTCGATCAGCCGGGTGAACACGCCGCCCAAGGTCTCGATACCAAGCGACAGCGGGGTCACGTCGAGCAGCAGCACGTCCTTGACGTCGCCTTGCAGGACGCCAGCCTGGATAGCGGCGCCGATGGCCACCACCTCGTCCGGATTGACGCCCTTATGCGGCTCGCGGCCAAAGAAGTTCTTCACCGTCTCGGCCACTTTGGGCATACGGGTCATGCCGCCTACCAGGATCACCTCGTTGATCTCGGCGGCCTTCAGGCCGGCGTCGGTCAGCGCGTTCTGGCAGGGGCCGACGGTCTTCTGGATGAGGTCGTCGACCAGGCTCTCGAGCTTGGCGCGCGTGAGCTTCATGGTGAGATGCTTGGGGCCGGATTTGTCGGCGGTGATGAAGGGCAGGTTGATCTCGGTCTGCTGCGTCGAGGACAGCTCGATCTTGGCCTTCTCGGCCGCCTCCTTGAGGCGCTGCAGAGCGAGCTTGTCGCCGCGCAGATCGATGCCCGACTCCTTCTTGAACTCGTTGGCGAGATAATCGACGATGCGCATGTCGAAATCTTCGCCGCCGAGGAAGGTGTCACCGTTGGTCGACTTCACCTCGAACACGCCGTCGCCGATCTCGAGAATGGAAATATCGAAAGTGCCGCCGCCCAGATCGTAGACCGCGATGGTGCCGGTCTTGCTCTTGTCGAGGCCATAGGCGAGCGCGGCCGCGGTCGGCTCGTTGATAATGCGCAGGACTTCGAGCCCGGCGATCTTGCCGGCGTCCTTGGTCGCCTGGCGCTGGGCGTCGTTGAAGTATGCGGGGACGGTGATGACCGCCTGCTCGACCTTCTGGCCGAGATAGGACTCGGCGGTCTCTTTCATCTTCTGGAGGATGTAGGCGGAGATCTGCGAGGGGGAATATTTCTTGCCGTGGGCCTCGATCCAGGCGTCGCCGTTGTCAGCCTTGACGATCTTGTAGGGGACAAGCTTCTTGTCCTTCTCGACCATCGGATCGTCGTAGCGGCGGCCGATCAGGCGTTTGATGGCGAAACAAGTGTTCTCGGGATTGGTAACAGCTTGGCGCTTGGCTGGAAGTCCGACCAGGACCTCGCCGTCATCGGTAAAGGCCACCATCGAGGGCGTCGTGCGCATGCCTTCCGCATTCTCGATGACCTTCGGATTCTTTCCCTCCATCACCGCGACGCAGGAATTGGTGGTGCCGAGATCGATACCGATCACTTTCGCCATTACGAACCTCTCTTTCTGGCAGACCCCCGGGCCCTGAAGCGGCACCCGAGACGACGCGCCTCGCAACTACTCTTGGCGTGGCGCCGGTCCCCATGCTCCGGCATGCCCGCCGACTCAGCCGGCAGGGTTCCGCGGTTATATAGGTGGCGAGCCTAAGGCCCGCAAGGAGAAGGGGTTGGCGGCGCGGAGAAGAACAATCAAGCCACGCGCTTCCAGGCGGCGATGAGGATGGGGGTCAGGCAGTAGTAGCGCCCGTCGGCGCCCGCCTCCGTCATATCGGCCTTGAAGGCCTCGGCCCTGGCCGGATCGGAGATGCCGAGCGCGATGCCCGCCGTGAACAAGCCTTGGTAAACGCCGATCAGCATGGACGCCATCTCGCTCAAGGGAAGGAACTTGGCCTCGGCCTGGGTATCGTCGGGAAGCCCGAGACCCGCCGCCTCGAACTGGAGCGGCAATTGACGCCCGGCCCGCAAGTTTCGGCCATGACCCAGGAACACACCCTCGAACAAGCGGTTGAACTCGGCCATCGCCGGACATGGCGGCTCGACCGCGATCGAGCCGAAGTCGAATTCCTGGGCCACCAGCGTGCCGCCCGGCTTGGTCCATAGAGACATCTTCTCGATGGCCGCGACCGGGTCCTGCATATGCATGAGGAACAGCCGGCAGAAGGTGAGGTCGAACGGCGCGCCAGGCACCGTATCCAGGTCGAGCAGATTGGCGTCGATCAGCGTGAACTCGGCACCCCCTTGGGCGCGTAGGTCGGCCAGCGCCTGGGCGCCAAGCGTGCCGTCGATCTCGATGCCGGTGACGCGCCCCTGCGGTCCCACGCGATCGGCCATGAGCCGCATCACCGCGCCGGGGCCCGAGCCGACATCGAGGCAGCTCATGCCGGGGCCAAGCCCGATCCGGTCGAACACGGCTTCGGTGGCGGCCTGCCATATCAGCGCCTGATCGCGCAGGCGCTGATATTCCTCGGCGTCGCGCGCATGGATATAGCCGTCGGGGTTGGCCTCTTTACTCATCGGGCCTCTCGCCTCCTTATGCGGTGTCCAGGCGCTATATGGGCAGACCGTAAAGCAGCCGCGAGGCCGGAGCAAAGGCACCAGTGCAGTATTTCCCGCAGAAGCTCGATCCGGGAGCGCAATCCGCCCTGCTCGGCGAGCTAAGGCGCATCATGGCGGAAGCCCCGCTCTACACCCCGACCATGCCGCGGTCAGGAAGGCCGATGTCGGTGCGCATGACCAATTGCGGGCCGCTCGGCTGGGTGACCGACAAGGAGCGGGGCTATCGCTACCAGGCGATGCATCCTGAGACCGGCAAGCCGTGGCCGCCCATGCCGCAAATGCTGCTCGATCTGTGGCACGAGGTCGGTGACTACCCGTTTCCGCCTGAGGCGTGCCTCGTCAATTACTATGCGGGGCCCGCCAAGATGGGGCTGCATCAGGACCGGGACGAGGAGGATTTCGCGGCCCCCGTGCTGTCGGTATCGCTCGGCGATATTGGCGTGTTCCGCGTCGGCGGCCGCTCGCGCAAGGACCCGACGCGCAAATTCGAGCTCAGGTCGGGGGACGTCGTAGTGCTGGACGGCGAGGACCGGCTCGCCTTTCACGGCATCGACCGCATCCTGCCGGGAACGTCCGAGCTTCTGCCCGAAGGCGGCCGTTTCAATCTCACGCTGCGCCGCGTCACCAAACCGGACTGAATTTAAGTTAAATCGACTAATCGCCGGGCTCGGCGCCGCCCGGAGAATCATCGTTGGCGGCGCGGCGCGGCTGTCCCGCCTGGCCGTTGCCTTTGGTTGGCGAGGCCGGCTTGCCGCCGCCTTTGGCCACGGCCACCAGGGCCGGCCTGAGACAGCGGTCGCCGATCATGTAGCCTGACTGCATGACCTCGACCACGGTGCCTTCCGGCACATCGGTATTCTCCACCTCGTACATGGCCTGCTGGCAGTTCGGGTCGAACCGGGCCCCAAGCGGCTCGATGCGCACGACGCCGTGACGCTCGAGCATGTTGTGCAGCTCACGCTCGGTGAGCTCCACGCCTTCGAGAAAGCTCTTGAGCGCCGGGTCCTGGGTGGCGGCCTCGGCCGGAACATGCTCGATGGTGCGCCTCAGATTGTCGCCGATGGTCAGCACGTCGCGGGCAAAGTTGGAAATGGCGTAGCGCGCGGTGTCGGATTTCTCGCGCTCGGTGCGGCGGCGCAGATTCTCCATGTCGGCCATGGCCCTGAGCAGCCGGTCGCGCATGTCAGCGTTCTCGGCCGCCAGGGCGTCGAGATTGGCCTCTTCCGGCGCATCAGGCGAAGCGCTAGCGCCTCGGGTCTCGGCCTTCAGGGAATCGGCTGATTTGGCCTGATCCTCGTCTGTCTCACGCGGATCGGTCTTGTCGTCGGGCATTTTCGCCTCGGCGATGCTGTTTCACTTAGGAGTCCAGCGCATATCGACCGTAAGCCGACAAAAATCAAGGGACAAGGCGCCCGAGCAGCCTCGCCGTATAATCGACCATGGGGATGATACGCGCGTAATTGAGCCTGGTCGGGCCGATCACCCCAAGCACGCCAACGATTTTCTGCTCGCTGTCCTCGAAGGGCGAGACGATCAGCGCCGAGCCTGATAGCGAGAACAGCTTGTTCTCCGAGCCGATGAAGATGCGCACGCCCTCGGCGCCCTCGGCAAGACCGAGCAGTTGGATCAGGTCCTTCTTGGCATCGAGATCCTCGAACAGGAGCCGCACCCGCTCCAGGTCTTCCATGGCCCTCACGTCTTCGAGGAGATGCGCGCGGCCGCAGACGATGAGGCTCTTGCGGTCGCCGCCGGCGCCCGACCAGGTGGCGAGACCCTCGGTCACCACCCGCGCGGTGAGCTCGTCGAGTTGCGCGCGCCGCTCGTCGATCTCCTTCTCGATGCGGGCGCGGGCGTCGGTGAGCGTCAGGCCTGAGATGCGGGCGTTGATATAGTTGGAGGCCTCGTTAAGCGAGGAGAGCGGCAGCCCTTCGGGCAGCTGGACGATGCGGTTCTCGACATCGCCGTCCTCGCCCACCAGCACGGCAAGCGCCTTGCCCTGCCCGAGATTTACGAACTCGACCTGCTTCAGCGTCTTGCTCTGCTTGTCGACCAGCACCACACCGGCGCAGCGCGACAGCCCCGACAACATCTCGCCGGCCTCGGCGAAGAAATCCTCCACCGCGCGGCGCCGGCCGCTTGCTGCCATCTGGCTCTCGATCTGGCTCCGCTCCGCCTCGGTGATGTCTCCGATCTCGAGCAGTCCGTCGATGAACAGGCGCAAGCCGGTTTGCGTCGGAAGGCGCCCGGCGCTGGTATGCGGCGCATAGATGAGGCCCAGGCCTTCGAGGTCCGACATCACGTTGCGGACGGAAGCCGGCGACAGCGTCATCGGCAGCGCGCGGCTCAAATTGCGCGAGCCGACCGGCTCGCCGGTTGCGAGATACGTCTCGACGATGCGCTTGAAGATCTCGCGCGAGCGCTCATTGAGCTGGCGCAGGCCGAGAGCGGCCTCGGCCGCGGCCCGCATTTCGTTGGCGTCGGTATGGCGCATGATGGGAAGGAATTTAGGAGCGCGCCGAAGGCCCGTCAAACCGGCGTCAACTTAAGGGGGCAAATTCCGGCGCGATAGGGGAAACAAGCTCATCCGGCGCGCCGAAATGGGCGAAATAGCGCGTTTTGATCGCTTCGACCGGCATGATGACGAACACGTCGATGGTGCCGAACTGGTGGTCGATGACGGCGCCGTCGCCGACATAGGCGCCGACCCGCAAATAGCCCTTGATCAGCGGCGGCAGCGCCTTCAGCGCGGCACGAGCGTTGATCGCCTCGCGCGGCATCATGTTCATGTCGATGTGCAGATGCTCGTGCGCGCGGACGCGCCATTCCTCGGGCGCGAGCGCATTATGGTGGAGGAAGCTCAGAGCCAGCGCATGCGCCGCGGGGTCCGTCCCCGGGAAGCTGGCGCAGCCCAGCATGACGTCGGCGCCATGTTCGCGGACATAGGACCAAACGCCCTGCCATAGCAACTCCAGCGTCCGCTTGTTGCGATAAGGCTTGAGCACGCAGGAGCGGCCAAGCTCTATGAAGGTGTAGTCGGGCTTCGACTGGATAAGCGAAGCGATGTCGTATTCCTCTTGCGTGTAGAAGCCGTCATGAAGGTCGGCGACCTCCTGGCGCAGCACGCGATAAGTGCCGACCACCTTGCTGCGCCGCCAGCGCCGCCCGTCATTAGGGTCGCCGCGGTCGAGCACGAGGAGGTGGTCGAAAATCCCGTCATAGGAATCCTCGTCGCGCCGCGACAGAATGGCGAGCGCGCCGGGCGTGGCCGACATCTCTTCGTAGAAGACCTTGTAGCGGAGGCGCTGGGCGCGCCTGATCTCGGCGCGCCTGCCTGCTAGCCGCACTTCAAGCGGACCGATGCGGCCATAGACTTTGGGGGGCCCGAAACGGCGGCGCCCGGTGAACGGTGAAATGCCGTTTTGGCTTGGCCTGAAGGTCAATCCTGGGAACATCGCCCTATCAGTCTATCCGGGAAGGAACGCGCCACGAGACTTAGTAGGCTACCGATGCCGATTCGGCCACAACGTAAGCCGGTTAGCAAACCAATTCGAAGCCTATGTGACAGTCTGGGGATAGCCCACGGAAGCCGGCGCCTTCCCCGGCGTCAAGCCGCGCCGCGACCGGGCTGTTCGTGGTCTTCCGCGGCCGGATACCAGCGGGCGAGAAGCGCCGCCAAATCCTCCTTCTCGAAGGGCTTGGCGAGGTAATCGTCGAGGCCCGCGGCAAGATAGGCGGCGCGATCCTCGGCGAAGGCGTTGGCGGTCAACGCGACGATCGGCGGGCGGCCGGCTCCGGGCCGCGCATGTTCGGGAAAAAGCGCTCTGATGCCGCGCGCCGCCTCGACGCCGTCCATGTCCGGCATGTGGATGTCCATCAACACCAGATCGAAACCGCTGCCTTTCGAGGCCGTCAGCGCATCGCGCGCCGCCGCTATGGCTTCGGCGCCGTCCTTGACGCGCACCACGCGGGCGCCGGATTTCTCCAGCACAGTGCAGGCGAGCAGCGCATTGATGTCGTTGTCCTCGGCGAGAAGAATCGAACCCCCTTCGGCGCGATCCGTGCCGGACTCGATTTCAAAAGACGCTGCCGCCTCCGACAGGGTCACTTGGTCTTTCTCACCCGCGCCGAAGAGCTGAGTGAGAAGCGACACGGGTCGCACCGGGCGAACGAGATAACCGTTGAAGCCGAGCGCACGGAAGCGGGAGATGTCGCCGCGCTCGGCCGGATCGATGGCCACCACGGCGCGTGCTCCATGCTTCAACAAGTCAAGCAGACGCGCCACGCGACCATCGGCGCCGGCGCGGTCGGTAAGCAGTGCGGTGAAGGGCAAGCCGCTCGCCGCGGCATCGGCGGCAACGCGTTTGGCGTCCCTCGAGCGCGTTGTGACGATTTCTACACCGAGCGCGA
>DATMDY010000193.1:0-2197 GCA_035557335.1 Methyloceanibacter sp.
TGGCGCTCGCGCTCAACGTCGGCGGGCTGATGAACGTGCAATACGCCATCAAGGACGGCGACATCTACGTGCTCGAGGTCAACCCGCGTGCCTCGCGGACAGTGCCATTCGTGGCCAAGGTGATCGGGCTGCCCGTTGCCAAGATCGCGGCGCGCATCATGGCGGGCGAGAGCCTCGCCTCCTTCAAGCTGCCCCGGCAGAGCTTTTACTTGCGCAAGGCCAAGCATGTCGGCGTCAAAGAAGCCGTGTTCCCGTTCGCCCGCTTCGGCGAGCGGGTGGACACCGTGCTCGGCCCGGAGATGAAATCGACCGGCGAGGTCATGGGGATCGACCGCGACTACAGCGTCGCCTTTGCCAAGAGCCAGCTCGGCGGGGGCGCGCGCCTGCCCAAGGCCGGAGCGGCGTTTGTCTCGGTGCGAGATTCGGACAAGCCGCGCATCCTGGAAGCGATGCGGACGCTGCGGTCGCTCGGGTTCCAAGTGATCGCTACGTCAGGAACCCAACGCTACCTCGCCGCGCATGGAGTCGAGGCCGACACGATCAACAAGGTGGCTGAAGGCCGCCCCCACATCGTGGACGCCATCAAGAACGGCCGCGTACAGCTGGTTTTCAACACGACGGAAGGGGCGACCGCACTGGCCGACAGCCATTCGCTGCGGCGCGCGGCCCTCTTGCATAAAGTGCCCTACTACACCACTCTTTCCGGAGCCGTCGCGGCGGCGCAGGGCATCAAAGCCTATCTTGGGGGTGATCTCGAGGTGCGCCCGCTGCAAAGCTATTTCGGTGGTCAGGGCTGAGGCTTCGCGGCCTGAAACCTGACTCCGGCGGTCCGAGTTGGGGAAAGAATTTGGCGCGGGACGGAAGGTCACTTTCGGCCCGCGTCTAGACTTTGACTCCAGCGGTGTGGAGGATGAAGGCGAGATGGAAAAGATTCCTATGACCGCGGCGGGCTATGCCGTGCTCGAGACCGATCTCAAGCACCGCCAGCAGGTCGAACGTCCGCGCATTATTCAGCAGATCACGGACGCGCGCACCCACGGCGATCTGTCCGAGAACGCGGAGTATCATGCCGCCAAGGAGCAGCAGTCGATCAACGAGGGCGCCATCGCCGAGCTCGAGGACAAGCTCGCGCGCGCCGAAGTGATCGACGTCTCCAAGCTTTCCGGCGACAGCGTGAAATTCGGCGCGACCGTGACCTTGGTCGACGAGGACACCGACAAAAAACAGGTGTGGCAGATCGTCGGCGAGCCCGAAGCGGACGCCAAGCAAGGCCGCATCTCGATCACCTCGCCGATCGCGCGCGCCCTGATCAACAAAAAGAAGGGCGAGTCGGTTGAGGTGGTGACCCCTGGCGGCGCCAAGGCCTACGAGATCACCAAGATCGATTGGAAGTAATCCGCGGCAGCCGACGTTCTTCCCAAATGCGAGCAGCCTTACAATGCCTCATGGCCGGGCTTGTCCCACGGCTGTCCGGTTCACGCATCTGGCTGCGCGGAAACTGATCGGACAAGAGGAATGATGCGCATCCACCGTCATGGCCGGGCATAGCCGTCCGAAGGACGGCGTCGCTTCGCTCGCCTATGTCCCGGCCATCCACGCCTTGCCTCAACGCGAAGCCGGTGAAAGCAAGGCGTGGATGCCCGGCACAAGGCCGGGCATGACGTGCTGTGAGGGCGGTAGCCAGAAATGAAATTCGGAATCTTCGACCACATCGACGACGCCGGTGTACCGCTCGGGCAGCTCTACGCCGATCGGCTGACCATCGCCGAGGCCTATGAGCGCGCAGGCTTCTACGGCTACCACGTGGCCGAGCATCACACGACGCCACTCGGCGCCGCGGCGTCGCCAGCGCTGATCTTCGCCGCGCTGTCGTACCGCACCAGCAAGCTCCGGTTCGGGCCGCTGGTTTACCTCCTGCCGTTCTATCACCCGCTGCGCTTGATCGAAGAAGTCTGCATGCTCGATCAGATGAGCGGCGGACGCTTCCAGCTCGGCGTCGGCCGCGGCGTCTCGATGTACGAGACCTTGGCTTACGGCCTCGACTTCGCAAAAACGCAGGCGATGTACCACGAGGCGTTCCAGGTCCTGCTCAAGGGACTGACCTCGGAGGAGTTGAGCTTCGAAGGCGAATTCTACCGTTTCGACAAGCAACCGATGGTGCTCAAACCGGTGCAGAAGCCGCACCCGCCGCTGTGGT
>DATMDY010000194.1:0-12255 GCA_035557335.1 Methyloceanibacter sp.
GCCGAGGCAGGTCTCAGCATCGACAGCGAAGCGCGGAATTATCTGATGACTAGGCTCGGCGCCGACCAGGCTTTGTCGCGCTCGGAGGTGGTGAAGCTCGCGCTCTATGCACGAGGTGGAACCAGCATCACCTACGATGACATCGAGGCGGTGGTAGGCGACGCTGGCGAGATCGCCTTGGAGAATTTCGTTTACGCGGCAAGCAGCGGCGACTCCGGCCAGGCGCTGCGCGAGCTTCAGCGGCTGGCGGCTTCGGGCACCGATTGTGCCGCCGCTCTCGCCGCGCTCGGCCGGCACTTTACCCAATTGCACCGCGTGGCCTCAGCGCAAGCCGGTGGCGGCAGCGTGGAACAGGCGATGAAATCGCTGAGGCCTCGGCCGCATTTCAAGCGCGAGCCTCAGTTCCTCATTCATTACCGGAAATGGGGGGCGGGGCGGTTAGCGCAAGCGCTCCCCTTGATCCAGGAAGCGACTAGGCGCTCGCGTCGGACACCCGACCTCGAAGCTACTTTCGCCGAGCGGCTTCTGCTCACGCTCGCGTCGAGGATTTGACGCCACGTCTTGCCGTTGTATGCATATCGCCATGGACCAGACCAGCCGAACGCTTGAGCGCCGCAACAGCCTGTTCAACCTCCTTAAGCTGCGCGCTTTCAGGCGCGGCCGCATCGTGCTCGCCTCGGGGAAAGAGAGCGACTACTATTTCGACATGAAGCCGGCGATGCTCGATCCCGAGGGCGCGGGCCTGCTTGCCGAACTAATTCTGGAAGAACTTCAAGGTGTTAGCGCGGACTGCATCGGCGGCATCGAGATGGGTGCAGTTCCCTTGATAGCGCCGGTCGCCATGCGGAGCCCCGATTTTGAGCGGTATCTTTCCGGCTTCTTCGTGCGCAAGGCCGTCAAAGATCACGGCACCAAGAAACGTATCGACGGCACCGACATCGCCGGCAAGACCGTGGTCATCCTCGAAGACGTCACTACCACCGGCGGCTCGGCGATGGATGCGGTGAATGCTGTGCAGGACGCCGGCGCCAAAGTCGCGCTCGTGCTGTCGATCCTGGACCGCGGCGAGGGCGCGGCCGAGCTTTACGCGAAGGCTGGCATCCCCTTCAAATCTCTGTTCCGCGCCGAGGAATTCCTCAGCGGCTGAGCCTAGCGGCCGGAGTGGCGCATCAGGCGGCTGCAAACGTCGTCAAGCTGTTCCAGCTTCGTATAGCGGATACGCAGCTCACCCTTCTCCCCGCGCCCCGGACGAATCTCCACGCCAAGACCGAGAGCTTGGCTGAGCTCCGCTTCCGCCGCCTTGGTGTCGACGTCCTTGATCTTGTTTTTGCGCGGCTTAGGCCTGCCGCTCTGCTCCTGAGTGAGCACCTCCACCTGGCGCACGCTTAGCCCCAGATTGACGATGCGGGTCGCCAGCGCCGTCGCATCTTCGCGGCCGATCAGCGCTCGAGCATGACCTGCGCTCAACGCGCCCGTCCTCACCAGCTCCTGAACGCTGTCGGGGAGCTTCAACAGGCGCAGCGTATTGGCGAGATGACTGCGGCTCTTGCCAATGACCTTGGCGAGGTCCTCTTGCGTATAGCCGTGGCCGTCCATGAGCAGCCGGTAGCCCTCACCTTCCTCGATGGCGTTCAGGTCTTCGCGCTGAACGTTCTCGATGATGGCGATCTCGACGGCTTCGTGATCGGAGAGTGCACGGACGACAACCGGAACTTCATGGAGATTGGCAAGCTGGGCCGCGCGCCAGCGCCGCTCGCCGGCTACGATCTCATAGGCCCGCGTCTCGCCCGCGATCGGTCGCACCACGAGCGGCTGCACCAGCCCGCGCTCGCGGATCGACGCCGCGAGTTCTTCGAGCTGCTCCTCCGGGAAGCTTCGCCTCGGATTGAAGCGGCCGGTGCGGAGAAGTGCGAGCGGCAGGCTCCTTCGGTCCTCCGCGCCGATGCCGGTCTCGTCGAACCGCTCATTGATGAGCGACGCCAAGCCTCTCCCCAGTCGATTCTTCTGCGTGCTTGCCGTCATTGATGAACCTCCTCCTTGCCCCGTCTCGAGGCGTTTCATTTTTCACGCCGCGCGCATCCGCCGTTCGCGCTCGATCACCTCCGACGCGAGTCGGATATAGGCTTGGCTTCCGGAGCAGCGATAGTCGTAAAGCAGCACCGGCTTCCCATGCGAGGGTGACTCGGCCACGCGCACATTACGCGGGATGACCGTGGTGTAGACCTTCTCGCCCAGCACACGCCTCACATCCTCGACCACCTGCTCGGACAGGCTGGTTCGCTGGTCGTACATGGTGAGCACCACGCCGTGGATTTGGAGCTTGGGATTAAGCCGCACTCTGATCTCCTCCACCGTGTCGAGAAGCTGCGCCAAGCCTTCGAGCGCGAAAAACTCGCATTGCAGCGGCACCAGCACGGCATCAGCAGCAGCAAGAGCGTTAACGGTTAGTAAATTCAGCGAGGGTGGACAATCGATCAGGACGTAAGTTGTTGTATTCTCTTGATCTTCTCCAGCCGTCATGACCGCCAGGCAATCCCGTAACCGATAGTGCTTGCCGCCCGAGCTCGTCGCTTCACGCTCGAAGGCCATGAGATCGATGGTGGCCGGCGCAATCGACAGGCGTGGCACATGTGTCGCCACACGCGCTTCGGCGAGCGTCGCGTGACCACTCAGCACGTCGAAAGTCGAGACCGGACGATTATCGATGCCGAGACCGGTGCTGGCGTTGCCTTGCGGATCGAGGTCGATAATCAGCACACGCTCGCCGACTGCTGCGAGCGCCGTGCCGAGATTGATGGCCGTCGTGGTCTTGCCTACGCCGCCCTTCTGGTTGGCAAGGGCGAGTACGCGGGTCTGGTGACGTCCGACCATGCTCATGGCTCGCTCGTCTTCGGTCGAAGTCCCGTCACCTCGACGATGGACGAGTCTGTCGAGGTCAGGCTCGGGTGCAGGCGGCAATCGAACGCCCACCCTCGCCTCGCCTTTTCGATCTCGGTTTCTGCCTCGCGTCCTTTCAGGAATAGCCCCCTTGTGTTCGCGCCGAAAAACGGTGCCGCCAGTTCGAAGAGACGCGGCAACGGCGCCAGCGCCCGCGCGCTGACCACATCCGGCACTAGGCTGTGCGGACTTTCGGCCAGGTCTTCAATACGCATGGCGTGAATGTCCACAGGGGCCTGGGTCTCGCGCACGACCTCGGCGAGGAACGCGCACTTCTTTCGGTTACTTTCGACCAGATGCATGCGGAGGTCCGGTACTCCGGCTTGCAGGATCGCGGCGACGAGCCCGGGAAAACCCGCCCCTGAGCCTAGATCCAGACAGAGTCGCGCCTCCGGCGCAAGGTCGCGCAGCTGGGCGGAGTCGGCGAAGTGCCGGGACCACAGGGCCGGCAGACTCGAGGAGGCGACGAGATTGGTCGATTTCTGCCAACGGACCAAGAGCTCGGCGTAGCGGGTGAGCCGGTCGATTGTTTCACGTGGAACCTTGAAGGCTGCCGCGAAGTCTTCAGGGCCCTCGATCGAGATTGGCCCATGCTCCGTCATGCTCAGGCGCTCTTCGCCGCCGCGCCCTTCTTCAGGTGAGCGAGCAGCAGGAGCAGAGCGGCCGGGGTCATGCCATCGAGCCGTGCCGCCTGGCCAAGACTTGCCGGCCGCTGGCGCTCGAGCTTCTGGCGAAGTTCGGTAGAGAGGCCAGGCAGCCGGTCGAAGGCGAAGTCGCGGGGAATGACGATGCTTTCCTCCTTGCGGAAGGCGGCGATGTCCAGTTCCTGGCGCTTGACGTAGACGGCGTAGCGAGCATCGACGGCGAGTTGGCCAGCAATTTTCACATCGATGCGCCCGATCTCGGGCCAGATGGCGATGAGGCGGGCGAGATTGATATCGGGATAGCTCAGCAGCTCGAAGGCGCTGCGCTTGCGGCCGTCGCGGTTGATGGCGAGGCCATGCTTGGCGGCCTGATCTGGGGTGAGCGTGAGGCTCCGCAACAGGGAATCACCATCGGCAAGCTGTTTCTGCTTGGCGTCAAACGACACCCTGCGCTCTTCACCGACACAGCCAACGGCACTGCCCAAAGGCGTCAGGCGCTGATCGGCATTATCGGCGCGAAGCGTCAGCCGATACTCGGCGCGGGAAGTGAACATGCGATAGGGCTCGGTCACGCCGCGCGTGACCAGGTCGTCGATCATCACCTCGAGATAGCCGTCGGCCCGGCTTACGCTGAAGCGGTTCACCGCACCGGACGCGGCAAGCACGGCATTGATGCCGGCGATGAGACCTTGTCCGGCGGCTTCCTCGTAGCCGGTGGTGCCGTTGATCTGGCCCGCGAGAAACAGTCTGCCTATGGCCTTGGTTTCGAGACTCGGATGCAGTTCGCTCGGATCGACATAGTCGTATTCGATGGCATAGCCTGGCTGGATCACCCGCGCCTCCTCGAGTCCGGGGATGGCCTTGAGGAAGGCGTGCTGCACGTCCTCAGGGAGTGAGGTCGAGATGCCGTTCGGATAGACCGTGTCGTCGTCGAGGCCCTCCGGCTCGAGGAAGATTTGGTGGCTGCCGCGCTCCTTGAAGCGCACCACCTTGTCCTCGATGGAGGGGCAATAGCGCGGACCGACGCTCTCGATGGCGCCCGAATACATCGGCGCGCGGGCGAGATTGGCTTCGATGATGGCGTGGCTCGCTGCCGTCGTGTGGGTTATGTGGCATACGATCTGCGGCGTGGTGACCGACTTCGTCAGAAAGGAAAAGGGTTGGGGAGGGTCGTCGCCAGGCTGCACCTGAAGACCGTCCCACCGGATCGTCTTGCCGTCGAGGCGGGGTGGGGTGCCGGTCTTGAGCCGGCCCATGCGAAGGCCCAGCCCATAGAGCCGCTCGGAGAGACCGAGGGCAGGGGCCTCATTGATGCGGCCGGCCGGGATCTTGCGCTCGCCGATATGGATTAACCCGCGGAGGAAGGTGCCGGTGGTGAGCACCACGGCGCCGGCGCGGAGACTACGGCCGTCAGCCGTTAGGACTCCGTTAACCCTATTACCGTCGACGATTAGGTCCTCGACCGTCGCCTCGATCACTTCGAGATTTGGCGTGGCACGGATGGCCGCCTGCATCGCCTGGCGGTAAAGCTTGCGGTCGGCCTGGGCGCGAGGACCTTGAACGGCTGGGCCTTTGCTCCGGTTGAGCACACGGAACTGGATTCCGGCGGCATCGGCCACCCTGCCCATCAAGCCGTCCAGAGCGTCGATCTCGCGCACGAGATGACCCTTGCCGAGGCCGCCAATGGCCGGATTGCACGACATCTCGCCGATGGTGGAAAACTTGTGCGTAATCAAGGCCGTGCGCGCACCCATGCGCGCCGCTGCCGCCGCTGCTTCGCAACCGGCATGGCCGCCGCCGATGACGATGACGTCGAATCCGTTGAGTCTCATGGGCGCTAGGTAATGGCTTCGCGCCGACGCGTCCATTGTTTCACGTGAATCAACCGCGCCAATGCTGAATAGCCAAGTCTTATCCGTGACTTACTTGCCGATGCAGAACTCGGCGAAGATGGCGCCGAGCACATCCTCGACGTCGATATGGCCGGTGAGACGCCCGAGATGGCGGGCGGCCACCCGCAACTCCTCCGCTTTTAGTTCTGAAATCAAGGACTTATCCATGAAGCGGGACAGGGTGTAATGAGCTGATTCCAACTCGAGGCGGTGGCGGGTGCGGGTGAGCAGCGGCGCGCCGGAATCCGATGTCGTTGCAGAAATCGCCTGGTGTTCCAATAACTTAAGCAGAATTTCGAGACCTTCGCCGGTCTTGGCCGAGATAGCGATGACGCCGTCCGGTACCGGCATTTCGGGTGGTACAAGATCGCGTTTGTTCAACACGAGAATTGCGGTGATTTGCGTAGTAACTGCGTCGAATTGCGGTGAAACTGCATCCGCTAATAGGAAGCTGCCGAACCCCCGGAAATCCGACGGCGGGGTCCATTGCGGCGCGGTAGCATCGACCAGAAACAGCACGAGATCGGCAGCTTCCGCTCGCGCCAGCGCCCGCCGCACCCCCTCCGCCTCGACCCGCCCTTCCGCCGCGCGCAGGCCCGCGGTGTCGATCAGCAGCACGGGGATGCCGGCGAGATCGAGATGGACCTCGATCACGTCGCGCGTGGTGCCCGCCTCCTCCGACACGATGGCGACATCGCGCCGCGCCAGCGCATTCAACAGGCTCGACTTGCCGGCATTGGGCGGCCCCGCGATGACCACGCGGAAACCGTCGCGCAAGCGTTCGCCGCGCCGGTCGGCGAGATGATGCGAAATCGATTGAAGCAGACTCGCAACGATCGCTTCGGACTTCACGGCGACATCGGCCACCACGTCGCCTTCGTCGGCGAAATCGAGTCCCGCCTCCATCAACGCCTGCGCCTTGAGCAGCTCCGCGCGCCACCCTTCATAGAGCGTGCGCAGCGAGCCTTCGGATTGCGCAAGGGCTTGCCGCCTCTGCGCTTCCGTCTCGGCATTGACCAGATCGGCAAGACCTTCGACCTCGGTGAGATCGAGCTTGCCGTTCTCGAACGCGCGCCGCGCGAATTCGCCGGGCTCGGCGAGCTGCGTGCCTTCGACGGTCAGCGCCGCATCGATCACCTCGCGGATCACGGCGCGGCTGCCATGCACGTGAAGCTCGGCCATGTCCTCGCCGGTGAAGCTCGCCGGCGCCGGGAACCACAGCACCAGTCCGCGATCGATCAGCGCCCCGCTGCGCGGATCACGCAGCTTGCGCAACGTTGCGTGACGCGGTTCGGGCAGGGTGCCACAGAGCGCCTCAAGCACGTCGCGCGTGCGCGCACCGGAGACGCGGATCACGGCGACCGCCGCGCGCCCTGCCCCGCTCGCCAGCGCGACGATGGTATCCGCCGCGGTCATGCGGGACGATTCCCTCCCCCCTTGCGGGGGAGGGTTAGGGAGGGGGGTAAATCACGGTTTCCGAGTCTGCGGCTCACCCCCCTCCCGGCCGGCTGAAAGCCGGCCGGCCTCCCCCTCAAGGGGGGAGGCGATTTCTTCGTCAACAACAAGGCGACGAACCGGGGGTCCATTGCGTTATCTTAAGGGGCGGCGAAAGGAAGGGCCATGCAGGAGCGCATATCCGGAAACCAGCTTGGGGGCGAGACCAGTCCCTATCTGCTCCAGCATAAGGACAATCCGGTGCATTGGCGCCCCTGGGGCCCTGCGGCGCTGGCCGAGGCGCGCGCTACGGCCAAGCCCATCCTGCTCTCGGTCGGCTATGCCGCCTGCCATTGGTGCCACGTCATGGCGCATGAGAGCTTCGAGGACGAGGCGACCGCGCGCCTGATGAACGAGCTGTTCGTCAACATCAAGGTCGATCGCGAGGAGCGGCCGGACATCGACGCGATCTATATGGGCGCGCTGCATGCGCTCGGCGAGCAGGGCGGCTGGCCGCTCACCATGTTCCTCACCTCCGACGCCGAGCCGTTCTGGGGCGGCACTTATTTCCCCAAGGAGGAGCGCTTCGGCCGGCCGTCCTTTGCGCGCGTGCTGAAGGAGGTGGCGCGCATCCATGCGGAGGAGCCGGGCAAGATCCGGCAGAACGCCGACGTGCTGAAGGCGCAGCTTAAGCCGCGGCAGCGCGGCGCGGCGGGCGCCGAACCGCCGGGCGAGACCATGCTCGCCGACATCGCCCGGCGCATGCTCGCGGCAATCGATCCGATGAATGGCGGCTTGCATGGCGCGCCGAAATTTCCGCAAACGTCGCTGTTCGCGTTTCTGTGGCGCGCGGGTCTGCGCTACGGTTTCGACAGTCCGCTCGAAGCGGTCGAGCTCACGCTCACGCATATCGCGCAAGGCGGCATCTACGATCATCTCGGCGGCGGCTTCTCGCGCTACAGCGTGGACCCGCGCTGGCTCGTGCCGCATTTCGAGAAGATGCTCTATGACAACGCGCTGCTGCTCGATCTCATGACCGAGGCCTGGCGCGAGAACACCACGCCGCTTTATGCCGAACGCATCGCCGAAACCGTCACATGGCTGTTGCGCGAGATGGTGGTCGAGGGAGGGGGATTTGCCTCGTCGCTTGACGCCGACAGCGAGGGCGAGGAGGGCAAGTTCTATGTGTGGAGCCTCTCAGAGATTGAGGAAGTCTTGGGCAAGGAGGACGCGGCCCTGTTCGCCGAGATTTACGCCGTGACGGAAGCGGGGAATTTCGAGGGCCACAATATCCTCAACCGTCTCGACTCGCTCGATCTGCGCGACGCCGAGACCGAGACACGGCTGATCGAGATGCGTGCCAAGCTGCTCGAGCGGCGCGGGGGCCGCGTGCGGCCCGGCTTCGACGACAAGGTGCTAGCCGACTGGAACGGGTTGATGATCTCAGCCCTCGCCAATGCCGCGGAGGCTTGCGGCCGCGCCGATTGGCTGGAAGCAGCGGAACGCGCCTTCGATTTCGTGGTCACGCGCATGGTCACGGGCGGACGGCTGTTTCACTCCTATCGCGCGGGCGAAGCCAAGGCGCCGGCTTCCGCCTCGGATTACGCCAACATGATGAGTGCGGCGCTGGCGCTCGCCACGGTCACGGGAAAACGCGACTACATCGAACGCGCGCGCGGATGGGTTGACGTGCTCGACAAGCATTATTGGGCTGACGAACTCGGCGGGTACTCTTTCGCCGCCGACGACACCGCCGATCTCATCGTGCGGCCGTTCAGCGGGTTCGACGAGGCGACGCCCAACGCCAACGCCGTGATGGTATTGAACCTGATGGCGCTTTATTTGTGGACCGGAGAAGAGCGCTATCGCGATCGCGCGGAAATTATCCTGCGGGCCTTCGCCGGCGCCATGCTGGAGAACCCGGTGGCGCACGCCGGGTTGCTCGCCGGAGCGCTTGACGTGCTGGCGCCGGCGCTGGTGGTGCTGATCGTGCCGGAGGGGGGCGACGCGATCGAGCTTCGCCGGGCGCTGAGTAACGTGTCGCTGCCGAATGCGGTGGTGCAAATGGTGCGGGAAGGCGAGGCCCTGCCGGCGTCATCGCCGGCGCATGGCAAGACCGCGCTCGCCGGTAAGCCCACCGCCTACGTCTGTATCGGCCCGCAATGCAGCCTGCCGGTGACTGATGTTGCAGCGCTGGTTGAGACGGTGAAAGCCGCCCGCCGTGTCGCCCTCACCTGAATCCCAGACTCCGTCATACAGGCGTAAGCCGGTATCCAGGGTCGTTTACTCCGCGCGGGTGTGCTGGATTCCGCTTGCGCGGGAATGACGATGGATGGCTTGCGCAGAAAGTCCTCGTAAAGGTCGCGCCAGCTGGGATTGACGCTTTCAATCAGTTGAAGCTTCCACACCCTCTTCCACTCCTTGATCTGCTTCTCGCGCTTGATCGCCGCCGGCATCGTGTCGTGCAGCTCGATGTAGACGAGGATGTGCACGCCGTACCTCTTAGTGAACCCGCGAACGAAGCTCCCTTTATGCTGCCAAATACGCTGGCTCGGATAGCGGGTGACGCCGGTGTATAGAGTCCCGTTGCGGCGGCTCGCGAGAATGTACACGCAAGGCTGAGAGTCCATGCGTAAACAGTACTGGATTCCGGCTTTCGCCGGAATGACGAGAGTGGGCTGGCCTAGCCGCTAGGTGTTCATCGAGTCGAAGAACTCGGCGTTGTTCTTGGTCTGCTTCAGTTTGTCGAGCAGGAACTCGATGGCGTCCTGGGTGCCCATCGGATTGAGGATGCGGCGGAGCACGTACATCTTCTTGAGCTGATCGGCCGGGACCAGCAGCTCCTCCTTGCGCGTGCCGGAGCGCGCGATGTCGATGGCCGGGAACACACGGCGGTCGGCCACCTTGCGGTCGAGCACGATCTCCGAATTGCCGGTGCCCTTGAACTCCTCGAAGATCACCTCGTCCATGCGGCTGCCGGTGTCGATCAGCGCCGTGGCGATGATGGTGAGCGAGCCGCCTTCCTCGATATTGCGCGCGGCGCCGAAGAAGCGCTTCGGCCGCTGGAGCGCGTTGGCGTCGACGCCGCCGGTCAGCACCTTGCCGGACGACGGCACCACGGTGTTGTAGGCGCGGCCGAGCCGGGTGATGGAATCGAGCAGGATGACCACATCGCGGCCATGCTCGACCAGGCGCTTCGCCTTCTCGATGACCATCTCGGCGACCTGCACGTGACGCGAGGCCGGCTCGTCGAAGGTCGAGGACACCACCTCGCCCTTCACCGAGCGCTGCATGTCGGTCACCTCCTCGGGCCGCTCGTCGATGAGCAGCACGATCAGGTAGCACTCGGGGTGATTGGCGGTAATGGCGTGGGCGATGTTCTGCAGGATCACGGTCTTGCCGGTGCGCGGCTGCGCCACGATCAGCCCGCGCTGGCCCTTGCCGATCGGCGACACGATGTCGATCACCCGGCCCGTGTTGTCTTTCCTGGTGGGATCGTCCGTCTCCATCTCCAGCCACTCGTCGGGATAGAGCGGCGTCAGATTGTCGAAATGGATCTTGTGGCGCTGTTTCTCGGTGTCCTCGAAATTGATGGTGTTGACCTTGAGCAGGGCGAAATAGCGCTCGCCCTCCTTGGGGCTCCTGATCTGCCCCTCGACGGTGTCGCCGGTGCGGAGACCGAAGCGCCTGATCTGCGATGGGCTCACATAGATGTCGTCCGGTCCGGCGAGATAATTCGAGTCGGGCGAGCGCAGGAAGCCGAAGCCGTCCTGCAATACCTCGACCACGCCGGTGCCGGTGATGTCCACGTCGCGCGCGGCGAGCTGTTTCAGAATCGCGAACATGAGCTCCTGCTTGCGCATGGCGCTCGCGTTCTCGACGGCGACCTCCTCGGCGAAGCTCAAGAGCTCCGTCGGCGATTTGGTCTTCAATTCTTGCAGTTTCATTTCCTGCATGCGTTGCTACTCCAAAAGGGGAATGGAACTTGGGTGTTTGAAATTCCGCGCGGGGGCTGCGCGGTGACAAAGGAAGGGGAAAGGATGGGTCTCGGAAAGGCAGAGACGGAAGCCTGCTTCGTTCCGGGCAACCCGATCTTTTTGGGAGGGAAGCGGGAGCGCGACAGCGTCCCGGAGTGGAAGCGATTCATCTTATAGCAGACCCTGAAGGCGGGCGGAAATAGATTCAGGAGCGCCTAAAAGGGGCGCACAACCGCGAGAATCACGATCAGAATCATCAAGATCGTGGGGACCTCGTTGGCCATACGGTAGAAACGCGCATTGTGCGTGTTCCGATCCAAGGCAAAATCCCGGGTCCATTTGGCGAGCAGGCCGCTATAGGCGGACAGCAGCACAACCAGCAGAAGCTTTAAGTGAAACCAGCCGTCTCTCGACCAATCGATCAGGCCTGAGAAGGCGAGGATCAGGCCGAACACCCACGCGGCGATCATCGCCGGCGTGGTGATGAAGCGCAGCAGGCGCTTCTCCATCACCTTGAAAGTCTCCGACTGCTCGGAGCCTTGTCGGCTTTCGGCGTGATAGACGAACAGCCGCGGCAGATAGAGCAGCCCCGCCATCCAGGCGATCACGGCGATGATGTGGAAGGCCTTGATGTAGGCAAGCATGGTTCGAGGCCCGGCCGTCATCCTGAGGTGCGAGGGGCGAAGTCCCGAGCCTCGAAGGATGGCCGGGCACCTCACCATGACGCGTGCTAGCTGTTCTTCACCAGTGTGACGAGTCGGGCGACGTGGTCAATCGGAGTCTCGGGATGGATGCCGTGGCCGAGATTGAACACGAACGGACTTCGTCCCAGCGTTGTGAGGATGGTCTTGACCTGTCGATCGAGCTCGGGTCCGCCGGCGAGCAGCAGCAGCGGATCGAGATTGCCCTGCACCGGCATGCGGCTCTGCAATCGCTCCTTGATAAATGTGAGCGGCAGGGACGTGTCGCAGGAGATGGCGTCGATGCCGGTCTCGTGGGCGTAGCGCTCGGCGAGCGGGCCCGCGCCACGCGGAAAGCCGATCACCGGCACGTTCGGCGCTTCTGCCTTCACCCGCGCTACCAGATTTCTGGTCGGCTGGATGCACCAGCGCGCGAATTGGTCTTCGGGCAGGCTGCCGGCCCAGCTGTCGAAGATCTGCAAGGCGCGTGCGCCTGCTCGCACCTGGCCCAGCAGATGGTTGGCCGAGACGTCCACCAGCAGATCGATCAAGGCCTGGAAGGTCTCCGGCTCGCGATAGGCGAAAGCCCGCGCCGCCGCCTGGTCCTTGCTGCCTGAGCCTTCGGCCATATAGGTCGCGACCGTCCACGGCGCGCCGCAAAAGCCGATCAGCGGTATGCTCTCAGGCAAGG
>DATMDY010000195.1:0-4008 GCA_035557335.1 Methyloceanibacter sp.
GACGGAGCCGCAATTAAGCAGCGTGTCATATGCAGCAACTTGAGACTGCGGCCCTTTATGAGTAGCCCGCGCCATGAGAACGGCCCGTTGCGTAGAGATTTGAAAACTCCGCCGCCCATATCGCCAGAGGACCCACCCCCATTTTAAGGAACCCTGGCTGCCGGTCTCACGTTGTCGTTGGACATCAAATAGGGTGATTCATGTTCGATCACGGAGGCCTCTGGGCCATCGCCACTGTCCTTGGGCCGCTGTTGCTACTCGCGGCGCTGGTCTATGGCGTGAATATGTATCGGAGGCGAAACGCACGTACAGAGCAAGCGACTCGTGACTTGTATCGCGCAGGTGCGGAAAAGGAAAAGCGGCGCGAAGGGCCACTCTAACGAAGAAGCCCTGGCCGCGACGCCGGGCTCTTCATGTCACCGGAGCTTCGGATCGAAGGCCTCCTCCGATGGTTCAGGCCACAAAGAGCAAGCGGAATGCTAGGAGGCGTTTGTCTTGCGCTTCGGCTTCTTTTCGACAGACTCGGCCTGTTGCGCAAGGCGATCCGCCCTCAGCTTTGCTGTCCGCTCAAGCGTCGCCCGCTGATTGTGCTCATACTCCGCCATTGCCGCCACCGCCTCTTCCGCCCGCTTCGCTTTACGAGCCTGAAGTGACTCGCGCTCATGGGAAGAGCGCTGGAAGGAAAAGTTTTCATTTGTGGTTTTCGGGGCCATGTACGCGAGAAATAGGGGCGACTCGACGACATCGCCATAACATATGTTATTGCAACTGCCCTGGGCATCCGTTCGCATTGAAACGTTGGAACACCCTCCCATGCGTGGAGTTGTTGGCGCGGGCGGTTCACCATTGGCGCCCTACGGGGAGCGAGGTCAGGCTCCTCCAATCAACCAAGAACAGGGTGGGTGCGTGATATGGAAGTCAGGACAATCAATCTTTATGAGGCCAGGGTGGCCAAGCTGAAGCTGCATGTCATTCAACAGCAGGGGCTCGCTGCCGAGTTCTTTCGCCAAGGCGACCTTGAACGTGCGCGGCAGGCCCGGTCGCGGCTACTATATCTCTTATTCCAGCTCGACGTTGTCCAACAGTCACCGATGGACTGCGCTGCCTGAACGGAAACGATGCGCCGGGAGTGATTTTCCCGGATGTGAGGTGCGGTGCCAACGCACCCCTTGGCCGCATCGTCGCCAATTGTGAATACGTCCTCTCCAATTTTTGGAAGAGGGCGCACTAGTGGCGCTATGCACATGCCGCGCGTTCAAGTGCGCGCATCGGAGCACGAGCGTCGAGCGCTCAGTGAACTGAGATTGATGGCGTACCGGAGGGTGGTCTGTACAGCCGTTGCTGGGACGTGACGTCTCGAGCGGGAATGAGTCAAAGCGCCACCCTCCTGACGCGACGATAAGTCGTCAATCGGACGCAGAATGCTGCACCGCGACAGGGGTGTATGTGTACGATGCTCGGCGCCGAGGGAACTGAGTCACAAGCGAGACGAACTTGTTCCATCTTGAGTGAAACAAACAGTTCCACCTTCGAGTTAGAAAGTGAGCCGCTCGATTCAGCGCGCGCATCCCGACGATGCAATTTCATTTTGATTGGAGCCTCGAAATGAAAAAACCGGGAATCCCTATCAACACCAAGCGCTTCGACCCTGCGATTTTCCTCGAGACTGTCGCCCAAGGCCGCACCGTTTCCGCCCATCCGAGGAAGCAGATTATTTTTGCGCAGGGCGATGCCGCGGACTCCGTCTTCTACATCAAGAAGGGCAAGGTCAAAGTCACTGTCCTATCCAAACAAGGCAAAGAAGCCGTCGTTGCCCTGCTGGGCATGGACGAATTCCTGGGCGAGGGCTGCCTGATTGGACAGCCGAAGCGGCTGGCGACGGCGACCGCCATGACCGAATGCGTGGTGATGCGAGTCGAGAAGGCCGAGATCATGCGGGTGCTTCAGGAAGAGCCCGCTTTCTCCCAGATGTTCATCTCGCATATTCTGGCAAGAAACGCCCGCGTTGAAGAAGACCTCGTCGACCAGCTCTTCAATTCAACCGAGAAAAGACTGGCACGCGTGTTGTTGCTGCTCGCGAATTTCGGGAAAGAAGGCCGGCCGGAGCCGATCGTCGCGAAGATCAGCCAGGAGACGCTCGCGGAAATGATCGGAACGACGCGCTCGCGCGTGAGCCACTTCATGAACAGGTTTCGTCACATGGGTTTCATCGAATATAACGGCCATCTCGAAATCCATAGCTCGCTATTGAGCGTGGTCCTGAACGAGCAGACAAACACGGTGACGCCGGCGCCATAACCATTTTTGTGAGCCTCATTGCCCGCATCAAGCAGCCGGCGAACGGCGACCTGTCATGGCGCGGCTGGGTGTGTGAGGGCGAACGAGCAGCACGCCGATGGTATCCTGATCGTATGTTCAATTTTGAACAGACAACTCAGGATACGTAGCCCAAACTTTTGCAGCTGATTCGCCGCCACTCGCACCGAAGCATGTCGGGCAAAAGGAACCCCTATGCCGTCCTCGGTAATCAAGCATTCGATCGTCATCGCTGGCCACAAGACAAGCGTTAGTTTGGAAGATTGCTTCTGGCATGGGCTGAAGGAAATTGCGCGGTATAGAGACCTGTCGCTGTCAAACCTCGTCAGCGCCGTCGAGACCGAGCGCGCCAATGCCAACCTCTCGTCCGCTTTGCGGGTGTTCGTATTCCAGCACTTCGTTGGCGGACAAGCGAATGGCCGCGTTCAACCCGATACGCGGCACGGGGCTGCCTTGCATCCGTAGCGTCGGCATATCGGTACTGCCTCAGTGCATCAGGCTACCGTTCGAATTGTTTTTTGGCGGATCGAATAGGTTGCTGATGGCGGCAATCGAGCCTTCTCCCATGATGACGGGAGAGGGCGAATTGATGCCGCCCGCTGTGTGGCGGCGCGGCCTTACAGCCGCGTCACCGTCACATGCAGCACCGCGGTGCGGCCGCCTTTCACTTCCTTGATGGCGCGGTCGAGCGCCGCCGGCACGGCGGCCGGATCGGTGACCTTCTCGCCGTAGGCGCCGAACGCTTCGCCGACCTTCGAGAAGTCGACGTCGCTCGGCAGGTTGGCCGCGAACTCGTCCTCGACCTTGGCGTCGCCGTCGGGATAGACGCGCAGCGTCGATTCCTTCACCGCCGACCAGCCGCCGTTGTCGAGCACGATCGAGAGGATCGGCAGCTTGTACTGCTTCGACGCGCCGTAGACCGAGCTCGGCACGTTGAAATAGAAGCTGCCGTCGCCGACGATCTGAATCATCATGCGGTCGGGCGCCGCGAGCTTGGCGCCGAGCGCCATGCCGCCCGACGAGCCCAGTCCGCCGCCGCCGACGCGCGTCAGCGTGCCGGGCAGGGGCCGCGGGATCTGCTGCTGCACCGCCGGCGAATTGCGGGCGGCTTCGGCGAAGATGATGTCGTTGTCGGCGATGCGCTTGGCGAGCTCGGCGCAGAGATAGTGTGCGTTGATCGCGCCGGCCTTGCCCGGGCTGGCGGCAAGCTCCGCCGCGTTCTGCTTGCGCTTGGCTTTCTGCTCCGCGAATTGCGCAACACGGGCCTTGGCCGCGTCGCGGAACGCCGGCGACGCCTTCTGTATGACGGCTTCGAGCAGCTGCTCGACGATGCGGGCGCTGTTGCCCTGCAGCCGCAGGTTCGCCGGGAAGCTCCACATCGGCGAGCCGCTCTTGAGCACGTCGACGTCGATCTGACCCCAGAAGGTCTTGTCGTTGACCTTGGTTTCGCGCGGGAAGAACGGAACGTCGACGTCGACCAGCAAGCCGAAGTCGGCCTTCTCGATGTGCGGGCCGCCCGCGAAGCCGCCGAAGCAGGGGCCTTCATGGCCGATATTATTGACCATGCTGGCTTCGAACAGGCGGATGCCGGCGAACTCCGCGAGCCGCTCGATCGCGTCCGATGCACCCGGCGTACGTCCGGCATACGAAGCGAGCAGGATCGGATAGCTCGACGCCAGCAGCGCATCGGAG
>DATMDY010000196.1:0-4036 GCA_035557335.1 Methyloceanibacter sp.
CACCGCCATCACCGGCGTGCGCACGGCGCCGCTATAGACCAGTTCGCCTTCGGTGAGCCGCTCACCATCGGTATGACCGCGTGCGACGGGCGCGCCTGATTTCAGGGGAATGAGGTCGGTGGTGGTAGTGCCGGCATCCACGAACAGACCTTCGGCGCAAAGCGCGGCAGTGAGCGTGGCGCTGGCAAGCCAGTTGGCTGAAGCCACGTCGCGCCAACGCTCGATCGCGCGCTCCGCGTCGAGGAAACCCGCCCTTCCTGCGTAGAACAGCGTCCGGTCGCCGGTCGTCTTGCGCATCAGGCCGACGAGATAGGCGACACCTTCGGCGCGGTCGGCAAACACATCGGACAGCTCGCCCGTCATGGTGACGGCGTGGCGCCCCCCGGGAGGACAGAGATTCAGCCCTTCGGCGATGGCTTGGTCGAACTTGGCGCGGTCCGCTTGAAGCGGGCAGGGGATTTGCACGACCTGTGCGACGCGGCCATCCTCGACCCGTGCCAGCTTGACGTTGGCGCCGCCTATGTCCCACCCGATGACGGTTCTTTTTTTCATTCTTTTCCCTTGTCATGCCCGCGAAAGCGGGCATCCAGTAACCCCTGATCTTCGTTTGCTTGAGCGCAGGGGTTACTGGATTGCCCGGTCAAGCCGGGCAATGACAAGAGTAAGATGTGAGAAGGCGCAGGAACGGCGGATAAATGAGCGAATTCGCAGTCATTCCGGTCATCGACCTCAAGGGCGGCGTGGCGGTCCATGCCAAAGGCGGCAAACGGGCTGACTATCGGCAACTCGAGACTCCCTTCGGCTCCGCCGACGATCCCCTGGCCATCGCCCGCGGATTACTGGACGTCACGGGATCGACCGCGCTCTACATCGCCGATCTCGACGCCATCGAAGGCCGGGGTAACAATTACAGCCTCTGCCGCGACCTTGCCGACGTGCTGCCGACGACGACGCTGTGGATCGATGCCGGCTTTTCCGATGCCGACGAATGTGCTTTCTGGCTGCCGCTCGGCGCGACCCTGGTGATCGGCAGCGAGACCCTTGCCTCGCATGACAATTGGAAAGACATCCATGCCAGTCTTGGCGATGGCGCCATGCTGTCACTCGACTTCGACGGTGCGACGATGCGTGGACCCCAGACATTGCTGGCGGAGACGGAGCTGTGGCCCGAACGGCTCATCGTCATGAGTCTCGACCGGGTCGGCACCGGGGAGGGGCCCGACCTCGACCGGCTGAAGTCCGTCTGTGCCAGGGAAGGAGAGCGGACGCTCTACGCCGCGGGCGGCATCCGCAATAGCGGCGATCTAGCCAAAGTGAAGGAAATAGGCGCGCGCGGCGCGCTTATCGCCACGGCGCTGCACACCGGTGCCGTCACGCAAAAGGAAATCGCCGCCCTCGCATGAGAGCGGCGATCTTATCTTGGCGCTAAGCGCGCGCCGTCAGAAACCCAGCTTCTGGAGCCACCGCCGAATCGGGCCCGGACTTCCTGCGCCGGATGATCCCCGACCTGGGGGTTCTCCCTTTCAACCGGCGGCGAACGGGTGGTGGGCCGAGTCCTTCTTCGCGGTGACCTCGGCGGCCTTCGGATCGCCCTTTATGGCGCGGGCGAGGGCTTCCTTGGTGGCGCGATAGTTGAAGTCCTGGATCTTCTTGTCGTCCTTGGCTTCCCAATGGATGAACACACCGACCGTGACGTAGAGATCGTCGGCCTCGTTCGCGGGGATGACGCCTTCGGCGACGCTATCGGCGACCGCCTTGGCCACGGCATATTGTGCCGGACCGAACATCTGCACCGCCTGGCGCGCGTCCTTGATGGTCACCTTGTTGTAGAGGATCGTCGGTGGCTTGCACAAAAGGTTCGGCGCGACCACCGCGAGCAGGGTGGTGAAACCATCCTTGTTGTTGGTCAGCGCGGTGCAGAATGCCGTTTCCACGGCGCTGCCGCGCGGGCCGATGAGCAAGTCGATATGGGCAACTTCATTACCGTCGCCGACGAGAGATTCGCCAACGCCTACTCCACTGATTTTCGCCATGAAAACCCCCTCCCTAATGGGCTGATACAATTGAATAAAACAGCAGGCGCTGCGGGTAACACCGCCGGCTGAGAAGACGAAAGTGCGTAAGCCGAGCGCCTCCGTCCGCAACTCCTGGTCAGAGCTTCGCGGAGGAGAAGATAGTCCGGGGCCGGAAGGTGGGGCAAGTCGATTGTTCGCCGCACGGAAACGGCCGATTTTGCTGCTCAGTCGGCCTTTTCTGTGTCTTGCAGGGCCTTGGCGAACAGCGTGGCGACGGTGAGATCGGCCGAAGTGCCGGGATTCAGTCCACGTTCCTTCAACGAACGGTCGAAGGCAAGCAACGGAGCTGCCATGGTTTCGGGCATGTCGCATTCGATCAGCCCGGATTCGATGGGCCGCGCCTCCTCCGCCACCTTGGCCGCGGTCCTCGCGCCGAACTTCCGCTCGATCAACGTGTCGGGGATATGGGCGAGGAAGCCGAGATAGACCGAGGTGACGGCCCAGGGGCCGTTGCTCCAGCGCTCCTCGCTTTGTCGGAGCCAACTCAGGCCGAGATCGAAGATGTCGACGAAGTCATGGGTGTAATTCCAGGCGATCCGGTCGCGCGTCTCCGCCGCGCGCATGGCCTCGAGTAAAGTCACATTCGGCTCCACGGCGACATCGTGCGCGGGGACTTCGCCGAGGCCGCCAGGCTTCACCGCGCGGATGGCTCGATAGGCTTCGCGGGCGTCATCGACGGTAAGGCCCGCAAGCACGCGGGCAAGCCGTCGTTGCAAATCGCCTTTGCCTTGATCCAGCGCCGCGTTGGCGAGGGGTGCGGCAAGCAGGACGATGCCGAGATTGGTGTTCTGGCCCACGGCCGCCGCCGTCGCCTCGACCGCTCGCCTGATGCGCGCCCCCACCGGGAGCCCGGCGCGTCCAATCGCCGGCGCGGCGGCATCGGCGCTCGCCATGAAATCGGCGATTGTCATGCGATGACCATCACGAAAGCGATGCACATTGCCGGGCTTCAGCGCGTCGAGCTCGGCAAGGCAGGCGTCATGAAAGGCTCGACCGATCGTCTCGGGCTTTGGGGGCCCGGTCACGCGCCCTCTTGGCCTTTGCGGCGTATGGATGGAAGGGCCGCGTCGAGGAAAGCATCGACCACATGATCGGAAATCGGCACGCGGGTCACGCGCTGCAATCCGTTCCAGGCCGGCATGGAGTTCACCTCGAGCACCAGGAAACGTCCGTCAGGCGCCTGGATGACATCGACCCCGGCATAGTCGGCGCCGACGCAAGCCGCAGAGCGCAGCGCGAGATCGATCAGCGCCTGGCTCGGGATCGCGGCCTTGGCATGCGCGCCTTGCTTGATATTGGTGATCCAGCTCGACCCATGCCTGATCATGGCGGCGACGACCTTGCCCGCGCACACGAACAGCCGCCAATCCTGGTGCTGCTCCTGCGCCGGCGGGATGAACTCCTGGAGATAATAAACGCCGTTGACCTCTTCTGGTGCCGAAAGATCGCTGATTTTCGAAATCAGGCGCAAGCCTTTGCCCTGGGCGCCGAACAGCGGCTTCTGCACGAGCTTATGACCCTCTGTGAGCAGGGTCGCCACGATCTGCTCGGCCTCGGTTCGATTCACGCCGGCAAAGGTGCGCGGCGTCGGCAACCCCTCGCGTTGCAGGAAGAAGGTGGTGGTGGACTTATCGACGCAGCGCTCGATGGCGCGCGCGTCGTTCCACACCGTCACGCCGAGCTCGCGCAGCGCATGCAGCACGCCGAGATAGAGCGTGACCTCCTCGAAACTGCCGCCCGGCACGAAGCGCACGAACGCGCCATCGGGGCGATGATCGCCCAGGCCGGGAATGGCGAGCCCCGTCGCCGTCTCGGTGGAGAAGCCGCACGCATTGAGCGGCGCGAGCAGCGGCGCGATACCCCGCCGCTTGAAGGCCCGGAGCAGACTTTTCCCATGCCAGTCGCGCCCATCGCCGAACACCACGACGGCCGGGCGGGCGGGATTCTCGACGGACATAGAT
>DATMDY010000197.1:0-7444 GCA_035557335.1 Methyloceanibacter sp.
CAGGGAAACTCCTGTGCGGCGCAACATGGTTTTCGTCGCAGCTTCAAGGCCGTTCGGTGGATAGCGGGGATAAGCGTTTCCCCTTTCGTGCACCCCCGGCACCATCGTGTATGCTGGCAGTGTAAGTGGACCGGTTGCGGAAGGAGTCTGCGGAGAAATCCGAAGGCTCCGGGAAACAATCGGAAAGCTTGCAAGGGCAGGCAAGCCCGCGGTCGTCCTTGCCAAGGGCGGCTTAAGGCGAAGGGGTGAGTAAGTGCGAAGTGCTACGGTCTGGCGGCCTTGACCGCATACCGTAAGGCGAGGTTGCCGGAGTACTTTGCGCCACAAGTCCCATCGCTGTTGCGGTTCCAGCCCGGCAAAGGCGGGAACCCCGTCGTAGCAACGCGACGTAAAACAAGGGCTGCGGCCGGATCACGGCGCCGCTTCGTGGGAGACCAAGGAGCATGGCGCTTGATCCAGAGACCGAAAGGTCTCGCGACGCCGACTGAGCGTCCCGAACGGGCGTGAGGCTCGACATCGCACAGGGAGGCGGGGCCCCAAAGCTCCGCCTTTCCTGTATATTGCACCCTGTTTCCGGCCCCCGTCCCTCGCCTCTTTAGGCGGCAGCGCCTGATCGGTAAGATCGCCGCCATGAGAGCGCGCCACCCAAACGTCATGTTCAGAACTGCCGTCGCCGTCGGCGTGGCGCTCGCGCTTGCGGGCTGCAGCACGGTCGGCATCAAGACTTCGCCCGGCGCATCGAGTGAGAAGGAAGCGCGCAACGTGAAGCCCGACGATCCCTTGGCGCGTCCGGTGCAGGTGGGATGGACCTCGGCGCGGGCCAGCCATTGCGGCTTCATCTTCAACCCTGGTCAGCTCAGGTCGACCTATCTCGCAGCCGAAGCGCGGACCGGCATCCCGCCACAACAGATGCAGAAGATCGAGCATGCCTACGACTACACGCGCCAGTCCACGCTCGATACCATCAAGGACAATCCCGGCTACTGTAACAAGGAGCGGACCGCGGCGATCAGGGCCGATCTCAACCGCTATCTTGCCGGGGACTACGCCCCCACGGCGCGCATGGCGCGCTAGGGCTGTCTCAAACCCTACATAAATCAATCGGATAGCATATTTGGCTGACAAGCCAGGCTGGACCAACTTAATCTGGTAGCAACGGGTCTTGCGTAAGCACTCAACCTACCAAGCTTTGAAGAGGCAGAGGGATATTGCCATGCCGGTGGTACCCCCTCGCTCCGAACGGACGGAGTCGCAGGCCATCGCACCGTCGCATCGAGGCGTTAAGGATCTTGCAGTGAACGCCAGGAGTCGCGTCGCCGAGCGCATTGCGGACCTGGCGGACAAGACGGCAAGCCAGACCAAGACGGCGGTCGCCGCCGGCAAGGAAGGGCTCTCGCGCGCGGCCGAGATCGGGCGCGACAATGTCCTGCCTGAGCTTGAGCGTACGGGTGCGAAGCTCAGGGAGCGTGCGCACCCCGACCGGCTGAAACAGGATTACCGTAATTATCTTTTCTGGCTGCACGAATACGTGCTCGATCCGCCGACCGAACAGCTGTTCTTCGCGCCGACCAAGACGCGTGTGCGCCTCGCAGGCCTGACCATAAGCGGCAACAACCGCGAGCACGGCCACGACTATCGGCCGACGCCATGCCGGCTGTTCGAATGGGCGCTCGGCGCCATCGACTACGATCTCTCGCGGCTGACCTTCGTCGATCACGGCGCCGGCAAGGGGCGCGTGCTGCTGCTCGCCGCGGAGCATCCCTTCCAGGCCGTCGGCGGCATCGAGTTCGCCGAGGAGCTGCACGACGACGCCGTCATGAACATCCAGCAATATCCACGCTCGCGCATGAAATGCCGCAACGTGGAATGCGTGCTCGAGGACGCGAGCCAGGTCGGGCCGCCCGAGGGCGAGGCCGTGCACTATTTCTTCAATCCGTTCTCGCCGGAGGTGTTCGCCGAGGTCCTGAACAATATCGTCGTGTCGTACCGGAAACGGCCCCGCCGGATCTATCTCATCCTCGTCGATACTCCAGGGGTTGGCGACCTCATGGACAATAGCGGCGTGTTCACGCGGCTCGAGCTGCCGCTACCGCAGCGCCTCAAGATGAAGCTGTTCAGCCCTTACGAGGTCGCGCTCTACCGCTCGCTCGCCTGACGCCTCGCTGAGCCTCGTCACTTCACGCCGAGCTTCTTCTGCAGGCTGGTCGACGACGTGGTGTATTGGAACACGAGCTTCTTGCCGGGATAGACATATTTATGGGCCTGCTGCGCCATGAGCGCCGCCTCATGGAAGCCCGACAGGATGAGCTTCAGCTTGCCGGGATAGGTGTTGATGTCGCCGATGGCGAAGATGCCCTTCTCGCTCGTCTCGAATTTCTCGGTGTCGACCGGGATCAGATTCTCCTCGAGATTGAGGCCCCAATCGGCGACGGGGCCGAGCTTCATGGTGAGACCGAAGAAGGGCAGCATCACCTCGGTCGGCTGCTCGAAGCTCGCGCCGTCAGGCCCCTTTACGGTGACCGAGGTGAGCTGACCGTTCTCGCCGTGCAGCTCCATCACCTGGCCGAGCTTGAAGCTGATATTGCCCCTCTCGACGAGATCGAACATCTTCTGCACCGAGGCGGGTGCGGCGCGAAATTCCGAACGGCGATGCAGCAGGGTCAGCGACTTGGCGATCGGCTCGAGATTCAAGCTCCAATCGAGCGCGGAGTCGCCGCCGCCGACGATGAGCACGTCGCGGTCGCGGAAATTTTCCATCTTGCGCACCGAATAGAACACGGAGGTGCCTTCATAGCGCTCGATGCCGGGAAGCGGGGGCCGCTTTGGGGTGAAGGATCCGCCGCCGGCGGCGATGACCACCACCTTGCACTCGAACACCGCTCCCATATCGGTGGACAGCCGGAAACTTCCATTGAGGCGCTCGAGCGACTCCACGCGCTGGCTGAAATGGAACGTGGCATTGAAAGGCTTGATCTGCTCCATGAGCCGATCGGTCAGCTCCTGGCCAGTGACTACGGTGAGACCGGGAACGTCGTAGATCGGCTTCTCGGGGTAGAGCTCGGCGCATTGTCCGCCCGCCCGGTCGAGGATGTCGATCATATGCGCCTTGATGTCGACCAGGCCAAGCTCGAACACGGCGAAGAGGCCCACGGGCCCTCCCCCGATAATGACGGCGTCGGTTTTGATCACGTCTTCTGGCATCTTTCAGAACTGCTTCTCAGGGATTCGCACCACGAGGCCGTCGAGCGCCTCGGTGACCTTGATCTGGCAGGAGAGCCGGCTCGACGGCCTGATGTCGAAGGCGAAATCAAGCATGTCCTCCTCCATCTGCTCCGGTTGCCCGGTCGGCTCGCGCCAAGCGTCATCAACATAGACATGACAGGTCGCGCACGCACAGGCCCCGCCGCACTCGGCGGCAATGCCTTGAATCGAATTCTTCACCGCAGCTTCCATGACGGTCATGCCGGGCTCCGCCTCGACGACGTGCGCCGTCCCGTCGTGCTGAATAAAAGTGATCCTGGCCATGACATTGGCGGGCTTAAGCGTCTTCCAAGCTTGGGAGCCGGGCCGCGGGAGACATTCGCGTCCGAAGGATGGGGTGCGAGAAGGGCTGCCCGCTCGCGGCTGGTGGCTCTATAGGGCAATTGAAACTAGGGTTCCAGCGCCTTGCGGCGCTTTATCTCACGGGCGCCCGCGTCAGCGATCGGAGAGCAACGAGGCGATAAAGACGTGGGTTGCGCGCAAGGCTGAGTCAATCTCGTCAATATATAGAGATCGGCCTTGCGCCATATCCTCATCGCCAAGTCTCTCGGCACGCTCGGCGCAATCGGCCACGGCCCAGGCGCCGATAGCGCGGGCCGAACCTTTGAGCGAATGGGCGGCATCGATCCAGTCCTTGCCGGATATCGCCACACGCAGTTGGTCGAGGCAGAGATAGGACTGCGTGCAGAAGAGCCTGAGAACCTCGCGTTCAAGGGCAAGGTCACCCAGCGTATAACGTGACAGATGCACAAGATCGACCGGTCGGGAGGTGGTCTGGCGCCGCTCGGCGCTCGTCTCAGCCCGTGCCATCGGCTTGCTCGCCATGTCCTTTTTTCTCCTCGCCGCTTCGGCCCTTAGCCGGGGACCGGGTCTTTGCGCGGCAAAACCGCCAATTACCGCCTTACAAGTACTTGCCAATTAGGCGTTTCGCGATTCCGACGCGGCAAAATTGACCAGAAATCGTAAGGGTTTATCCGCCATCAACCATGTCTGCCGATTAAGCTTTTTTTAGTCCTAAAAATTCGTTAACGATGATGACAGTAGGGGGAATGCGTCGGGGGCGCTTCGGGGTAGAGTTTATCTCGGGAGTTAGGCGTTCCCGCTAGGACGCTCTCGCGTCGCTGCTGGCGGGGTTCTGGTGCAAAGTCGCCCAATTTCTCTCGTGGTTGGAAGTGGGGTGCGAGGTACGCGTTATGGCGCAAGAGCAAGCGAAGTCGCCGCCTGAAAAAGCGACGCCGGGAGCTAAAGACGAGACCAAGGGTCCCATCGAAGCGATCATGCGGGGGACCGAGAGGAAATCCGGCGAAACCTCGACCCTTGACCGCAGCCTGGATCCCAAGCAATCGACTTTGGCCGAGCGGCTGAAAGCCGAACAACGCAAGCGCGAGGAGCCAAGGCGCGAAGAACCCCGTCGCGAAGAGCCCCGTCGCGAAGAGCCGAGGCGCGAGGAATTGCGCCGCGAGGAACCGAGGCGCGAGGAGCCGAAGCCCGAAGAGGCGCGGCCTGCTGAGTTCGAAGCACCCCAAGCCGCCCCCGCCCCACGGCAATTCATCAAGACGCGGCGCCCAGCAGGCCCACCGCCGCAGCGCCGGCTGGCGCCTCCTGCCAATGACGACGTGCCCTCGATCGGCGCGCTGATCTTCGCCCTTCAGCAAAGGCCGTCGCGTACGCCGTTCCTGATGGCGCTGATCGCCTCAGCCGTTTGGTTCGTTATCGGTGGCTTTTTCGCCGTCGGCCTCATCTCACAAGAGGCCGGGCTCTCGGGGCTGTTCTCCACCACCCAGGGGCTCACGGCCGCCATCGCCATCCTCGTTCCGATCGCCATCTTCTGGTTCCTAGCGCTGCTCGTGTGGCGTGCGCAGGAATTGCGCCTGATGGCCTCGGCCATGACCGAGGTCGCCGTGCGGCTCGCAGAGCCCGACAGGCTCGCCGAGCAGTCAGTCGCTTCCGTCGGCCAGACCATCCGCCGCCAAGTGGCGGCCATGAACGATGCCATCTCCCGCGCCATCGGACGGGCGAGCGAGCTCGAAGCCATGGTGCACAGCGAAGTTGCCGCGCTAGAGCGCTCTTATGGCGAGAACGAGCTGCGCGTCAGGAACCTGATCAGCGAGCTCGCCACCGAGCGCGAGGCGCTCACCAACAACAGCCAGCGCGTGAGCGAGGCGTTGAAGGGCGTGGGCACGCAAATCGCCCGGGACATCTCCATTGCCAGCACCAATATCGACAAGAAGCTTGCCGAGCGCGGAACGCAGCTGACCGAGCTTCTCGTCGCCCGATCGAGCGAAGCGGCGGATCAGGTGCACAAGGCCCAGACCAAGGTGGCCGAGGTCGTGCCCGGACTGCTTGAGCGCTTGAGCAAGGAGCAGGGCCGCCTGACAGAAGTGATCGAAGGCGCGACGCACAATCTTGCCGCGCTGGAAAGCGTCGTGGCGCAGCGCACGACCACCCTCGACAAAACCATGAAAGAGCGCACCGAGGCGCTTCAGGGTTCGCTTGCCGAGCGCATCAAGGGGCTCGAGAACTCCGTGGCGCAGGGCGCGCTCGTCATCGACAAGACCTTGAAGGATCGCACCGAGGTCTTCACCCATCTCGTCGCCCAGGGCGCGGCGTCGCTCGACAAGACCTTGAAGGACGGCACCGAGGGTATCACGCAGCTCGTTTCGCAGAGCGTCGTCATCCTCGACAAGACCTTGCAAGAGCGCACCGATACATTCGTTGCGTCGGTCGGCCAGGGCGCCGAAGCCATGGACAAGTCCCTAAGGGACCGCACCGAGGCCTTTACCAATCTTGTTTCGCAGGGCGCAGTGGTGCTCGAAAAGACGTTGCAGGAGCGCACCAACGCCCTGGCCACCGCGATCGGCGACAGCGCAGCTTCGCTCAACTCCACCTTGGCCGAACATGCCAACACCTTGAACGACTCGGCGGATCAGCGGGCCACGGCCATCGACAAATTGCTCCAGGATCGCACGGCTCAATTAATCTCTTCGGTGAACCAGGGCGCCATCTCGCTCGACAAGACGCTCGCCGAACGCGCCGAGAGCTTTACCAACTCGCTATTCCAGCGCGTTCAGGCCCTGGAGGCTGCGATTAGCCAGCAAACCGCTTCCCTCGACCAGACCATGACCGAGCGGGCACAGGCCGTGATCGTGGCGCTTGCCGAACGGCTTCAGGCGATCGACTCCACCTTCAGCCAGCGCACGGTCGATACCGACCGGATGCTCGGCGAGCACGCGCGCGCCACGGAGCAGGCCTTTGGACAGCAGACGGCCGTGCTCAACCAGGTGCTTGCCAACAATTCGGCGATGATGAAGCAGACCGCGGATCAGGTCGGCGCCCAGTCCAAGGAGGCGGTCTCCGTCCTTACCTCCCAGACGCAGAATCTGCGCGATGTGTCGAGTGCCCTGCTCGATCAGATCCACGGCCTCACCCAGCGCTTCGAGAGCCAAGGCCAGGCCATCCTCACCGCCGCCAAGGCGCTCGACTCGTCGAATGCCAAGATCGACTCGATCTTGGAGAACAGGCATCAGGCCATCCTCGCCCTCCTGCAGACGGTCAACACCAAGGCGCAGGACCTCGACAGCACGATGCGCAATTACGCGGGCATGATCGATAGCGCGCTCAGCCAAGCGGAGAACCGGGCGAAGCAAGTGAGCACCACGATGGCCCGCGACACGGCCGGCGGGGCGCAGCAGGCGCTTGCCCAGATAGAGCGGCTGCGCGAGGAAGCGCAAGCCCACACCGCCCGCGCAGTCGGCGACCTCAAGGGAAGCTTCGAGACGGTCATCACCCAGATCGGCCGGCAGCTCGAGCAGATGCGCGGCCAGTTCGACAATACCTCGCGCGGCATGCGCGAAGTGGCACAACGGACGGCGAGCGATCTCGATAGCCTGCGTCTGGACATGCAGAAGCGGATGGAAGCCTTGCCCGAACATACCGCGCAAGCGACCGCGGCAATTCGCAAGGCGCTCACCGAGCAATTGAAAGAGATCGAGGCCATCACGCCCGTACTGACGCGGGCGCCCCCGCAAGGAAACGGGGCCGAGCTCTACCGTCAGCCGCCTCCACCCCCGCCGCCGCCTCAGACCTATGCCCCGCCCCGGAGCGAGCCGACCCGGCCGTCCGGCGAGTTCGGCTCGTCCTCGATGCCGAAATTCGACGCGCGCGGGCGTCAGGTCTCAGGCCT
>DATMDY010000198.1:0-4695 GCA_035557335.1 Methyloceanibacter sp.
TGCATGCCCATGCGGCCGGCGAGCGGCGCATAGATGTCCATCGTCTCCTCGGCGATGATCCGCCGCTTGCCGGGCTTCATGTGCTCGAGGGTGCGCATGTTGTGCAGCCGGTCGGCGAGCTTGACGAGAAGCACGCGGATATCGCTGGAGATGGCGAGAAGAAGTTTGCGGAAGTTCTCCGCCTGCTCGGCCTTCTTGGTGACGAGGTCGAGCTTCTTGATCTTGGTCAGGCCCTCGACGAGCGAGCCGATCTCGGGGCCGAAGAGGGCGTCGATCTCGTCGCGCGTGGCGCCGGTGTCCTCGATCGTATCGTGGAGGAGCGCGGTCGCGATCGTCGCGTCGTCGAGACGCATTTCGGCGAGGATGGCCGCGACTTCGAGGGGATGGGAAAAATACGGAGCGCCGGAGGCGCGCTTTTGGTTGCCATGGGCTTTCATGGCGTAAACGTAGGCGCGGTTCAGCAAAGCTTCGTCCGCGCCGGGCTCGTAACTCTTTACGCGCTCGACCAGCTCGTATTGGCGGGTCATAGGCTCAGCCTAACATAGAAGGCGGCATCGCTTGCATGCGATGGAACAGCGCCCGCCTTCGATCCGGCTGGGCAGGCCTTAGCGCGAGCGCGGACCCGCATTGGAGCCATCCGACGGTGCCTGGCTTGCCATGCGGCGCAGCAGCTCCTCTTCGGACATCTTATCGATCGCTGTGTCGGACGACGGATCATCCTGGGCAAGCACGGGCATCCTCGGGTCGGCGGAGAGCATCGGCACGGCGTCCGCCTCGGGCTCATCCACTTCGACATATTTTTGCATGGAATGGATGAAGTCTTCCTTCAGATCTTCCGGCGACACCTTCTTATCGGCGATCTCGCGGAGCGCGACGACGGGGTTCTTGTCGTTGTCCCGCTGCACGGCGATGTCGGCGCCGGCGGAAATCATCCGGGCGCGGTGGCTGGCGAGCAGAACGAGCTCGAAGCGGTTTTCGATCTTGTCGACGCAATCCTCGACGGTGACGCGAGCCATCGGCTGATCCCTTGTGTCAGATTTGGCGAATTTGAGCCTGTTTAGGCGGTTCGCGGCCGGCTGGCAAGGGATGGGGTCGTCACAGGCGCTTGAGAATTTGCCCTCCGCCGCCGTCCTTCAGCGTGCGCAAGAGGTCGCGCCCGCTTCGTTTGAGGCTGGGGTGGCGCCAGTCGGGGGCGACATCCAGCAACGGCCGAAGCACGAACGGCCGCAGATGCGCCAAAGGGTGGGGCAGGACGAGCGGCCGCCGGCCCGCGCGCGTGTAGCGTTTCGCAGCACGGGGCCCGTGGGTGACGAGACCCTTATAGTCGATGATATCGATGTCGAGGCTGCGCGGGCCCCAGGGCTTGCCGCCGCGCCGTCCCGCCTCGGCCTCGATCTGCTTCAGTGTCCGCAGCAGCGCCTGGGGCGGCAGGCTTGTCTGCACCTTTGCCGCCGCGTTGACATAAGGCGGTTGTCCAGCCGGCCCCACTGCCTCGGTAGCGTAAAAAGGCGATACCGCTTCGACGGTAACCCCGCGCTTCGCAAGCTCTTCGAACGCGCGGCGTAGGGTTTCTGGAGGAGTTCCCCAGGAACCCGGAAAATTCCCCCCCAAAGCTACCAGGATGCTGCGACGTGTGGGCAATTGCGTCGGCCTATGTGCGTTCTTATGTTCAGGACAGCACCCGGTGTAACGATTTTTCGGGCGCGCTAATCTTTGCTCTCAACGCGTTATTCTAGTGATTGGAGCTTGCATGAATTTTTATCCAACCGAGCGTGTTGCGCTCTTCATTGACGGCGCCAACCTCTACGCCACCGCCAAGGCGCTTACCTTCGACATCGATTACAAGCGCCTGCTTGCGCTCTTTCGCAGCAAGGGTCAGCTCGTGCGCGCGCTTTACTACACCGCGCTCGTCGATGACCAGGAGTATTCCTCAATCCGCCCGCTGATCGATTGGCTCGATTACAACGGCTACACCATGGTGACAAAGCCAACCAAGGAGTTCATCGACGCGACGGGCCGCCGCAAGATCAAGGGGAACATGGATATCGAGCTTGCGGTCGACGCGATGGAGCTTGCGGATCATCTCGACCACATCGTCCTTTTCTCCGGCGACGGCGACTTCCGCTCCCTGGTGGAGGCGTTGCAGCATAAGGGCAAGCGCGTCAGCGTCGTCTCAACCCTGACGACGACACCGCCGATGGTCGCAGACGAGCTTCGCCGCCAAGCCGATCAGTTCATCGACCTCGCCAATCTGGAAAAAGAGATCGGGCGCGACCCGGCCGACCGGCCGCAGCGTGAGCCGCGGCGCCGGCCCGAGCCGGAAGGTCCACTCGATGAGTTCGAGGCGGAAGACCTGATCGAGACGTAGGCGCGGAGATTTCTTTCGCCGCCGTCCTCCTCTAGGCATAGGCGGATGCAACCCGTGCCCGCGCAAGCCTTGCCTCCCGAGCCCGACCGGGACTGCCCGCTCTGTCCCCGGCTCGTCGCCTTTCGCGCGCGCAACAGGGAAATCTTTCCCGGCTGGTACAACGGCGCGGTGCCATCGTTCGGTCGGGGGGATGCGCGGCTCCTGATCGTCGGTCTGGCGCCTGGGCTGAAAGGCGCCAACCGCACCGGACGTCCCTTCCTCGGCGATTACGCCGGCGAGCTTCTCTACCGGACGCTTCTGACCGCCGGCCTCGCGCGCGGCGAGCATGACGTCACCGCGCCGGAGCGGTTGCAGCTCGTGGACTGCATAATCTCCAATGCCGTGCGCTGCGTGCCGCCTGCGAACAAGCCCCTCCCCGCCGAGGTTCTCACGTGCCGGCAGTTCCTGATCGGGCGCATGCAGGCGCTTCCCAACTTAAGTGTCCTGCTCGCGCTCGGCCGGATCGCGCATGATACGGTGCTCGACGCCTTCGGCGTCAAACGGCGCGACTACCCGTTCGGCCATGGCGCGCGGCACGAACTTCCGATCGGGCTCACCCTTTTCGACAGCTATCACTGCTCCCGGCAGAACACGAACACCGGACGCCTCACGCCCGAGATGTTCGAGGCCGTGTTTGCTGAGATCACGGCGCTTCTCGCGGCGTCCCCCTCCTGACATTCCTTGTGGCGGGGCGGCAAACCGGGCATCCTCCAAGGCGGAGACCTGGTGGATTTCCGCGTGAGTAAGACCATGGCCGCGACGTTAGAGATCTCGCCGAACAAGGTCGGATACGTCATCGTCAAGGCGCGCGAATATGGCGCGAAGGTTGGTGCGTGGGACGATAGCGCCACGTCCGATCATGACGCCGATTCCATTCTCGAGGATTTCACCGACGATCCGACGCGCGCCGAGCTCAAGGAGTTCATCGCCGGCCTTAACGAGGATGAGCAGGTGAGCCTCGTCGCCCTCGCCTGGATCGGGCGCGGGTCCTACGGCCCCGATGAACTTGAGGAGGCGCTCGAGACCGCCCGCGCCGAGCGCGTCAACCGTACCGAGGAGTATTTGCTCGGCATGGCCATGCTGCCTGACTATCTGGAGGAGGCGCTCGACCGCCTCGGCTACTCCGTTGAAGACGCTGAGGACGACTCGCTCTGAAGCGCGGACAGCACTTCGCCCGCATGCGTCGCGGGATCCTCGATCGGGAAGAAGACGCGCTCGATGACACCGTCAAGGATGACGAGGGTTGCGCGCGTGAGATAGATCACGCCGCCCGTCGCGAAGGTCGGCAGGTCGAGTGCTGAAGTTAAGTCTCCCGCGGCGTCGCTGAGGATGGGGAACGGCAGTTCCAGCCGCCGCACCAACTCGATCTGATAGTCGGAGGTCTGACGGCTCAGCCCATAGAGGTTGATTCCCAGACGCGCGAAGTCGGGCATGCGATCGCGAAAGCCCGTGAGCTCCGGCGTGGAGCCGTGGGCGCCGGGAATATCGTCCCAACGCGGCGGATTGGGCTGGCCCGGACTGCCGGTCCAGGGATAGACCGCAAGCACGCTGCGGCCCGTGCACGTCGCAAGGGAGAGTTCCGTGCCGTCGGTCGTCGGCAATGTGATGTCCGGAAGCTTCGCACCGGCGCGAAGGTGTGCCACCTGCGGCCTCAACCCTTCTCGCGCATGATGCGGCCCTTCTGCCGCTGCCAATCGCGCTTCTTCTCGGTCTCGCGCTTGTCGTGCAGCTTCTTGCCCTTCGCCAGCCCGAGCTCGACCTTGGCGATGCCGCGCGGATTGAAATAGAGGCGGAGCGGCACGACCGTCATGCCTTGGCGCTGGATGGCGCCCGCAAGGCGACCCATCTCCTTCCGGTGCAGCAGGAGCTTGCGCGGCCGCGTTGGCGAATGGTTCTCGCGGCCGGACTGCTTGTACTCGGCGATGTGCGCGTTGATGAGAAAGAGCTCGCCGCGTTCGTCGGACGCGTAGGCATCGGCGATCGTCGCCTTGCCGGTGCGCAGCGATTTCACCTCGGAGCCGAGCAGCACGATGCCGGCCTCCACCGTCTCTTCGATGGCGTAGTTGAAGCGCGCTTTCCTGTTCTCGGCGACGACCTTCCTGCCGTCACCGCTCTTGGCAGCCATCTCACATTCACCGTCGAGTTAAACGAGCGCGAGGCCGACCGCCGCCAACGCTTCGTCGACCTTCTTGCGCGATGCCGCGGAGATCGGCGCAAGAGGCAGCCGCGTCTCCTCGGTGCATAGCCCAAGCTTGAAGCCGGCATATTTGACCGGGCCCGGATTGGAT
>DATMDY010000199.1:0-2076 GCA_035557335.1 Methyloceanibacter sp.
ATTGCTCAAATCGGAAAGCATCGACCCCGACATGCTCGACGAGCGCGCGCGCGTGGTGCTCAACTATCTGGACCCGCGCGATCTGACGCTGATGCGCAAACCTTGACGGATTAGGCCAAGGCTCGGCTGCGGCCGTCCAGCTCCGAGTAATTTTCTTTTCGTTCCAGGTGGTTGCGCGCAACTTTGCCACCTGTATGCGACCTCGCCGCACGCTTTCGCCTCCCATCGATTTACGCTATGGGTTGACGGCCGTCGATCGACGGCGACTTTGCCCGAGGAGAACCATGGCGGTCGCCAAGGACCAGGCGCAGGCTGCCCCTGTGCGCCGCGCGCCGGCCGATAAAGCTGACAGCGCAAGCCCCGAGCTCACCAAGGAGCAGGAGCGGAACGCCTACCACGACATGCTGCTGATCCGCCGCTTCGAGGAGAAAGCGGGCCAGATGTATGGCATGGGTCTGATCGGCGGCTTCTGCCATCTGTATATCGGGCAGGAGGCGGTGGTCGTCGGTATGCAGATGGCACTCAAGAAGGGCGACGCCGTCATCACCGGCTATCGCGACCACGGCCACATGCTGGCCTGCGGCATGGACGCCAAGGGCGTCATGGCGGAATTGACGGGCCGGAGCCACGGTTATTCCCGCGGCAAGGGCGGCTCCATGCACATGTTCTCCGCCGAGAAGGGATTTTACGGCGGCCACGGCATCGTCGGTGCGCAGGTGCCGCTTGGTACGGGTCTCGCCTTTGCCAGCAAGTACCGCGGCACCGATAACGTGTCGCTGACCTATTTCGGCGATGGCGCCGCGAACCAGGGCCAGGTCTACGAGAGCTTCAACATGGCGAAGCTCTGGAAGCTGCCGGTGGTCTACATCATCGAGAACAACCAGTACGCCATGGGAACCTCGCTCGCGCGCGCTTCCGCCACCACGGATCTTTCTCAGCGCGGTGCGGCCCACGACGTGCCTGGTGAACGGGTCGACGGCATGGATGTGCGGGCTGTGAAGGCGGCCGGCGACAAAGCGGTCCAATGGTGCCGCGACGGCAACGGCCCGATCATCCTGGAGATGCTGACCTATCGCTATCGTGGTCATTCCATGTCCGACCCCGCCAAGTACCGCACCCGTGAGGAAGTGGAAAAGGTCCGCAGCGAGAACGATCCGATTGAGCAGGTGCGCCGGCGCCTGATCGAGAAGAAATGGGCGAGCGAGGATGAGCTCAAGAAGATCGATGCAAAGGTGCGCGAAGTGGTGAATGAGGCCGCAGAATTCGCCACCAACGATCCCGAGCCCGATCCGTCCGACTTGTACACCGACATCACCGCCGGCGCGGCGCGTTGAGGATTTGGTTCGATGCCCACCCAAGTGCTGATGCCTGCGCTTTCGCCCACGATGGAGAAGGGCAATCTCGCCAAGTGGCTGAAAAGCGAGGGCGACCAGGTCAAAGCCGGAGATGTGATCGCCGAGATCGAAACCGACAAGGCCACCATGGAGGTTGAAGCCGTCGACGAAGGCACGCTGGGCAAGATTCTGATCCCGGAGGGCACGGCCGACGTTGCGGTCAACACGCCGATCGCAGTGATCCTGAGCGATGGCGAAGATGCTTCGGCCGCCAACGACGCAGCCAAGCCCGCGCAGCAGCAGAAATCGGCCGAGTCCGCGCCGCCTGCCGCAAAAGAGAAAGCAGCCGAACAGCCGAAGACAGCGCCGTCAGCCGTGGCAGCTCCGCCCGAACCCGAGTTTTTGCCGGAGCCGGATGTGCCGGAAGGCACCGAGATGGTGACCATGACTGTGCGCGAAGCGTTGCGCGACGCCATGGCCGAGGAGATGCGGCGCGACGAGGCCGTGTTCGTCATGGGCGAGGAGGTCGCCGAGTACCAGGGCGCCTACAAGGTCACGCAAGGCCTGCTGCAGGAGTTCGGGGCCCAGCGCGTGGTCGACACGCCGATCACGGAGCACGGCTTCGCCGGTCTCGGCATCGGCGCGGCCCTCGCCGGCCTCCGACCGATCGTCGAATTCATGACCTGGAATTTCGGCATGCAGGCCATGGATCAGCTGATCAATTCGGCCGCCAAGACGCTCT
>DATMDY010000200.1:0-21861 GCA_035557335.1 Methyloceanibacter sp.
GTCGTCAGCCAGCTCCTGGCGGGGCCTCATAGTGGACCCGGGCGGAGCCCCGGCGCCGCCCGAGCGTCAAGCTTGCGAAGCCTGACCCGCGGGACACCGCACCCCGTCCCGCCTCAAGATCGCCTCGAGAAACGCCCTTCAACCGGACGAGGTGCGTGCAGTGTAATCGAGGTTTGCAGCGCGGGGATAAGGAGGCCTTATCCCCGAATCCTCAGGGTGAGGAATGAGCCCGCTATGCATTGTTTGCTAACGGTTCATGGGCTAGAACGCGAACCGGCCGCAGCCCTTGAACATCAACCGTTTCCCATGAGCAAGAAAGACGCGCCCGCCCGCCCCGAGGCCCGCCTGCCGAAGGGGCTTTTCGACGTTCCGGCGCAGGAAATCCGCGCCACCGAGAAGATGCTGGGCACCATCAAAGGCGTGTTCGAATCCTACGGCTTCGAGCCGCTGGACACGCCGGCGATCGAATATACCGACGCGCTCGGCAAGTTCCTGCCCGACCAGGACCGGCCGAACGAGGGCGTGTTCTCCTTCAAGGACGATGACGAGCAGTGGCTGTCTCTGCGCTACGATTTGACGGCGCCGCTCGCCCGCTACGTCGCCGAGAACTATCAGAATTTGCCGAAACCCTTCCGCCGTTATCAGGCGGGGCCGGTGTGGCGTAACGAGAAGCCGGGGCCGGGACGCTTCCGCCAGTTCACCCAGTTCGACGCCGATACGGTCGGCGCTTCATCGGTCGCGGCGGACGCGGAGCTGTGCATGCTCGCCGCCGATACGCTCGAGGCGCTCGGCGTCCCGCGCGGGCAGTATGTGGTGAAGGTCAATAACCGCAAAGTTCTTGATGGCGTTATGGAAGCGATTGGTCTTGGCGGTGAGGACAATGCCGTTAGGCGTCTCCGCGTACTTCGAGCGATTGATAAGCTCGACCGTCTAGGACCGGACGGTGTTAGAGCACTGCTAGGCAAAGGCCGTAAGGACGAGAGCGGCGACTACACAAAAGGAGCCGAAATAGATCCGAGTGAGATCGAATACGTTATGGCAGTGATCGAGCATGAGCCATTCGTTAGCGCGAAAGCGAAGGAGGTTGCCGCTTGGAACAAGAAGCTCAGAGCGAACGCAACAGCCGAAGCCGGATTTTCAGAGCTCGATCATATGGTGAACTTAGTGAGTGCCGCAGGTTACAGAGATCGGATTCGTAAAGATCCCTCTGTCGTACGCGGGCTTGAGTATTACACCGGGCCGGTGTTCGAGGCTGAGCTGACCGCGCCCATCAAAGACGAGAAGGGTCAGCCGATCAGGCTCGGCTCGGTGGTGAGCGGGGGGCGCTATGACGGACTGGTCGAGCGTTTCACCGGCGAGAAGGTGCCCGCCACCGGCATCTCCATCGGCGTGTCGCGGCTGCTGTTCGGGCTCCAGCGTCTCGGCGCATATAAAGAGAGCGAGAGCCAAGGCCCTGTCGTTGTTCTGGTGCTCGACCGCGACCGCATCGCCGACTACCAGAAAATGACGCAAGACTTGCGCGCCGCCGGCCTGCGCGCCGAGATGTATCTCGGCGATGCCGGCATGAAGGCGCAGATGAAATATGCCGACCGCCGCAACGCGCCTTGCGTGGTCATCCAAGGCGGCGACGAGAAGGCCAAGGGCGAGGTGCAGATCAAGGACCTCATCCTGGGCGCCACGCTCACGTCGATCGAGAATCGCGACGACTATTTGAAGAAGCAGGCCGAGGCGCAGTTCGCCGTGCCTGAGGCCGACCTGGTCAAGGCCGTCAAGGGCGTGCTCGCCCGTCATCAAGCGTAAGATTATGTCCGCTGAATCGGCGAAAGAATTCGAGGCTCTCGAAGCCCAGGCACGCGCGCTGCTCGATCTGTTCGCGCGGGCGGGCTACGAGCCGGTTGCGCCCTCCATCATCCAGCCGGCCGAAATGTTCCTCGACCGGATCGGCGAGTCGATCCGGAGCCGCACCTATGTGTTCACCGATCTCGCCGGCGACGAATTGTGCCTGCGCCCCGACCTGACCGTGCCGGTGTCGCGGCTTTATCTCGAACGCCACCCGGCCGCCGATGTTGAAGCGCGCTATTGCTATAATGGGCCGGCCTTCCGCTTTCAGCCGCAGGCCAGAAGCCCGACGCGCCCGCGCGAGTTCCGCCAGGCCGGTATCGAATGTTTCGGCGTCGCCGACCGCGACAGCGCCGACGCTGAGATCGTGCGTCTGGCGGTCGAGGGGGTCAGGAGCGGCGGCCTCAAAATGTTCCGTTTGCGCTTCGGTGACATTGCGCTGTTCTATGCGCTGCTCGACGCGCTTCAGTTGCCAGAGCGCTGGCGGCTGAAGCTCCGTCATTATTTTTGGCGCCCGCCCGCGTTCCATGAGCTCTTGGCGCGGCTCGCGAGGGGCGAGCGTCCCGACAGCGACGGCCCTATCGCGGCCCTTGCCGAGAAGATCGGCAAGGTGACGCCGGAACGCGCCGAGGAACTGGTCGCGGACTATCTCGACGCGCAGAGCCTGCCGCTTGCCGGCAATCGCACGCTCAGCGAGATCACCGAGCGTCTGCGCGATCACGCCGCCGACCTTCGCTCGGTACCCTTGCCGAAAGAGGTGGCGACGGTGATCGACTATTATCTCGCCGTTTCCGGGCCGCCCAAGGAAGCCGCCGAGCGGGTGGCGATGATCGCGCACGGTGCGGGCATCGACATGAGCGCATCTCTCGAGGTGCTGGTGCGCCGCTTCGACCGCCTGCAAGCAAGCGGCATCGATCTGGCGCCGGCGATTTTCGCCACCGAGTTCGGCCGCGACCTCGAATATTATTCGGGGCTGGTGTTTCAGATCGAGAGCCTGGGGAATGGCGCCGAGCCGATCGCCGGCGGCGGCCGCTATGACGGACTGCTCGAAGCGCTCGGCGCGCCGCGCGCCGTGCCCGCGGTCGGCTCCGCGCTTCACACCGAGCGCCTGCTCGCCGCCGTGGAGAGGGCCTCGTGATGGCGGGAAAAATTATCATCGCCGTCCCCTCCAAGGGACGCCTCAAGGATCAGGCCGCTTCGGTGTTCGAGCGCGCGGGGATCGCTCTGCGCCAGGTCGGCCATGAGCGCGGCTATCGCGGCGCGCTGGCCGGTCTCGACGGTGTCGAGGTGGTTTACATCTCGGCGGCCGAGATCGTGCACCAGCTCAAGACTGGCCGCGTGCATTTGGGCGTGACCGGCGAGGACCTGATCCGCGAGACCCTGCCCGATGTCGACTCCACGGTCGAGTTCCTGAAGCCGCTCGGCTTTGGCCGCGCCGATGTGGTGGTCGCCGTGCCCGATTGCTGGCTCGATGTTGCCCGGATGGCCGACCTCGAAGATGTCGCCGCGCAATTCGCCCGCGCGCATGGCCGCCGTCTGCGCGTCGCTACCAAATATATGAACCTGACGCGGCGGTTCTTCACGGCGAGCGGCGTCGCCGGCTATCGCATCGTCGAGAGCGTCGGCGCCACCGAAGCGACGCCCGCGGCCGGCGCGGCAGAGCTGATCGTCGACATCACCACCACGGGCACCACCCTACGCGCCAATCACCTCAAAGTGCTGGAAGACGGGCTAATCCTGAAATCGCAGGCGTATCTCTTCGCCTCGCGCGCCGCGCCGTGGAGCCCCGGCGCGACGAAGCTCCGCGACGCTATCGCCGCCAAGCTGTCGGCTTAGTCTTACGTCTTTTTGTATTTGAGGAATTTGCCGGTCATGACGATCTTGACCCGGTCGCCGGCGGGATCCGGCTGGCGCGACAAATCGAGATCGAAATCGATGGCGCTCATGATGCCGTCGCCGAACTCCTCGTGGATCAGCGCCTTCAGCGTCGGGCCATAGACCTGCACCAACTCGTAGAAGCGGTAGATGGTCGGATCGGTGGGCACGGCATCGCCGAGCGAGCCGCGCGACGGCACCTCGGTGAGAAAATCCTCGGCCGCCGGCATCCGGAGTTTCTTGGCCGCCTTCTTGGCGGCGTCGGGCGGCAGCGACATCTGGCCGAGCAGTGCCGCGGTGACGATGAAAGGCGACAGCCCAAGCTCCTTGGCGATGGCTTTGAAGGTCAGCTTGCGGTCGCGCATGGTCCGCACGATCTTCGCCGACATCTCATCGCGCTCGATGTCGTGGTGATGGGTCATGGTTCCTCCCAAAGAAAAAGGGCCGCCCTGGTGAGCGGCCCTTTTACCTCATTGCGTGTGCGCAGTGGACTACATCATGTCCATGCCGCCCATGCCGCCGCCCGGCATATGGGCATGGCCGTCGCCGCCCTTCTTCGGCGCCTCGGCAACACCAGCCTCGGTGGTCACCAGCAGGCCGGCTATGGAGGCCGCATCCTGCAACGCGGTGCGCACCACCTTGGCCGGGTCGATGATGCCCTTGGCGATCAGATCGACATATTCGTCGTTCTGGGCGTCATAGCCGTAAGAGGCCGATTTCTGCTCGAGCACCTTGCCGACCACGATCGAGCCTTCGACGCCCGCATTCTCGGCAATCTGCCGGATCGGCGCCTGGAGTGCGCGGCGCACGATATTGATGCCGGCCTCCTGGTCATCGTTGTCGCCCTTGGTCTTGATGCTCTTCGAGGCCCAGAGCAGGGCCACGCCGCCGCCCGGCACGATGCCTTCCTCGACCGCGGCACGGGTCGCGTTCAGCGCATCGTCGACGCGGTCCTTCTTCTCCTTCACCTCGACTTCGGTGGCGCCGCCGACCTTGATCACCGCCACGCCGCCGGCGAGCTTCGCCAGCCGCTCTTGCAGCTTCTCGCGGTCGTAGTCGGAGGTGGTGTCCTCGATCTGCTGCTTGATCTGGCCGATGCGCGCCTGGATGTCGGCCTTCTTGCCAGCGCCGTCGACGACGGTGGTGTCGTCCTTGGTGATGACGACCTTCTTGGCCTTACCGAGCATGTCGATAGTGACGTTCTCGAGCTTGATGCCGAGATCCTCGGAGATCAGCTCGCCGCCCGTCAGCACGGCGACGTCCTGCAGCATGGCCTTGCGGCGGTCGCCGAAGCCCGGCGCCTTCACGGCAGCGACCTTCAAACCGCCACGCAGCTTGTTGACCACCAGCGTGGCGAGCGCCTCGCCCTCCACGTCCTCGGCAATGACGAGCAGCGGACGGCCCGACTGCACCACCGCCTCGAGCAGCGGCAGCATGGCCTGCAGACCGGACAGCTTCTTCTCGTAGATCAGGATGTGCGGGCTCTCGAGCTCCGCCACCATCTTCTCGGCATTGGTGATGAAATAGGGAGAGATATAGCCGCGGTCGAACTGCATGCCCTCGACCACTTCGAGCTCGCTGTCGAGGCTCTTGGCCTCCTCGACGGTGATGACGCCCTCATTGCCGACCTTCTGCATGGCCTCGGCGATCATGTCCCCGATCGCCTTCTCGCCATTGGAGGAGATGGTGCCGACCTGGGCAATCTCGGCCGAGCCGCTGACCTTCTTCGACTGCTTCTTGATGGCCTCGACCACCTCGATCACGGCCTTGTCGATGCCGCGCTTGAGATCCATTGGGTTCATGCCGGCGGCGACCGCCTTCAGGCCTTCGCGCACGATTGATTGAGCCAGCACCGTGGCGGTGGTGGTGCCGTCGCCGGCGGTGTCGTTGGTTTTCTGCGCCACCTCTTTCAGCATCTGCGCGCCCATGTTCTCGAACCTGTCCTCAAGTTCGATCTCCTTGGCCACGGTGACGCCGTCCTTGGTCGAGCGCGGCGCGCCGAACGATTTTTCCAAGATGACGTTGCGGCCTTTCGGTCCGAGCGTGATCTTGACGGCGTTGGCGAGGATATCGGCACCGCGCATCATGCGCTCACGGGCATCGGCGGCGAATTTTACGTCTTTAGCTGCCATTGGAAATTGCTCCTTGGGGGATCAGAAATTAGGGGAATTGGTTCAGTTGAGAATGCCCATGATGTCGGACTCCTTCATGATCAGGAGTTCATCGCCGTCGATCTTGACCTCGGTGCCCGACCATTTGCCGAACAGCACCTTGTCGCCGGCCTTTACGCCCATGGGCTGAAGCTTGCCGTCCTCGCCGCGGGCGCCGGGACCGGCGGCAACCACCTGGCCGGTCTGGGGCTTCTCCGCCGCGGTGTCGGGGATGATAATGCCGCCTTTGGTCTTGGACTCCTCCTCGAGCCGCTTGACCACCACGCGGTCGTGCAACGGTTTGAATTTCATGGGTTTTTCTCCGAAAACAGGCTTGGAATGAACGGGATGGCGTCGCGCTGGCACTCGCGAAAGTCGAGTGCTAGGCCTTCCGCAGGAGATACTGTCGCGCCTGCGTCCTGTCAAGGCAGAGCGGCGTGAACTCAGCCCAAGGTTAAGCGGATATAGCCCAGTCGAAATAGAGCCGATAAATCGTTCGCCCGTCAGGGCGCGGGTGAGGTACGGCGGCTGAACGAGACAAGATAGGCGGGGGAGCGCATGTCGAAGATGGGATCGTTCGCCGGGCCGGCGATCCCCTCGGGCAGATTGCCCGGCAAGAAGGTGATGGCGTCGCATTTCTCGTTCGGCGCGAGCGCGTCGATCTCGATGGTGCCGAGCGGCGTCTTTGTGCGCCCTTCTTCTTCCCAGATCACGGTCGAGTCGTCGGTGTTGTCGCCATCCTGGCCGAGGATGGCCACGAGGTCGAACGCGACCGGCCCCTCGCCGAGACGCTCTGTGAGCTCAGCCTCCAGAAAAGTCGGGCCCTTGGCCTCGGCCTCCTCGTCGGTCAGGCCTTCTTCGCCCGCTTTGGGAATCACCCTGAGCTTGACGATCTTCTGCTCGCCGCCGGCGTTGGCCAGCGTGAAAGTATGCACTCCAAAAAAATTCACCCCGGCATAGCTTGCCGGCACGGGCCGTGCGTTGAGCCACGCGCCCTGCCGCGTCGATTCAGGATGCGCCGCGAAAAAGGTCTTGGGCTTCTCCGGGTCGCCAGAGGCGATGGCCTGCAACAGCTCTAAGAACAGCGCGGGCGTCTTGGCAAGAAACACCGGCGCCGAGATCATCACGAAGTCACTTGAGGCGCCGTCGCCAAGATCAAAGCGAAGCGCAAGCCCTTTCGGGTTGCCCTTGGCGTTGTCGGGGGCTTGCGGATTGCCACCGCCGAGCGAGAAACGTCCGAGCAGAGGAACGGGCTTGGCGAATTGTGGGGCCTTGGACAGCGAGGCCGCATCTGCCGCGGGCGTGAAATTGCCGCTAACACAGAAACCCTTGGCATGGCCCGCCCGCGTCTGGGGATGTTTGCCGAAGACGGCATTCAAACCATCAACCATCTCCACGGGCGTCGGATTTTGGGCTCTGGCTTCCCCAACAAGGCCGGCAAGCAAGACGAGACTTAGAATCGAAACCGCCGCACGATTCAGGCTTGTGGTCATCATGGTGGCAACTCCCAGCATCGGGTTTTTTCCCGTCTACCCTAAGCCTAGCGCAGAAATGCGATGGGAGAGCGCAGGTCTTTTGCCAATTCCGACACGATTGTGTGACAAGAACGCGGGGAACTTTGCCGGGGGAGAATTATCTGTCGCGCGCCGCCGGAAGTTGACGGCTTGGCGTGACCTGCTATCAACAGGCAGGGGCCAGATTGCTGTTGCTTTACAGTGACCTGTCGCCCATGATTCGGGGCGCAGAGGCGAGGGAAAAGTGCGGGCGCGTTTCACCACGGCTTCAGAGAAGGCCCCATCGAGGGGGCTCGCCATGCTCGACCTGGTCGTCCTGATCGCCATGGCCGTCACCGCGGTCGCCCTTGCCATGGGGCTCATCGTCCAGGCCGGCATCCCGCAAGTTACGGCCATCATCGCCGCGGCGGCGCTCTATCTGGTCATGGCCGCCTCCTACCTCGTGGTCGCGCGGCCGTCTCGCGCCGGCGATACCGACCGGCTGGACCAGCTTGAGGGGGCGCTGGAAGTCATCGACTCCGATCTGCAGCGCATCGACCGCGTCGAGGACGATATCGCCCGCCTCGGCCAAGCCTTTCGCGATGTGCCGGGCGGACATACGCGCATTGAGGAACTCGCGGCGGAGCTAGAGACCGTGCATGCGCGGATCGAAGGGCTGCGCGCCGATCTCGAAGTGGAGACACGCAGCCAGCGGGAAAGGATCTCCAGCGATCTCGGCACGCTCGAAAACCTGATCAAGCAGCTCTCCCGTGAACTGACGGTGCCGGCGGCTGCGCTGGCCGCCACGTCATCGGTCCCGCCGAAGGAGAGCTGGCCAGAGCCTGAGGGGGAGGAAGAGGAATTTGCCCTTGCGTCGAGCGGCGAGGACCTCACTCTCGACGAGGAAATCGAGACCGTGATTGCGGCCGTCGCCGACATTCTGGATGGCGGTGAGGGCTCGGAAATCGTGGAGTCCGAAACCGTTCTGACGGTCACGGAAACGATAGAGACCATGGAGGTCGCGGAGGAAGATATCGCCGACGCAGCCGCCGCCGATCACGCTATCGAAGAGGGGATGCTTGGCACTTTGCATCAGGCGATCGAGGCTGGCCGCGTCGACCTTTATCTCCAGCCGATCGTCACGCTCCCCGCGCGCAAGGTGCGCTATTACGAAGGCGTCACCCGCATCAGGAACGCCGACGACGAGCTGATCCTGCCGGGCGCCTATCTCCCCGAAGCGGAGAGTGCCGGCATCATGCCGCTCGTCGACAACGTGCTGCTGGTGAAGAGCGTGCAGGTGTTGCGGCGCCGCGGTTCCCAATCGAAAGTCAAGGGCCTGTTCAGCAACATCTCGATGGCGTCTCTGCTCGATCCCGACTATTTCCCCGAACTGGTCGAGTTCATGGAAGAGAATAGCGGCTTGAGCGAGAGCCTCATCTTCGAGCTGCGCCAGCCCGAGATCATGGGGCTGACCCGGTCAGAGCTCGACTCGCTCGATACGCTCGGCGCGCTCGGCTTCAATTTCTCGCTCAACCATGTCGTCGATCTCGACATCGACTATATCGGGCTCAGCGACCGCTATTTCCGCTTCATCAAGCTCGACGCCCCGACCTTCCTGGACGGCATGGAAGAAAAGGGCGCGCCGCTGCCTCCCGCCGACATGGTGCGCTATCTCGAAGGCTTTGGCCTCCAGCTGATCGTGGAGAAGGTCGAGGACGAAGCCGTGGTGGCACGGCTCGTCGAGGCTGGCGTCGAGCTGGCGCAAGGCAATCTCTTCGCCGAACCGAAGCCGGTGACCCCGGCTCTGTTCGCTGAACTCGAAGACGCCGACGCGGCATGAGGGCCGCGCCCCCTTGAGGGAGACGCGGCGATTCTCTTAAGCGGAAATGAGCCTATTTTTGCTCCGGTTTTCCCATGTCTCGTTCGATTTCTTCCTCGCCGATATCCTTATTTTTGTCGGCCGGTTGCATGGCCTCGCCTTCAGGCATTGCCTCGTCACTTTTCGGGCCGGGCGCCATCACGTCGGGGCGCATATCCTCTTCCACGGCATCGACCTCCTCGTCGGCCACGGGAATGGCGATGCGATCTGCGCCATTTACGGGAACAGGGCTCATGGCATAGGCCGGTCCGGCAAAGGCGAAACCGGCAAGCACGCAGGCAAGTGCACTCGCTTTGATGAGCGTTTTGGTCATATCGTCCTCCTTGGTTTGAACTCCCTCGCACGCAAGATGTGGGAGCGCCGGTCCTGTCCGGCAAGCCTCCCAGACCCCCGGCTTGACCCCCAAGCGGGGAGCCTCTAACCGGGCACCATGAGTGTGACCCCCCCTGCCATTCCCGTCCTCGACTCGATCGAGGATCTGGGCGGGCGCTGCCGCGCCTGGCTTGTCGATATCTGGGGGGTGATGCATAACGGGCGCACCTCATTTCCCCGCGCCGTCGCCGCCGCGCAAGCCTTCCGCGCGCAGGGTGGCATCGTCGTGCTGCTCTCAAATTCGCCACGGCCGAGCCCAAGCGCGCAAGACCAGCTGCGCGGCCTGGGCGTCCCCGACGCCTGCTACGACGCCACGGTCACCTCGGGCGATCTCACCAGGCACGAGCTTGCCAAGCACCCTGGCGCCCGGGTGTTTCATCTCGGCCCCGAGCGCGACCGTGGGATCTTCGACGGCCTCGATGTCGTTCTTGTCGGCCCCGACGAGGCGGAGCTCATCGTCTGCTCGGGCCTGTTCGACGACGAGACCGAGACGCCAGACGACTATACCGATCTGTTGCGCGATCTCGCCGCGCGCGATCTGCCTATGATCTGCGCCAATCCCGACCATCTCGTCGAGCGTGGGGCTGAGCTCATCTATTGCGCCGGCGCGCTTGCCGCGGTCTACGAGAGGGAAGGCGGCAGCGTGGTCTATGCCGGCAAGCCCTATGCGCCAATTTATGAGCTGGCGTTAGAGACCATCGACAGGCTGGCGGGAGAGAGCGTGGCGAAGGATGCGATCCTCGCCATTGGCGACGGTATCAACACCGACATCGCCGGCGCGGCGGCAGCCGGCATCGACTCCGTGTTTGTGGCGAGCGGGCTGCATGTTCCGGGTGGAGGCGAAGAAGAAATCGACCGCGAGCATCTTGCGGAATTATTCGCGCACGCCAAGAGGCGTCCGCTCGGTGCCATACGTGCGCTGGCCTGGTAGCTATTCGCCGAACACGGCGTCGATCTTCGACTAATCGGCAGTTAAGCGCGGACTTGTTGCAGCGCAGCAATGGCTTCGCTATTTTGCCCCGACATAACAAGGAGCAGGGACATCACATGACCATCACCGCCAACGGCAAAACCAGCCTCGGCCACGGCTATTTTCTCGAAGACCTTTCCGTCGGAATGGAGACAAGCGTCGCCAAGACCATCACCAATGACGACGTGCTGGCTTTCGCCGGCCTCTCCGGCGACGTCAATCCCGTGCATCTCGACGACGATTTCGCGGCCCAAACCATTTTCAAGAAGCGCATCGCCCACGGCTTCCTCACCGGCAGCCTGTTCTCGACCGCGCTCGGCACCAAGCTGCCTGGCCCCGGCTGCATCTATCTCTCGCAAGGTCTCAAATTCCGCGCGCCCGTGTATATCGGCGACGAGGTGGTGGCGACGGTGCGCGTCACCGGCGTAGACCCTGAGAAGGCCCGCGTGACCTTGGCCTGCGATTGTTCCGTCGACGGCAAGACCGTGCTCGAAGGCGAGGCGGTGATGATGGTCGATCGCCGCAGCCCCCGCCACTAGGCGAGATCGAAAGAAGGACGATGGATATTGTCCGCTTCCGGCGGGAGGTGCCGCCGTCTCTCAAAGGCGCGGTCCTGGCCATCGGCAATTTCGATGGCGTCCATCGCGGTCACCAGGCGGTGCTGGCGGAGGCGCAGCGCATCGCTGGGAATGAGGGCTTGCGCGCGGGCGCGGTCCTGTTCGAGCCGCATCCGCGCGAGTTCTTCGAGCCGGACAAGCCGTTCTTCTATTTGACGCCGCTGCCGCTGAAACTAGAGCTGCTAGAGGCGCTCGGCCTCGATCAGACCTTCGTCATCGATTTTGACGCGGCGCTGTCCTCGCTGAGCGCGGATGCTTTCGCCACGGAGGTTGTTGCCAAGGGGCTCGGTGCGAGCCATGTGGTGGTCGGCCACGACTTCACTTACGGCAAAGGCCGCACCGGCAGCGTCGAGCAATTGGAAGAACTCGGGCGGATACTCGGTTTCGGCGTCGATGTGGTGTCGCCGGTCGGCTCCGGCAGCGCCATTTTTTCTTCCAGCCTAATCCGCGAGCATCTCCGTCAGGGGGAAGTGCGGGAGGCGGCCGAGCAGCTCGGCTATTGGTGGCGCGTGCGGGGGACCGTGGAGAAGGGCGCCGGACGCGGCAAGGGCTTGGGCTTCCCCACGATCAACCTCGCGCTGGCGCCGGGACAGGATTTGCGCCACGGCATCTATGCCATGCGGGTGGTGCATGACGGACGCCATTACGGCGCGGCGGGCTATGTCGGACCGCGCCCCACTTTCGGCGAAGACCGGCCGGTGCTCGAAGCCTATCTGCTCGATTTTGCCGGCGACCTTTACGGCCAGGAGGTGGAGGTGGAGTTCATCGCCTTTCTCCGCCCCGACCAGACTTTCGACGGCGCCGGCGCCCTTGCCGCGCAGATGGGCAAGGACGTGGAGGCGGCACGGACGGTCCTTCAACGGATCGAGGCCGACGATCCCATGCGCCGCTTCCCGCTGGGCGCCGCTTTGGCCGCACCGGCCACTGGATTGTAAGGAAACCGGTTGCTAAGAACCCCTCGCGGGATTCGAGGCCGGCGCGAGACATAAGACCATGGCGACAAAGACCAAGAAGCCGGCCGCCATTGGGCGGGACTGGAGCGAGACCCTGTTCCTGCCCAGGACCGACTTCCCCATGAAGGCGGGGCTGCCCGAGCGCGAGCCTGAGCTGCTCAAGCGCTGGGCTGCGCTCGGTCTCTATGAGCGCCTGCGCGAAGACGGGAAGGGCCGGGCGAAGTTCGTGCTGCATGACGGGCCGCCTTACGCCAACGGCAACATCCATATCGGCACCGGGCTGAACAAGATCCTCAAGGACGTGATCAATCGCTCACAGGCGATGATGGGCAAGGACACCAATTACGTGCCGGGCTGGGACTGCCACGGACTCCCCATCGAGTGGAAGGTCGAGGAGGAGCATTACCGCGCCAAGGGCAAGGCGAAGCCCGACCTGTCGGACTCAGAGGCGATGATCGCCTTCCGCGCCGAGTGCCGCGCCTATGCCGAGCATTGGCTCAACGTGCAGCGCGAGGAGTTCAAGCGCCTCGGCGTGATCGGCGATTGGGACAATCCCTACACCACCATGAGCTACGACGCTGAGGCGACCATCGCCGCGGAGCTGATGAAGTTCGCCATGAACGGGCTGCTCTATCGCGGCTCGAAGCCGGTGATGTGGTCGGTGGTCGAGCGCACCGCGTTGGCGGAAGCGGAAGTCGAATATGCCGAGATCGAAAGCCCGGCGATCTATGTGAAGTTTCCGGTGCGTTATTCCGCCGGAGGCGCGGTCGCGTGGAGCGACGGGTCACCTGAGGCTAGCGCTGCGCTAGAAGCGACGTCCAGAGAGAGTTTCCTGAAACTCAAAAATACCTCCATCGTGATTTGGACCACGACTCCGTGGACCCTTCCGGGTAACCGAGCGATCTCATTCGCACGAGGCATTGAATACGGGCTTTACGAAGTAGTGGAGGCTCCAGAAGGCAATTGGGCTAAGCCGGGCGACAAATTGGTGATTGCAGACAATCTTGCCGCGAAGGTGATGGAGGCAGCAAAGGTGATCTCTCATCGCCGCGTTGTCTCTGTGTCCAGCGCCGAACTGACAAGCGTGCGCGCTGGTCACCCGCTCGAATCTCATGGCTACGATTTCAATGTGCCGCTACTCGCTGGCGAGCATGTGACCGAAGATACCGGCACGGGCTTCGTGCATACCGCGCCGGGGCACGGCACCGAAGACTTCGAGATTTGGGAGGAGAACCGCACCGCACTCGAAGCGCGCGGTATCGATACGAAAATCCCGTTCACCGTGGATGAAGCTGGGTTCTTCACCAAGGACGCACCGGGCTTTACCGGCAAGCGGGTGGTCGACGACAAAGGGAAGTTCGGCGATGCCAACGAGGCGGTGATCAAGGCGCTGATCGAGGCAGGCACGTTGATCGCCCGTGCGCGTCACAAACACGATTACCCACATTCCTGGCGCTCGAAGAAGCCGGTGATCTTCCGCGCCACGCCGCAATGGTTCATCGCCCTGGACAAAGGCGATGTGACGCTGCGGCAGCGCGCGCTGAAGGCCATCGGCGCGACGCGTTGGGTGCCGCCGCAGGGCGAGAACCGCATCACCGGCATGATCGACATGCGCCCCGATTGGGTGGTGTCGCGCCAGCGCGCCTGGGGCGTGCCGATCACCGAGTTCGTGCATAAGGAGACCGGCGAGGTCATCCCCCGCGCCGGCTTCGCCAAGTCCGACGACTTGATCGGCCGCATCGTCGACGCGTTCCAACAAGAAGGCGCCGATGCCTGGTTCAGGCAGGGCTCGCGCGAGCGCTTCCTGCAAGGCATCGTCGACAAACCCGCGGACTGGGAGAAGGTCGACGACATCCTCGACGTCTGGTTCGATTCAGGCTCGACCCATGCTTTCGTGCTCGAGCAGCGCCCCGACCTGAAATGGCCGGCCGACCTTTATCTCGAAGGCTCGGACCAACATCGCGGCTGGTTCCAGTCCTCGCTTCTGGAGTCATGCGGCACGCGCGGCCGCGCCCCCTACGACGCGGTGGTCACGCACGGCTTCGTGGTGGACGAGGACGGGCGCAAGATGTCGAAATCGCTGGGCAACGTGGTGGCGCCGCAGGACGTGATCCGCCAGTCCGGCGCCGAGATCCTGCGTCTGTGGGCCATGAGCTCGGACTACGCCGAGGACCTCCGCATCGGCCCCGACATCATCAAGGCCAATGTCGAGTCCTACAGAAAGCTGCGCAACACGCTGCGTTTCCTTCTCGGCAATCTCGCCCACTACCAGCCATCGCTTGCCGTGCCTTACGCCGAGATGCCGGAGCTGGAGCGCTATATGCTTATCCGGCTCGCCGAGCTCGATGAAGTGGTGCGCGCGGGCTATGACGCTTTCGACTTCAAGCGCATTTTTCACGCGCTGCTCAATTTCTGCGTCAACGACCTCTCGGCCTTTTATTTCGACATCCGCAAGGACGCGCTCTATTGCGACCCTTACGATAGCCCGACGCGCCGCGCGGCGCTGACCGTTCTCGACCGTCTGTTTGCCGCGCTGACCGCCTGGCTCGCGCCGATGCTCGTCTTCACCATGGAAGAGGCGTGGCTCAACCGCTTCCCCGGCGACGAGGCTTCGGTGCATCTCCGCCAGTTTCCGCAAATCCCACGCGACTGGCACGATGCGGCGCTCGCCGAGAAATGGCGCAAGGTGCGGCAAGTGCGCCGCGTAGTGACCGGCGCGCTCGAGATAGAGCGCAAAGAGGGGCGCATCGGCTCGAGCCTCGAGGCGGCGCCGGAAATCCATGTCGCCGATCCCGACCTGCGCGCCGCGCTCGAAGGCGTCGATCTTGCCGAGATAGCCATCACCAGCGGCGTGACTTTGCTCTCAGGTGAGGGGCCCCAGGATGCGTTCCGTCTCGACGAAGTGCCTGGCGTGGCGGTGGTGTTCGCCCGCGCCAAGGGCACCAAATGCGCCCGCTCCTGGAAGATCCTGCCCGAAGTCGGCGCCGACTCTGAATTCCCCGAGCTCAGCCCGCGCGATGCCGAGGCTGTTCGTCAGTTCGACGCCCGCCACGCATCAGTGACGTAAGGACAATGCGCTCGGCCAGCGATCCACTTTCCCGCTCCCCCCTTGTGGGGGAGCAGGCGCACCTATTGGGTGCGCCGAGGGGGGTAAAAGGTTCAACGAGTCTTTACGTTGAACCCCCCTCCCTAACCCTCCCCCACAAGGGGGGAGGGGAGAACGAGTGGCGAGCGCAATGAGCACACTGAGAAATTGGTTTTGGGGGCCGTTGTCGCCGCTTGGGCTCGGCATTGCCGCCCTCGTGGTGCTGATCGATCAGGCGCACAAGGCCTGGATGCTTTACGTTTACGACATCGCGGCCAGGGATATCGTCACCATCACGTCCTTCTTCGACCTGGTGCTGGTTTGGAACCGGGGCATCAGCTACGGGCTGTTCCCGCAGGAGAGCGCCCTTGGCCGGCTCGGGCTGATCCTGTTCGCCGTTGGAGCGAGTCTTGCCCTCGCCGCCTGGCTCGCGCGGGTCGATTCGCGGCTGACCGCCGCTTCCATAGGCCTCATCATCGGCGGCGCCATCGGTAACGCCATCGACCGCGTCTTCTATGGCGCGGTGGCCGATTTCTTCTCTTTTCACGCCTTCGGCCTGCAATGGTACGTGTTCAATATCGCCGATATGGCCATAGTTGCCGGGGTGGTGGGACTTCTATATGACTCGTTGTTCGGGGGTCACAAAAAGGCCGGAAACCCCCCCAACATGTAAGGAAATCCGGGACTTGCCCGGACCTTGAGGGATCGTTGGGGCATCGCCAAGCCATAATCCGCATCGATCGGGCCTTCGGCCTGGCCAGTGCCTGTGCGTGGGCGCTCGTCCTTGGCGGCTGCGGCGGCGTCCAGTTAGAGGGCAAGGTGTTCGACTACATGGGCGTCTCCGGCGACCGGCAAGAGGCCGATATACGCATGAGCGAGCGTCCGCCGCTTCTGTTGCCGCCCAATACCAAGACTCTGCCGCAGCCCGGCACTGGGGTCGCCGCGGCCACGGCGCGCCAGGATTGGCCTGACGATCCGGAGCGGGCGAAGAAGCGCATCGTTGCCGAGAAGAAGGCTCAAGAGGCCGCGGTAGAGGCGAAGAGCGACCCGATCAATCCGTATGCCGGCAAGCCCACGCTGCTGGATAAGCTATTCTCCAGGTCGAAGACCGAGGCAGAGCCGGTCGCCGACGTTCCCGAACCCGATCCTTCCGACCGGCTGCCCGAGGAACCCAGCCAGGGCGTGGCCGAGGCGCATCCGCAACCGCTTACGCCACATGTTACGCAAGCGCCGGTCCGCCAGGACGAGGGCGACGCGTTCAAGCCTCCAGCTCCTGACAGCTATAAGAACCCGGCGGCCCAGCGCGACCTCTATTAGGCCGGCAGGAACGCAGCGCAGGTCGTTCCTTGCGCGGATTTAACTTGAAAATCCGGGGTCCAAGCCTGAAATGAGAAAGACCGGCCGCTGGTCTTTTAGTCTAGCGGCCTTGCGCGCTTCATTCCTCAACCTTTGGCCCGCTCGATGGTGATGTGGATGCTAGAACAACTCTCAGCCGTGCTCGACCCGCGCGCTGGCCTTATCTTCGCCTGCGCGAGCCTCGCTTCGATCGCGGTGGCTGCCGCGGTGGACAAGGCGGTTCCGTCCGAACGCGTCGAAGAGTTCAAGCTCGCCAACGGCCTGCAGGTCGTGGTCATTCCCGACCATCGCGCGTCGGTGGTCACCCAGATGGTCTGGTACAAGGTCGGCGCCGCCGACGAGCCGCCGGGCACTTCCGGCATCGCTCATTTCCTCGAACACCTGATGTTCAAGGGCACCGACCTCATCGCCAACGGTCAGTTCTCCAAGATCATCGCCAAGAACGGCGGCGAGGACAACGCCTTCACCAATCACGACGTCACCGCCTATTTCCAGCGCGTGGCCAAGGATCGCCTGTCCAAGGTGATGGAGATGGAGGCCGACCGCATGGTCAATCTGCGTCTCAGCGTGGAGGACGTGGAGACCGAGCGCAAAGTGATTCTCGAAGAGCGCCGCAGCCGCGTCGACAACGACCCGGGCAGCATCCTCCAGGAGCAGATGATGGCCGCGCTCTACCGCAATCATCCTTACGGCGTTCCCATCATCGGCTGGGAGCACGAGATCAGGGCGCTCGACCGCGAGGATGCGTTTGCCTTCTACCGGCGCTTCTACGCGCCCGAGAACGCCATCCTGATCGTCGGCGGCGATGTCGAGCCGGAGGAAGTCAAGAAGCTTGCCGAGGAGACCTTCGGCAAAATCCCCCGGCATGGATCGGCGAGTGTCCGCGCGCGGCCGGAGGAGCCCGATCATTTAGCGGCCGTCAAGGTGACGCTTCAAGACCCTCGCGCCGGCCGCACCACGGTGCAGCGCTATTTTCTCGCTCCGAGCTATACGACCGCCGATCCTGGCGAAGCGGAAGCCCTCGACCTCCTGATGCGGATCGCGGCCTCGGGATCGGTCGGCCGCATCTATAAGCGCCTCGTGGTCGAGCAGAAGAAGGCCGCCACTGCCGGCGGCTGGTACTCCGATACGGGCCTCGATTCGGGCAGGCTCGGCTTTTACGCCATCGCCTCCGATGGGGTGTCCTCCGAGGACCTCGAAAAGGGCATTGAAGAGGTCATCGAGGAGTTGCGCTCAGGCGGCGTCACCCAGGAAGAGCTCGACCGCGCGCGCGCCGCGCAGCTTGCCGAGTTCGTCTACGCCACGGACAGCATGCCTCACCTCGCCCGCCATTACGGCTGGCGGCTGGCAACCGGCATGACCGTGGAGGACGTCGAGGAATGGCCCGAGCGGCTGAAGCAGGTGACCGTCGACGACATCCGCACCGCGGCCCGCAAATTCCTGGTCGACAAGAATTCGGTCACGGGCGTCCTGCTCGTGGCGCCAGAGCATACGAGCCGCATGGATGGGCAACCCGTCCAAGCGCCGCCCGGCCGCAAATCGTAGCCGCCATGGGGCTCGCTTCCTTTCTCCCGCCCATGCTATTGCGGCGTTGCTCGTGGCTGGCGGCGGCGGCGCTGCTGGTTTCCACGGCGGCAGCTGCAGCGGATAGTTCCATGAAGATTCAGCAAGTCACCAGTCCCGGCGGTATCCAGGCCTGGCTGGTCGAAAGCCATGAGAACCCCCTGATCGCCATGCGCTTCGCCTTCCTCGGCGGCGCCAACCAGGACGACAAGAACAAGGAAGGCCTCTCCTATTTCGTGTCGGGCATGATGGACGAGGGTGCAGGCGAGCTCGATTCCATGGGCTTTCAGGAGCGCGAGCAGGGGCTCGCCATGCGCATGGAGTTCGACGCCGCCCGCGACGTCATGCGCGGCCATGTGCAGACGCTGACCGCCAACAAGGACGAGGTCTTCGATCTGGTGCGGCTGGCGCTGACCAAGCCCCGCTTCGACGAGGACGCGGTCGAGCGCGTGCGCGCCCAGATTCTGGCGAGCTTGAAGTTCGACGAGAACGATCCGGGGACCGTGGCTTCGCTCGCCTGGGACCGGACCGCATTCCGCGATCATCCTTATGGGCGTCCCATCAAGGGCACCAAGGAGTCCATCTCCGCCATCACGCGCGACGACCTCAAGGATTACGTCAAGCGTGTCTATGCCCGCGACAAGCTGGTCATCTCGGTGGTCGGCGACATCGACGCGGAGACGCTGGGCAAGGCGCTCGATCACATTTTCGGCGATCTCCCACTCAATTCCGTGCTCGCGCCGGTGGCCGAGGCTGTGCCGCCGCTTGGGCCGACGCGCGAAATCATCGAGATGGACGTGCCGCAATCGGTGGTGCAATTCGGCCATCGCGGCATCGCACGCAAGGACAACGACTTCATCCCGGCCTATACGCTCAATTACATCCTCGGCGGCGGCGGCTTCTCCTCGCGGCTGATGGAGGAGGTGCGCGAGAAGCGCGGGCTCGCTTATTCGGTCAACTCGAACCTTTTTCCCTACAAGCACGGCTCGGTGTTCGTCGGCAACGTAGCCACCAAGAACGAAGCGGTTGGCCAGTCTCTGGAGGTGATCGAGAGCGAGCTGAAACGGCTGGCCGAGCAGGGCCCCACGGAAAAGGAGCTGGCGGACGCCAAGAGCTACCTGACCGGCTCCTATGCGCTCCGATTCGAGTCTTCGGCGAGCATCGCCAACCAGCTTCTATGGATCCAAATCGAGGATCTCGGCATCGACTATGTCAATAAACGCAACGCGCTGATCGAGGCGGTGACGCTCGAAGACATCAAGCGCGTGGCCAAGCGCCTGATCGACGCCGATCACCTCATCACTACCATTGTCGGCAGGCCGGCGCAGCCGGTGGTGGTCGTGCCTGCGGGTGCGCCAGGGTAGACCCGAATTTCCTTGTCATTGCCCGGCTTGACCCGCCTGCGGGCCGTAGCCCAGAAATCACTTCAGTTGTTTCGTATCCCTTCGGCGGGGCGAAGGCCCGGGCAATCCAGTAATCCTGGGTCTTCGTTAGAACAGAGGACATTGGTTACTGGATTCCTGCTTTCGCGGGAATGACGCGTAAAAGGGGGAAGATGCCGCTCACGCAATCCATTCAAGGCTGTCTCGAAGAGAGTATCGGCAGCGCCGGCCTGAAGCGCGGCACGGTCGATGCCTATCTCGCCAGGCTTGAGCCACGGCTCGCCTCGCTGCGCGAGGAACATGCCTCTGGTACGCTGCCGCTGTTACGTGTGCCGGAACGGCGCGACGATATCGAGGCGGCTCGCGAGGCGCTGCAACGCTTGACGCAAGGGGCGCGCACGCTGGTGTTCTTCGGCACCGGCGGGTCGAGCCTCGGCGGCCAGACCCTGGCGCAGCTCGGCGGCTGGGGCATTCCCGGCGACGACAAGCATGGCAGCGAGACCCGCCCGCGCACGCGCTTTTACGACAATCTCGACGCGCGCACGCTTGAGCTGGCCCTTGCCGGTCTCGACCTCAAATCCACGCGCTTCGTGGTGATCTCGAAATCGGGCGGCACGCCCGAAACCCTGGTGCAGGCCATCGCCGCCATCGACGCCGTGCGCGCGGGCGGGCTCGAGGGGGAAATTCCCAATTTGTTCCTCGCCGTCACCGAGCCGGAGGCGTCCGGCAAGGCTAATGGCCTGCGCGCACTGTGCACGCATTTCGGCATTCCTACGCTCGATCATGACCCGAATATCGGCGGCCGCTTCTCGGCGATCACCAATGTTGGGCTATTGCCGGCATTGGCGCGCGGGCTTGATGTCGAGGCGCTGCGTCAGGGCGCGGCCACTGTCGTCGCCGCGCTACTCGACGGGCGTGCTGCTGACTTCGCGCCGGCCATAGGCGCCGCCATCGCCGTCGGCCTGGCCAAGGAACGCGGCGTGCGCGCCACCGTCATGCTGCCTTACAGCGACCGCCTCTCGCGCTTCGCTGCCTGGTATGTGCAGCTCTGGGGCGAGAGTCTCGGCAAGAACGGCGAGGGGACCACGCCGGTGGCGGCGCTCGGTCCCGTCGATCAGCACAGCCAGCTTCAGCTCTATCTCGACGGCGCGCCTCAGCATCTCATCACCGTGATCCGCGAGAATTGCGCTGGCAGGGGCCCCCGCATGGCGCCAGACCTCGCCAAGCTCGCCGGCGCCGACTATCTCACGGGCCGCGCCGCGGGCGATCTGGTGGCGGCGCAGCAGCTTGCGATCCCCGAGGCGCTGATCGCGGCCGGCCGGCCGGTGCGCACCATCGACATCGGCACGCTGGACGAAGCGGCGCTCGGCGCGCTGCTCATGCATTTCATGCTGGAGACCATCCTCGCCGCCCATCTTCTGGGCGTGGACCCGTTCGACCAGCCGGCGGTAGAATCGGGTAAAGTGCTGACCCGCCGGTATCTCGCCGGCGAATGACCGAGATATGTCATGGCCATACGCCAGCTGCCGCCAAACCTCGTCAACCGCATCGCCGCGGGTGAGGTCGTCGAGCGGCCGGCGAGCGTCGTCAAGGAGCTGATCGAGAACGCCATCGATGCGGAGGCTTCCCGCATCGACGTTGTGGTGGCGGGCGGCGGCCTTGGGATGATCCGCGTGGCCGACGATGGCGCCGGCATGGGGCCAGACGATCTGGCGCTGGCGGTTGAGCGTCACGCGACCTCCAAGCTCGCCGGCGACGATCTCACCTCCATCGTCACGCTAGGCTTCCGCGGCGAGGCGCTGCCGTCGATCGGCGCCGTGGCCAGGCTTTCGCTCGCAAGCCGCGCTGCGGGTGCGTCCGAAGCATACGAGATCGCCGTCGATGGCGGTCGCAAATCGAAGCTAAAGCCGACGGCGCTCGCCTCGGGCACGCGTGTCGAGGTGCGCGACCTGTTCTACGCCACGCCGGCGCGGCTCAAATTCATGAAGTCCGAGCGCGCCGAGATGGCGGCCATCGCCGACATGGTGAAGCGTCTGTCGCTGGCGAAACCCGAGATTGCCTTCACGCTCGCCACCCCCGAGCGCACGAATTTGCGGCTCGAGGCCTGCCCGCCCGGTCTGATCGATCATGCGCTGGCGCGGCTGGGGCGCATTCTCGGCGAGGATTTCGTGCACGATGCGCTGCCCGTGCATGCGGAACGCGGCGCGACGGTCGTCGAGGGCTTCGCCGGGCTGCCCACTCTGCATCGGCCGAATGCATTGCATCTCTATCTCGTGGTCAACGGGCGGCCGGTGCGCGACAAACTGCTGGCGGGGACGGTGCGCGCG
>DATMDY010000201.1:0-24872 GCA_035557335.1 Methyloceanibacter sp.
GCTGTGGCTGATGGGGCGGCTCTACACCACCAACTGGTATTTGCGCTTCATGTATTGGGCCTGGCCGCTTGGCTTCATCGCCGTTCTTGCCGGATGGTTCGTCACGGAAGTGGGGCGCCAGCCCTGGACGGTCTATGGCGTATTGCGCACGGCGGACTCGGTGTCGCCGGTTGCCGGCGGCAAGGTGCTCACTTCGCTCATCCTGTTCGTGCTGGTTTACAGCATCGTGTTCGGCGCAGGTCTTTACTACATCGCCAAGCTGGTGCGTAACGGGCCCGAGGCGACGCCGCCGATCCCCGAGGAGGGCGAGGCCGATCCGTCCCGGCGGCCGATGGCTGCGGCAGGTGCGCCATGACCGAGTTCCTTCCCGTCATTCTGCCGCTGGTTTGGGCCGCGATTCTGGCGCTCGCCGTGTTCCTGTACGTGCTGCTCGGTGGCTACGATCTCGGCCTTGGCGTGCTCTTCCCGCTCGCGCCGTCGAACAAGGATCGCGACGCCATGATGGCTTCCGTCGCGCCGTTCTGGGATGGCAACGAGACTTGGCTGGTGCTTGGCGGCGGCGGGCTGCTCGCGGCGTTTCCGCTCGCCTACTCGGTAATCCTGCCGGCACTCTATATCCCGATTATATTCATGCTCTTGGGTCTGATCCTGCGCGGCGTCGCCTTCGAGTTCCGCTTCAAGGCCGAGCGCTACCGTTATCTCTGGGACATCGCCTTCGCCGGCGGCTCGACGCTTGCGGCGCTGATGCAGGGCGTGGTGATCGGCGCCTTCGTCCAAGGCTTCGTCGTTGAAAACAACCAATATGGCGGCGGACCCTTCGATTGGCTGACGCCGTTCTCCGTGGTCACGGCAATAGCGCTCGTGTCAGGCTATGTGCTGCTGTCGACCGGCTGGCTGATCATGAAGGCCGACGAAGAGTTACGAGTGTGGGCCTATGGCGTCGCCCGCTATGCGTTGATCGCCGTCGCCGCGTTCATTCTCATTTTCAGCCTGTGGACGCCGCTGCTACATCCAGACATCGCCGCGCGCTGGTTCGCACCCGGCAACATGGTGATGCTGAGTCCGGTGCCGCTGATCACCGCGGCGGCAATCGCGGGGTTGTGGTGGTCGCTCGGCCAGCGTCATCGCTACACGCCGTTTCTTCTCGGCGTGGTGATCTTCATGCTCTGCTATACCGGGCTCGGGGTGAGCCTCTTCCCCTTTATCATCCCGCCCGACATCACCATCTGGCAGGGCGCCGCATCGCCGGATTCGCAGCTGTTCCTGCTCTACGGCACGATTCCGATACTGCCCATCATCCTCGGTTACACCGCCTATTCCTATTACGTGCTGTGGGACACCACCGAGCATGACGTCTATCACTGACGATCGGTCATTCCGGCGAGGTTCTTCTGCGCGAGGCGGCGCTTGAGAAGCATGATCCGGCCATGGGCCTGCTCGATCCGCGCGCGCGAGATGAGCTCGTCGCGCACCGCATCGGCGACGATGGCGTGGACCTTCACGCCAAGCTCGGTGTCTTGCGACTCCACATTGGAGACGATGACGATGTCGGTGCCGGCATTGATCGCCTTGATCACGCGCTCCTCGAGCGAATAGCCGTCGCTCACGGCGCCCATCTCCAGATCGTCGCTGATCACCACGCCCTGGAAACCGATCCAGTCCTTGCTCCTGAGCGCGCGGATGGCTTTACCTGACAGCGACGCCGGCAACTTGGCGCCGTCGCTGAAGCGTGGATGGTAGAGATGGCCGGTCATCACCGCGTCGAGCAGGCCGTCCTTGGCAAGCCGCCGGTAAGGCTCAAGCTCGATCTCCCGCCAGGTCTCGGACACGTCGGCGAGCGCGATGTGGCTGTCCACACGGCTTGAGCCATGGCCCGGGAAATGCTTGGCCACGGTGACGATATTGGCGTCGCGATGCGCCGCGATGAATGCGTGGGCGAGCGTGGTGACGGTGTTGGGATCGGCGCCGAAGCTCCGCTGCCGGGCGCCGATTACCGGATTGTCCGGATTGAGGTCGAGATCGACCACGGGACCGAGATTGAGGTTGAAGCCCGCTTCAGCAAGCTCCTTAGCCATCTCCGCGTATAGCTTCAACGCCGCCTCTTGCGTGCTGAAGCTCGGATTCCGACCGACGCTCTGGGCCGATGGGAAGTCACCGTGTCCATTCCATGGCGTGAGCCGCTGCACCTTGCCGCCTTCCTGGTCGACGGCGATGAACGGCACCGGCGCGGAGCGCGCATCGCGCAAATAGGCGGTGAGAGATTTGAGCTGCTCCGGCGAGCGGATATTCTCAGGGTAGAGCACCACGCCGCCGATCACGCCCTTCGCCAACTGCTCGTGCACGGCGGCGACACTCTGGTCGCCTTGCGTGATGCCGGGAAAGCCGACCAGGATCATCTGCCCGATCATCTGATCGAGCCGGTCCGTGTCGGCGTCCGGCGAGGACAGCGCAGAAAGGGGCGAGGCCCCGCCGAGAAGCACGAGGCAGACCGTCAGTGCCTGAGTTACGTAGTTAAAGCGCATCGAAGAATCGCCTGGAAAGTTAACGGCTTAGCGTTTGTATCTGCTTGGACTGGGTAGGAGAAGCGGGGAGATTATGCAGGGCTTAAAAGGCGTAAACGGGGGGCTGATTTTGTCACGATTGTGAATAAACTTGGAGCACTCGTCGGGGGAGCCGTCCATGCGCCGTGCCGCTCAGTGCTTGTCGTGCCTGCTCATCTGCGCGATTGCGGCTGGACTTGTCCTTATGCCTTCGTCGATGGCCTTGGGGCAGGAGGAACAAGTCGAAGAAGAGCAGCCCAAGGATGAGCTGCCCAAAGAGGCGCCACCCAAGGAGGAACAAGCCAAAGAAGAGCAGCCCAAAGAGGAGAGCTCCGCCGAGATCGACGAGAAGTTCGCCGAGAGCTTTCTCGGCAAGACCTACCAAGGCGATTTGGAAGTCACCGGCTGGGACGATTTGGGAGGCGGTCTCGTCTTGCCCCCCATCTATGTCCGTCAGTACCAGCGCGAGGACGGCACCTTTCTCGTGCTGACCAGCCGCGAGACCGCGCCGGCGACGAGCACCAATCCTGCTTCCTATATTGTGGCCGATGCCTTGATCGTACCGCCGCCCAAAGCGGGAGTGGACTTCACCATCGCTTGCGTGCAAGGCGAGGACGAGACGTTGAGATTCATGGGCGAGGCAAGCGGCAAGGAAGACAAGGAATGGTGGACCGACGTCAAGCACGCCTGGGAGATCTCGATCGAGACCGGCGAGATCACCGAGGCCAAGACGCGAGGCGTTCGCTGCACCAATATCTCTTGGGGTCAATAACGACAGGCGGAGGGACAGGCGATGGACGGCTTATTGTGCACGGCGACATTCCTGGCGGCCCTCGGCTCGGCGCTGGTTGCCGGCGCCTTCTTTGCTTTTTCCGCCTTCGTGCTGCCCGCCCTGTCCCGCCTGGCGCCGGCGTCGGGCATCGGCGCCATGCAGAAGATCATCATGGCGGTCAAAGGGGGGCTGTTCGTGCTCGTGCTCTTCGGCACGGCCGCACTTGCCGCCGCGCTCGGCATTGCCGCGCCTTTCAGATGGTCAGAGCCTGACGCGCTCTATCTGCTCGCCGGTAGCCTGCTCTACCTCAACGGCCCCATCGGCGTGACCCTCCTGCGCAATCTGCCGCTCAACAACCAGCTCGCTTTCGTCAGGCCCGACAGCGAAGCGGGCGCGAAGGTATGGAAGGCGTATTTACCCAAATGGTCGTTGTGGAACCATGTGCGGGTGGCATCGGCGCTCGCTGCGGCCGCATGCTTCATCATGGCCCTGGTCCGGCAAGCGGCTTGAGCGAAGCGCGGCGCTGTCCGTCATTCCCACGCAGGGAGCTTCTCCGCCGCGGCAAGCGCCGTCATGGAGGCTGCGAGCTCGGCCACGAATTGTTCGTAGGACTCCTTGCCGTATAGCGGCTCGCCTATGCTGACGATGCAGTTGAACGGCACGAACAGCTTGGAACCCCGGGGCAGCGTCTTGCCGAGCCCGTGCATGAACACGGGCACGACCGGAACCTTTGGCCGGGCGCGCGCGAGATGGCCGATGCCCTTCTTGAAGGCTTGAAGCGCCTCCGGCTCGCCGCGCGTGCCTTCCGGGAAAATAACCAGGATCTCGCCGCGGTCGAGCGCCTCCTCGGCAAGCTTGAGCGGATTGCCGCCTTCCTTGCCGCTGCCCCGCTTCACCGGAATGATGCCGATGATGTTGTTGGCGAACCAGCCGCGAAAACTGCTCGTATAGAAATAGTCCATCGCCGCCACGGGGCGCAGCTTCGGCAACAGCCTGAGCGGCATCAGCGACATGATGGCGAGCGCATCGAGATTGGAGTTGTGGTTGCCCGCGAGCACGGCTGGGCCGTCCCCGGGCAAGCGCTGGCGGTTCCGCACGGTCAATCCCATCACGACGAGAATGACCTCGCGCACCACGACCGCGAAGAACAGAAAGCGCAGCAGCCGTGTCAGCGGATTCTTGCTCATGGATAGAAGAAATAGCGGAAGAAGTGGAAGAAGGCCGGCGCCGCATAAGTGAGGCTATCGACGCGGTCGAGGATGCCGCCATGGCCGGGGAGCAGGCCGCCGGTATCCTTGACGCCGAGATCGCGCTTGACCGCCGAGATGGTGATGTCGCCGAGAAAGCCCGTAACCCCGATGACCCCGCCTGCCAGCGCCGACCAGAGCCAGTCCATCGGGGTGAGATAAGGGCCGATCAGCGAAGCGAGCAGGATGGTGGTGGCAACGCCGCCGATCAGGCCCTCCCAGGTCTTGTTGGGACTCACCTTGGGCGTGACCTTGTGTCGGCCGAGAAGCTTGCCCCAGCAATATTGCGCCACGTCGTTAAACTGGGCGAGCAGCACGAGAAACAGCAGCAAGCCGATACCGCCCGCGACCGGGTTCGGTACCTCGCCCGAAACCAGCAGCATGGCCATGTGGCTGAGCGCGAACACCGTGAGCATCAGCCCCCAGGAGAGCGTGCCGACCGCGCTCAGGAAGTTTTGCGTCTCGCCCCTCAGCGCCATCAGCGCCGGGAAGAACAGGAACATCCACACCGGCACGAACACGATGAACATGCCGTACCAGTCCATCGCCGCCCAATAATATTGGAGGGGAATCGCGAGATAGGCGAATAGCAGGAGCTCGCGGTCGATCCGCCGCGTTGGGATCAGCGACAGATATTCCTTGAGAGCAAGATAGGAGATGAAGGCGAGGAAGACGATCGCGACCGTCTGGTTGAACAACACGCACAATGTGAAAGCGCCGATCATCCACCACCACGAGCTGGTGCGCCGGGCGAGATCCTCGTAACGCTCGCCGGGATTTCGCCAGCGCAGCAGCCCCACGATCAGCGTGGCGATGAGCAGCAGGGCGTAGATTCCGGCCGTGACGTAGACCACGTTCGCGGGAATGCCGTGGATGAGGGTCATGGCGCTTTGCGCTCGGCGTCGGCGACGATGCGGCGCGCGCGATTGGCGATGGTAAGTGCGGCGAGCGCGACGAGGACCAGAAGGAAGAGTGTGCTCCAGATACCGGGTGTCATCCCCAAGCCGATCAGCACGGCAAACAGGCCGAAGGCGATCGCACGGTCGCTCTTACCGAACGGACCGAGGTAACAGCGTTGCACCCCGAGCATGGGACCGAGCGCGCCAGCCATCTCGGCGATGATGCTTAGGACCACCACGAGGACAATGAGTGGTGCGCTGACACCAGCGATCAGCGCGAAGGGCAGATAGAGCGCGGCGTCGGCCACTACGTCGGACAGCTCGTTCAGCACCGCGCCCTCGGGGCTCGCCTGGCCATGCTCCTTGGCCATGATGCCGTCGATGGCGTTCAGCGCCATGCGCAGGAACAGCGTCACCGGTAGGAGCAGAAGCGGCCAGGGCGAGGACGGCATGACCGCGATCCATGCGCCGTGCCCGATGTTCAAGAGCAAAGCCGCAATAGTGACGGCATTGGCGCTGATTCCGGCCCCCGCCAGTTTCGCGGCGACCGGACGGAGCAGCGCCTGGAAACGCGGCTTCAGATCGTAGATGGTCGCCAAGGCCTCAATCCTTCGCCTCGATTTGCGCGAGAAGCTCTTCGACCTTGGGCAGAATGCCCTCGACGATGCGCGTCACGCCTTTGCCGTTGGGGTGGATGCCGTCAGCCTGCATGAGCCCGTCGTCGAGCGCCACGCCGTCGAGGAAGAACGGATAGAGGAGAACATCGTAGCGCGAAGCGAGATCGGGAAAGATCGCGGCGAATTCCTCCACATAGTCCTTTCCCATGTTGCGTGGTGCCTCCATGCCGGCAAGCAGCACGGGCAATCCCTTGGCCTGCAGCGCTTCGATAATCTTGGCAAGAACAGCCTTGGTCTCTGCGGGCGGAAGCCCTTGCAGCGCATCGTTACCGCCAAGCTCGACGATCACCACGTCGGCATTCTCAGGTAAAGCCCAGTCGAGCCGCTTCAAAGCGGCGGCAGCCGTGTCACCCGAAACCCCGGCATTGATGACGCTGACTTGCTGCCCGCGCGCCTTGAGTGCCGCCTCAAGCTGTGCCGGAAAGGATCGATCTTGCGGCAGCCCGAATCCGGCGGTGAGGCTGTCGCCGAGCGTCACAATGACGGGCGCACGCGGCTCTGCCTCAATTGCAGGCAAGGACACGAGAGCGAGCACAAAGCTCGCGGCAATCATTACGAAAGTCCGCGCACAGGCACGTTTCATCTTTTCGACCTCTTTGCCCTTCTTTATTGCCGTGGCACGTGCCATCTGTCACCCGGGTAAACCTGCCGCAAATGGACCAGTCTGTGAAACCGCGCCGCGCTCCCGCGATCCTGCTCGAAGGCGTGCATGTCACTTTGCCCTCCCGGGCCGGGCCGGTCGACATTTTGCGGGGCATCGACCTCCGTGTGCCGACCGGCGAGGCGGTGGCCATTGTCGGCCCAAGCGGTTCCGGCAAGTCGACGGTGCTGATGGTCATCGCCGGCCTCGAACGCGCCACCGAGGGCCGCGTCGAGGTGGTTGGCGCCGATCTCGGGAGCCTCGACGAGGATGGGCTCGCGCGTCTGCGTGCCGCTAATATCGGCATCGTGTTCCAGTCCTTTCATTTGGTGCCGACCATGACGGCGTTGGAGAATGTGGCGCTGCCACTCGAATTTCTCGATCATGAGGATGCCTTCGCCGCTGCGCGCGCCGCTCTGGCCGAGGTTGGGCTCTCGCATCGCGAGGCGCATTTTCCCGGCCAGCTCTCAGGCGGCGAGCAGCAACGCGTGGCCATGGCGCGGGCGCTTGCGCCGGGGCCTGCCCTCATCCTCGCCGACGAGCCGACCGGCAATCTCGATCTCGCCACCGGCGCGCAAGTCATGGACCTGCTCTTCGCTCTGAAAGAGCGCACGGGCGCCACGCTGCTGCTCATCACCCATGACCGCACGCTCGCCAAGCGCTGCGACCGGATCGTGAGCCTCGCGGATGGACGCATCGTGAGCGGGGCCAAGCGCCGCGTGGCCGCGCCGTGACCGCCGCAAGCGCGACAGCGGCGCCATACGCCGCATCGGGTTTCAATCTGAAGCTGCCCTTTATGATCGCCATGCGCGAGCTCTGCTCGGGCGTCGGCGGGCTCGCCGTTTTTGTGTTCTGCATTGCGCTCGGCGTTGCCGCCGTTGCTGCTATCGGTTCGCTCGCCGCCGCCTTCAACGAATCGCTGGCGCGGCAGGGGCGGCTGGTGATCGGCGGCGATCTCTCCTTCGAGCTGGTCCACCGTCAAGCCTCGCCTGAGGAACTCGCGGCGCTCGAAGCGCTTGGCGACATCAGCTCCTCGGCGAGTTTCCGTGCCATGGCGCGGACCGGGGACGGCAAGAGCGCGCTGGTCGAGGTCAAGGCGGTCGACGATGCCTATCCACTTTATGGCGAAGTCGCGGTGATCCGTCCGGCGGATGCGGGACCGATCTGGCGTTCAGGGGATCGTGTCTTGGCTGAGCCGGCTTTGCTCGAGCGGCTCCGCCTCGATGTGGGCGGCACGCTCAAAATAGGCGAAGCCACCGTCACCATCGGCGGTGTGCTCGGCGAGCAGCCGGACCGCCTTGCCGACCGCCTGTCTTACGGTCCGAAGCTTCTGATGTCGCGCGACACGCTCGACCGTACCGGCCTGGTGCAGCCCGGCAGCCTGATCCGCTGGATCTACCGGGTGAAGCTCCCCGAAGCGCAGACCGCCGACAAGGAGGCGCTGGCCGAGGCGCGTGCGGCGATCGAGAAGAAATTTCCGCAAGGGGGCTTCGCCATTCGTGACTGGACCGACCCAACGCCGTCACTCCGCCGCGATGCGGAACGCTTCACCCAGTTCATCAACTTCGTGGGGCTCACGGCATTACTCCTGGGCGGCATCGGCGTCGGCAACGCCATCCGCAGCTACATGGCGAAGAAGCGCGACATCATCGCCACGTTCAAATGCCTCGGCGCGTCGAGCCGCCTCGTGCTGCTGGTCTATATGATCCAGGCGCTGCTGCTCGCGGGCATCGGTATCGCCATCGGCCTCCTCATCGGCGCGCTGACGCCGTTGGCTCTCGCCACCTTCTATGCGGACGTGCTGCCCATCGAGCTTGCCGTCGAACCGAAGCCCATGCCGCTGCTGGTCGCAGCACTCGCGGGCCTCTTGACCATGGCGCTGTTCGTGCTGTGGCCGCTCGGCCGCGCGAGCCGTATCTCTCCAGCCGTTCTGATGCGCGCGCATTTGACCGAGGAGCGCGAGCGCTCGTCATGGCCGTTTGCCGCAGGCGCCGCGGCGGCGGGCGTGGCGCTGTTCGCGCTCGCCATCGCCGCGTCCGAGGAGCGCGCCGTCACCGCCGCCATCTCGGCCGGCATCGTCGCCGCCTTCGTGCTGCTGCTCGGGTTCGGCGTTGGCTTGCAGCATCTCGCGGCAAGACTGCGCCGCGCCAAGCCGCCGGCCTGGGCGTTGGCGCTGGCCAGCATCGCCGGGCCCGGCTCTCTCGCCCGCTCCATCGCCGTGTCGCTCGGCCTGGGCCTTGGGCTTCTCATCGCCGTGGCTCTGATCCATCGCTCCCTGGTGAATGAGATCGAGAGCAATATCGAGATCGATGCGCCCGCTTATTACTTCCTCGACGTCGAGGAGTCGGACTTGGGCGCCTTCCGCGACACGGTGAAGGCTGTCGAACCGCAAGCCAAGCTCAACGACGCGCCCATGCTGCGCGGCCGTATCGTCGCGCTGAACGGTGTGCCGGCGGAGAAGATTGAAGCCGCACCCGATTCCCGCTGGGTGCTCGCCGGCGATCGCGGCCTCACCTATACCGATACGGTTCCCGGCGCCTCATCCATCGTCGAAGGCGAATGGTGGGAGAAGGGCTATGATGGTCCACCGCTCGTCTCCTTCGACGTCGATCTTGCCAAGGGGCTCGGGCTCAAGCTCGGCGACAACATCACCGTCAACGTTCTCGGCCGGAATATCGACGCCAAGATCGCGTCCTTGCGCAAGATCGACTGGGAATCGCTTGCCATCAATTTCGTCATGGTGTTCTCACCGAAGACGCTTGAAGGCGCGCCACACCGCTCGGTGACCACACTCGAACTGCCCAAAGGCACCAGCTTCGACCGCGAGGCCAAGGTGATCCAGGCGCTGGCCGATCGCTTCCCGCTGGTCACCGCCATTAGGATCGGCGACATCGTCGCTGCGGCCAAAGACCTGCTCGGTAAGGTGATGACCGCCATCTCCGTGACTGCCGGCGTCACGCTGCTGATCGGCATGGCGGTGCTGGCAGGCGCCGTGGCGGCCGGCCAGCAGCAGCGCAAATATCTGGCGGTGCTTTACAAGACGCTCGGCGCCACGCGCGGGCGCATTATCCGCGCCGAGCTGCTCGAATTCGGCCTGCTAGGCCTTTCCACCGCGCTCCTGGCGCTGGTGATGGCGACGCTTACGGCCTGGGCCCTGTGCCGATGGACCTTCGACGTGACTTTCGTGTTCTCGCCCTGGGCAGCTGCCGAGACGGTGCTGCTGGCATTAGCGCTGGTCCTTGGCGTCGGCGCCATCGCCACCTACCGGGTGCTGTCGGCCAAGGCAGCCCCTTATCTGCGCGCCGAATAAGGCATCAAGGACGGCCCCAGGCTTCATCTTGCGCGAGCAGGCTCGAACCTCCATATTCGGGGCCAAAGTGCCTTTTGACCCAACGTAACCAGCAAGGGAATCTCTCTCACATGGCGGAACTCGACAGACGTTACGCGCAAAGCACGCCAGTCGGGCGCACCGAGGCCGGTGTCATCGACCAGGGCCTGCGCGCTTACATGATCCGCGTCTACAATTACATGGCTTCGGGCGTCGCCATCACCGGCGTCGTCGCCTATCTGGTCTATTCGCTGTCCTTCGTGGAGACGGCGGCGGGGCCGCAGGCCACGGCCATCGGACAATTCCTGTTCGGCAGCGCCTTCATGTGGGTGGTGATCTTCGCGCCGCTCGCCATGGTGTTCTTCATCTCGGCGCGGATCAGCTCCATGAGCGTCGGCACGGCGCAGATCATGTTCTGGGTGTTCGCGGCCCTGATGGGCGCTTCGCTCGCCTCGATCTTCGCGGTCTATGCCGGCGAAAGCATCGCGCGGGTGTTCTTCATCACCGCGGCCTCTTTCGGCGCCTTGAGCCTGTGGGGCTACACCACGACCAAGGATATTTCCGGCTGGGGCTCGTTCCTGTTCATGGGCCTGATCGGCGTGATCATCGCCATGATCGTGAACCTGTTCGTCGGATCGACCGCCCTGCAATTCGCCATCTCGGTGATCGGCGTTCTGGTGTTCGCAGGCCTCACCGCCTACGACACGCAGCAAATCAAGGAGATGTATTACGCGGGCGACGACGGCACGGTTGCCGGCCGCAAGGCGGTGATGGGAGCGCTTCGGCTCTATCTCGACTTCATCAACCTGTTCATGCTGCTGCTCCAGCTGTTCGGCGATCGCCGCTGAGCGATAGACGGAAGCGTCAAGCAACGAGGCCCCGGCATCAGTCGGGGCCTTTTGTTTTTCGGATCAAACCTCGACCAGACGCAAGCCGCGGTCCAGCGCGCGGAGCACGCGGGCGAGATCGTGGCCGCGCTTCAGGATCAGCCCCGTCGCCGCGATCACGCTGTACACGCCCTGACGGCGCGCGAGCTTGGGCGCTTTCTCGATACGGTAGAGCGGGCATTCGGAACTCCGCCGGAACACTGAGAACACGGCCTTCTCGCGCAGCGTGTCGATGGCATAATCGCGCCATTCACCGCTGGCGACCTTGCGCTCGTAGACATTGAGGATTTGGGCGAGTTCTCGGCGGTCAAAGGCGATGCCGCCGCGTCGAGGGAGTTCAGTCTGGTTTGTATCGCCGCCAGCCTTGCGGGCCAGCGGCAAGACTATGGGCTCCGTTTCGCTCAACATGGCGCCTCCTGTAACGGAAGCGTCATGATGACTTGAGCCATGAGGAAATTCAAGCCGCGCAAGCGCTCAACACGAACTGTAACATTACGAAATATGAATCACAGTTATGCCTAGTTTCAGCCCTTGCGACGCCCCAAAGACCCCTATGATAATCGATGTTGCCTCTCGGCCCGGTCCAATAGAGAGGCTTCGGATCTCAGCCCCCCAGCCCCCCCGGGGTCTTCTCTCGGACCGGGCCAGTTCATTTCTGGTGGCGTTCAGTCGAACGCGAGGCTTCAAACGGGCCGGTCAGCCGGCCCGTTTTGTTTTGCGGGGATATGTCAGCCGGAAATGAAACCGGCGGGCTACATTCGCTCGAACTCGGCGATGCCGAGAATCGGTCCCGCATTCTCCACCTGCACCAGCGCGATCAGGCAGTCGCCGCCGCGCGTCTCGAGCTCCTTGAGTGGAAGCTTCAGCGTCATCGCCTCGCCCTTCCACATGCCGACCGGCATGAGCTCCCGCACCGGGTGGAAATAGCTGAGCGTCCTGCCGCGATTCTCGCCGCGCGTGATCGACACCGTCTCAAGTTTCTTGGCGACAACAAGCCATATCGTCGCTTCGCGCCTGTCCGATTTCTCAGGCGCGGCGCCGATGTCGATTACCAGCGTGCCGGCTTCGTCATGCAGGCTCACCGGCACCTTGACGTACTTGAGACTCTCGGCCGCGTTCCGCATCGCCATCTCGATCGCCGCCTCATTGCTGCCGTTGACGTGGTTGAGGCCGTTGACGACCACTTGCGGCGTGTAGACCTTTCCGTCGCCGCGCGCGCGCGCATAGTTCCGCTGGCGCTCGCTATGCGCAGGCTTGCTCAGCGTGTCCTGCCAGCCGAGATAGTTCCAATAATCTACCGAGAAGGAGAGCGCCACGATGCCGGGCTTCTTGCCCAATTCGGCAAGGAGTTCATCGGCCGGCGGGCAGGACGAGCAGCCCTGGCTGGTGAAAAGCTCGATCGCCGTATTGAGGGGCACCGTGGGCTTGGGCGACTCCGCTCCTCCGGGCCGCGCCAAAACCAGGGCGGCAAGGATTGCCAGGGCGCCCACGCCCAAGGGAACTAGGGGTCTCATGGCCGCTACCATGCCGGATATAGCCGGAAAATTCCGGCTAAATATTATGCTGCCCGGTCACAATGGAGTGACCCCACAATGCGTCATACCGGCGATCGGCTGGACTGTAGCTAGGCCGCGTCTCGGGCCAGGGCGCGCAGCACATAGTGCAAAATGCCGCCATTACGGAAATAGTCGAGCTCGTCGAACGTATCGATCGCCACACGCAAGGGCATCGCGCGCATCTCACCGTTCGCGTAAGTGATATCTGCTTCGAGCCACTGCCCAGGCTTGATCTCGGAGAGGCCCCGCAAGCTGACAAGCTCGTCGCCCTTCAGGCCCAGCGACTGCCAATTCATGCCATCGGCGAAAAGGAGCGGCAGTACGCCCATACCGATCAGATTCGAGCGGTGGATGCGCTCGAAGCTCTCCGCGATCACGGCGCGCACGCCGAGCAAACGCGGCCCCTTCGCCGCCCAGTCGCGCGATGAGCCGGTGCCGTATTCGCGTCCCGCAAAGATCACGAGCGGCACGCCCTCCTCGGCGTAGCGCATAGCCGCATCGTAGATCGCTAGCCGCTCACCCGATGGGTAATGCACCGTGACGCCGCCCTCCACGCCCGGCACCATCTGGTTCTTGATGCGGGTGTTGGCGAAGGTGCCGCGCATCATCACCTCGTGATTACCGCGCCGCGATCCGTATGAGTTGAAGTCATGCGCATCGACGCCGTGCTCGGTGAGGTAGTGGCCGGCGGGGCTGTCGCGCCTGATGACGCCGGCCGGCGAGATATGGTCGGTGGTGATCGAATCGAGGAACAGGCCGATGATGCGCGCACCCTCAATGTCGGTCACCGGCGATGGCGCGTGCGCCATGCCGGCGAAGTAAGGCGGGTTCTGCACATAGGTCGACAGCATATCCCAGTCATAGGTCAGGCCGTGTTTCACCTTGATCTCGCGCCATTCCGGGTCGCCGCGGAACACATCACCGTAACGCTTCTTGAACATCGACTTCTTCACCGCCTTGCGCACAAGCTTGGCGATCTCTTTCGACGACGGCCAGATGTCTTTGAGATAGACCGGCTCGCCTTCGGTATCGGTGCCGAGCGGCTCGGTGGCGAGATCGAGCATGACCGAGCCGGCCAACGCGTAAGCCACCACCAGCGGCGGCGAGGCGAGGTAATTGGCGCGCACGTCGTGATTGACCCGGCCTTCGAAATTGCGGTTGCCCGACAGCACCGACGCGACAGCAAGGTGATGCTCGTGGATGGCGTGGGAGATCTCGTCGGGCAGCGGCCCTGAATTGCCGATGCATGTGGTGCAGCCATAGCCGACCAGGTTGAAGCCGAGCCTGTCGAGGTCCTTCTGGAGGCCCGCCTTCTCCAGATAATCGGTCACCACCTGTGAGCCCGGCGCGAGCGATGTCTTGACCCAGGGCTTGACGCTAAGCCCGCGCTTCACGGCATTGCGGGCGAGCAGCCCGGCGCCGACCATGACGAACGGATTCGACGTGTTGGTGCAGGAAGTGATAGCGGCGATGACCACGTCGCCATGGCCGAGATCGAAATTCTTGCCCTTGACCGGCACTCTCAAGCCGGCCTCAGCACCCTTGCCGTATTCCTTGTCCAGCACCTCGGCGAAGGCCGACGCGGCGTTCCTCAAGGGAACGCGGTCCTGCGGGCGCTTGGGCCCGGCAAGCGACGGCTCGACCTCGCCGAGATCGAGCGCGAGCGTCGAGGTGAACACGGGGTCCGGCGTATCGTCCTCGCGGAACAGGCCTTGCGCGCGGGCATAGGCCTCGACCAAGGAAATGCGCGAATCCTTGCGGCCCGTGGCTTCGAGATAAGCCAGCGTTTCCTTGTCGATTGGGAAGAAGCCGCAGGTCGCCCCATATTCCGGCGCCATATTGGCGATGGTTGCGCGGTCTTCCAACGGCAGATTGTCGAGCCCCTTCCCAAAAAATTCCACGAATTTGCCGACCACACCGGCGCGGCGCAGCATCTCGGTCACGGTCAGCACCAGATCGGTGGCGGTGACCCCCTCGCGCAGGCGCCCGGACATGCGGAACCCCACCACTTCGGGGATCAGCATCGAGATCGGCTGGCCGAGCATGGCCGCTTCCGCCTCGATGCCGCCGACCCCCCAGCCGAGCACCGAGAGCCCGTTGACCATGGTGGTGTGGCTGTCGGTGCCGACCAGCGTATCGGGGTAGGCGAGCGGATCGGCGCCGTTCGCCTTCTTGGTCCACACCGTCTGCGCCAGATATTCGAGATTGACTTGGTGGCAGATGCCGGTGCCGGGCGGCACCACGCGGAAATTGTCGAAGGCGCCCGCCCCCCAGCGGAGAAAGGCGTAGCGCTCGAGGTTGCGCTCATATTCCTTGTCGACGTTGAACTGGAAGGCGCGGTCAGAGCCGAAGGCGTCGACCATCACCGAATGGTCGATGATTAGATCGACCGGCGCCAGCGGATTGATCTTTTGCGGATCGCCGCCAAGATGAGCCATGGCGTCGCGCATGGCGGCTAGATCGACCACCGCGGGCACGCCGGTGAAATCCTGCATCAGCACGCGCGCCGGGCGGAAGGCAATCTCGCGGTTGCTCTTGCGTTCGGTGAGCCACGCGGCCATGGCGCGGATGTCGTCGGCGGTGACGCTGCGCCCGTCCTCGTGCCGCAACAGATTTTCCAGCAGCACCTTGAGCGAGAACGGCAGCTTCGTAATGCCCTCTAGCCCCGCTCCCTCCGCCTCCTTGAGGTCGAAATAGCCGTAAGTCCGCTTGCCCACTTCGAGAGTGCGGCGGCACTTGAAACTGTCGAGCGAAATGTCATTCGCCGCGGTCAACAAACTCTCCTTGTCAGGTATCCGGCGTCAGGGCGTCAGGTGCCACATGCAAATCTGATACCTGACACTCGGCATCTGGCCCCCGACACCTGCTTATAAAAGCCCTTGCGGTAATGAGACAATGACGCGAAGAGAGTTTCGCCGTCCAAGCTTGCGTAAATTCCGGGCAAATGTCCTACCAAATCGGCCTCGCTGCCCATGACCTTAGCTGCCGGCGCGGCGGCAGGAAGCTGTTCGAGGGGCTGAGCTTCGCGCTCAAGCCTGGCGAGGCGCTGCTGGTGACCGGGCCTAACGGCGCCGGCAAGACCAGCCTTCTCAGGCTGATCGCCGAGCTTTTGCCGCTGGACGGCGGCAGCTTCAGGGTGACTGGCGCGGCATCCGACACGCCGCTCCCCGAGCTTTGCCACTATGTCGGCCACGCCAACGGCATCAAGACCAGCTTGAGCGTGCGCGAGAATTTGGCTTTCTATGCCGATTATCTAGGGGGCGACGGCGCCGGCCTTGCCGACGCGCTCGCCGCCTTCAAGCTCGATGAGCTTGCAGACTTTCTCGCCGGAATGCTGTCGGCGGGGCAGAAGCGGAAGCTCGCGCTTTCCCGCCTGTTCACGAGCCCGCGTCCGATCTGGCTGCTCGACGAGCCGTCAGTGTCACTCGACGCGGCTTCCGTCAAGCAGCTCGACGTGGCGCTCGGGCGTCACCTCAAAGCCGGCGGCGTGGCGATAGTGGCGAGCCATGTCACGCCCAAGACCAAGTTCGCGCGCAGGCTCGCCCTCGGGCTGGAGCTTGTGTCGTGAGGGCGGCGCTGGCGCTCCTTCGCCGCGACATCATGCTGGCTTGGCGCGAGGGTGGCGCTATCGGCGTGGCGCTCGGCTTCTATCTCGTGGTCGTGGCCATCATGCCGCTTGGGCTCGGGCCCGATCTCAATCTGCTGTCGCGCATCGCGCCGGGCGTGTTGTGGGTGGCGCTGCTGCTCGCCGCGCTGCTCGCGGCCGACCGTATCTTCCACAACGACTACGAGGACGGCGCGCTCGACGTGCTGATGACCGGGCCGTTGCCTTTGCCGCTGGTCGCCGCGACCAAGAGTCTGGCGCACTGGCTCACCACCGGCGTGCCGCTCGCGTTGCTCGCGCCGGTCCTCGGGCTTCTGCTCAATCTGCCGATAGCCGCAAGTCCGTGGCTGGTGCTCGCCATGCTGGCCGGCACCCCGGCGGTGAGCTTCATCGCCGCCATCGGCGCGGGCCTGACGCTGGGCCTCAGGCGCAGCGGGTTGCTGCTCGCATTGCTGGTGCTGCCGCTTTACGTGCCGGTGCTGATCTTCGGGGTGTCCACCGTGTCGGCCGCCATCACCGGGCCGGCCTCGCCCTGGCCGCCGTTTCTCATGCTGTGCGCGTTGAGCCTGGCGAGTATCGTGCTCGCCCCCTTCGCCTCAGCCTTGGCGCTGCGCAATGCGCTCAGGTGAAGCGTTGCACGCTATAGGTAAAGCCACTAGGACAGGCGCCATGATCAGCCTCGCCAATCCGACGCGCTTTTTGAGCCTTGTCGAGCGCCTGGTGCCGTGGCTCGCGGGCGCAACCCTGATCCTGCTGGCCGTCGGGCTCTATCTCGCCTTCTTCGTAGCGCCGCCCGATTACCAGCAGGGCGAGACGGTCAGGATCGTGTTCGTGCACGTACCGGCCGCGTGGCTCGCCATGTTCGGCTATGCGCTGATCGCGGTCGCGGCGCTTGGCACGCTGATCTGGCGGCACCCGCTGGCCGACGTCGCCGCCAAGGCTGCCGCGCCCATCGGCGCCACCTTCACCTTCATCGCGCTGGTCACCGGCTCGCTGTGGGGCAAGCCGATGTGGGGCACCTATTGGGTGTGGGACGCGCGGCTCACCTCGGTGCTGGTGCTGTTCCTGCTCTATCTCGGCCTGATCGCGCTCTGGCAGGCCATCGAGGAGCCGGGTCGCGCGGGGCGCGCCGCTGCCATCCTGGCGCTGGTCGGGGCGGTCAACCTTCCCATCATCAAATTCTCGGTCGATTGGTGGAACACGCTGCATCAGCCGGCAAGCGTGATCCGCAGCGGGGGGCCCACCATCGACCCGTCTTTTCTGACGCCGCTGTTCGTCATGGCGGTGGCCTTCGCGCTGCTGTTCGTGCTGCTGCACCTCATCGCCATGCGCGCCGAGATTTTGCGCCGACGCGTGCGCGCGCTGCAGCAGACGCAAGTGGCGCACGCCGCCCTGGTCGAGGCCTAAGCTCACCACCATGCCCGATCTCGGCCCGCATGCAATCTTCATCCTCGCCGCCTATGGCGTGGCCTTCGTGGCGCTGGCGTCGCTCGCTTTCGCAATCGTGGAGGACGACCGAAAGCAGCGGCGCATCCTTGACGATCTCGAGCGCAAAGGCATTAGGCGACGCTCGGCAGAAAAGAAGCCGCGGACGCGCCGCTCATGACAGAACCTACACGGCAGCCTGCCATGCGCCGCTTCGGCGTGGCGCTGCCTCTGCTCATCTTCGCCGCGCTCGCTTTATTGTTCTGGTACGCGCTTTACGCGGGCGATCCGTCGCGGCTCCCCTCGGCGCTGATCGGCAAGACCGTGCCGGGCTTCACCCTGCCGCCGCTCGAAGGCCTCACCGCGGAAGGTGAGCCTGTACCGAGCTTCAATGCCGCGGATTTCAAGACCGGCGCGCCGACCGTGGTCAACGTATTCGCCTCGTGGTGCGTGCCGTGTCTCGAGGAGCATCCGCTGCTCATGGCGCTCGCCAAGGAGCCGGGCGTTCGCCTGTTTGGCGTCAATTACAAGGACGATCCGGCTTCCGCGCGGCGCTTTCTCGGCCGCCACGGCAATCCTTATGCCCGCGTCGGCGCCGACCGCTCGGGGCGCACGGCAATCGATTTCGGCGTGTATGGCGTGCCCGAGACCTATGTGATCGACGGCGCGGGCAAAATCGCCTTCCGTCATGTCGGTCCGCTGACGGAAACGGCGGTCAGGGACAAGCTTCTGCCGCTGCTGAAGCCCTAGGCGCCGGTCTCTTCCTTGGGTGCCGGCTCGCCATAGCGCTGCATGAGCGGCACCTGAAGCATGGCGAACAGGAAGGTCAGCGGCAGAAAACCAAACACCTTGAAGTTCACCCAGAAATCGGTCGAGAAATTGCGCCAGACGGCTTCGTTCAGCACCGCCATGGCGATGAAGAACAGCGCCCAGCGGAGCGTCAGCTTACGCCAGCCTTCCTCGGTGAGATTGAACACCGGACCGAACAGCAATTCGAGCAGCGGCTTCTTGAGCAGCAGGCCCGCCGCGAGCAGGCCAGCGAACATCGTATAGACGATAGTCGGCTTGAGCTTGATGAAGGTGTCGTCCTGGAGATAGAGCGTGAGCGCGCCGAAGGCGAGCACGACCACGGCGCTGACCAGCGGCATCACCGGCAGCTTGTGATAGAGGAACCAGGCAACGCCAAGCGAGACGATCGTGGCGACCATAAACGCGGCGGTGCCGGCATAGATGCCGTAAAGGGCGTTGGTGCCAAAGAAAATGAGCAGCGGCCCAAGCTCGATGGCGAGCTTGATGGGAAGCGGCGGCTCGGCGGCCTTGGTTTCAGGCTGCGGCTTCATTCTCGCGCAGGGCTCCGGCTATTGCCGCGGCAAAATCGTCGGCGTCGAACGGTTCGAGATCGCCGATGCCTTCGCCGAGGCCGATGGCGTTGATGGGAAGGCCGAAGCGCTCGGCTATGGCGACGAGAATGCCGCCTCGCGCCGTGCCGTCGAGCTTCGTGACGACCAGGCCGGTGACGCCGGCGATGTCCTGGAAGATCTGCACCTGGTTGAGCGCGTTCTGACCGGTCGTGGCGTCGAGCACCAGCACTACGCTGTGCGGCGCGCTGTCGTCGAGCTTCTTCAGCACGCGCACGATCTTGGCGAGCTCGGCCATGAGGTCGGACTTGTTCTGCAAGCGCCCAGCCGTGTCGATCAAGAGCACATCGGCGCCAACGACGCGCGCCCGCTCAAGCGCCTCGTAGGCGACGCCTGCGGGATCGGAACCGACGTCCTTGGCCACCACCTCGGCGCCCGCGCGCTCGCCCCAGATCTTAAGCTGATCGATGGCCGCGGCGCGAAAGGTGTCGGCGGCGGCGAGCAGGACCTTCTGCCCCTGCCGCGTGAAGAGATGCGCGAGCTTGGCCGTCGTGGTGGTCTTGCCGGTGCCGTTCACGCCGACCACCAGGATCACATGCGGCTTGGCCCCCGGCACGAGCGCGAGGGGCTGTGCCACGGGGCGCAACACGGCGGCGATCTCCGCCGCCAGCACCTCGCTCAGCGCTTCCGGCGTCAGCCCTTTGTCGTAGCGACCCTTGGCTACACACGCGCGGATGCGTGCGGCCATGGCCACGCCGAGATCGGCCTTGATCAGCACCTCTTCCAGTTCGTCGAGCGTGTCATCGTCGAGCTTGCGCTTGGTGAGAACCCCGGCAAGGTTGTCGGAGAGCGCGGATGAGCTGCGGCTAAGTCCTTGACGAAGCTGTGAAAGCCAGCTCAACTTCGGCTCCGCCGAGGCGGGTGGCTTCGGCTTCTTCACGCTCTTAAGTGGCTTCTCGCGCTCAGGAGGCTCTTTTTTCGCCGGACGGTCCTTTGGCGGTTCCTTCTTGGCGGGATCTTCGGCCGGCGGCTCGCGCCGGGGCTCGCCCGATGGCGGCTCTTTCTTCGCAGGGGGCGTGGGCTCGGCAGGCTTCGGCTTGTCACCGCCGATTCCAAACAGACGCTCGAAGAATCCCGGGAGTTTATCGTCCGTCATGCCGCCACCGCGAGCAGCGCGGTCTCATCGTGGCCGGCGACAATCGCCTCGACGAATGTGCCGGCGCCACCGTCGGCTTCGAGACGTACCGGCGTGAAGTCGGGCGAGCGGCCCTGGCGCGCGTTCTCCATCAGCACCTGTATGCGGCGGCCATTTGCGCGCGCCAGGTGTGTCTTGAGGGCGGCCACGCCCTTGTCTCGCAGCTCGCTTGCGCGGCGCTGAATGATCGCACCGTTGACCTGCGGCATGCGCGCGGCGGGTGTGCCTTCGCGCGCCGAAAACGGAAACACATGAAGGAAGGTCAGACCGCAATCGTCGACCAGCGACAGCGAATTGGCAAACATCGTCTCCGTCTCGGTAGGGAAGCCGGCGATCAGATCGGCGCCGAACACCATGTCGGGTCGCGCTCGGCGCATGTCCTCGCAGAAGCGCACCGAGTCGGCGCGGGCGTGACGCCGCTTCATGCGCTTCAGCGTGAGGTCGTCGCCCGATTGCAGCGACAGATGCAGATGCGGCATCAGCCGCTCCTCCTCGGCTATTGCCCCGAGCAGCGCGGGATCGGCCTCGACCGAGTCGATGGAGGAAAGCCGCAGGCGCGGCAGCTCCGGCACGAGCTTGAGCACGCTGCGCACCAGCTTGCCGAGCGTCATGGCGCCGGGAAGGTCCGCGCCATAGGCGGTGATGTCCACGCCGGTCAGCACGATCTCGGCATAGCCGTTCTCGACCAGAAGCCGCACCTGCGCCACCACCTCGCCCGCCGGCACCGAGCGCGACGGCCCGCGCCCGAAGGGAATAATGCAGAAGGTGCAGCGATGGTCGCAGCCGTTCTGGATCTGCACATAGGCGCGGGCGCGATTGCCGAAGCCCTCGATCAGATGCCCCGCGGTCTCCTTGACCGACATGATGTCGTTGACCGCCACGCGCTCCGTGCCGTCGATGCCGAGACCTGAGAAGGTACGCGCCTCAAGCTTCTCCTGATTGCCGATGACGTGATCGACCTCGTCCATCGCAGCGAAGCGGGAAGGATCGATCTGCGCGGCGCAGCCGGTGACCACGATCCTGGCGTCAGGCCGTTCGCGGCGCGCCTTACGGATCGCTTGCCGGGCCTGACGCACCGCCTCCGCCGTCACCGCGCAGGTGTTGACGATCACCGCGTCGGTCAACCCCGCGGCGCTCGCATGCGCGCGCATGACTTCGGACTCATAGGCGTTCAGCCTGCAGCCGAAAGTGACGATCTCGATATTCCGCTTCTCGAACATTGGCGGCTTCTAACATGAAACTAGGGCCGAGTCAGACCCCAGCTCGGCAGATTTCGTCTGCTTAACTTCGCAACAGCTCCGCGGGCAGCGTGCCTTCGTAGTCGAGCGCGTAAGGGCCGGTCATCAGGACATGGCCGTCACACGCGCGCCATTCGATGAGGAGATCGCCGCCGGGCAGCGTTACGATCACCTTTCGGCCCACCAGCTCGCGGCGCGCGGCGGCGATGGCGGAAGCGCAGGCCGCCGTGCCGCAGGCGCGGGTCAGCCCCGCGCCTCGCTCCCAGGTCCGGACTTTAAGATGGTCGGTGCCGATGATCTGCACCAGAGAGATATTGGCGCGTTCGGGAAATAACGGATGACGCTCGAGTGCCGGTCCGAGACGGGTGAGGTCATAGGCGTCAATGTCATCGACGAAGAACAGGCAATGCGGATTGCCGACATTGACCATCGCGGCCGGCGTCAAACCCGAAGTTCCTTCGATCTCGACGTGCTGCGTGTCTGGGACCGGCGCGGCGAGCGGAATCTCGTCCCAGGCGAAACGCGGCGCGCCCATGTCGATGGTAACGCTGCCATCATCGTTGACGACCGCGCCGAGCACGCCGCTCTCAGTCCCGATGCTAACCTGCGAACGTCCCTGTTCTCCCGCGATCAGCGCCGCGACGCAGCGCGCGGCATTGCCGCAAGCGCCGACCTCGCCGCCGTCCGCATTCCAGATGCGCATGAACAGGTCGGCTTCATCCGAAGGCTCGAGCGCGATGAGCTGGTCACAGCCGATGCCCTCTTTGCGGTCGGCGATGGCCTGCACGACCTCTGGTCTGAGAGCGAGCTTCTGCGCGCGCGCGTCTAGCACGACGAAATCGTTGCCGAGCCCGTTCATCTTGCGAAAGCCTATGGTGCCGGTCATGAGCATTTGGCGAAGCGTGGTTTCGCCCGTTATATGGCGTTTCCTTCTCGTTAGACCAGCGCCGCGCCATGCCCCCATTTCCGCCTGACGACCCGGTCCATGCCCTGGTCCCGCATACCCTTCAGAAGCCCTTGGCTGGTCGTGGCTCGGGGCTGCTGGCGGGGCGGACCTTCATGGTCAAGGACCTGTTCGCCATTCGTGGCCACAAGGTCTCAAACGGCAATCCGTGCTTCTATGAACATGCGAGCCCAGCACAGGAGACCGCGCCCGCGATTTCGCGCCTGCTCGACGCCGGCGCCACTCTGACCGGCATCACCATCTGCGACGAGTTCTTCTACAGCCTGCTCGGCACCAATGTTCATTACGGGAGCCCCATCAATCCGCGCGCGCCGAGGCACGTAACCGGCGGCTCATCCTGCGGCTCGGCCGCCGCGGTGGCCGCGTCGATATGCGAGTTCGCGCTGGGCTCAGACACCGGCGGCTCGATCCGGGTGCCGGCGTCCTTCTGCGGGCTTTACGGCTTGCGCCCGACGCATGGACGCATCTCGCTGGACGGCGTCACGCCCATGGCGCCGAGCTTCGACACGGTGGGCTTTTTCGCGCGCGAGCCGGAGCTGCTCCGCAAGGTCGGACATGTACTGCTCGACGGCCAACGGGTCGAAGCGCCGGTTAGACATGTCGTTCTGGCCCACGACCTGTTCATACATTTAGAAGCCAGCGCCGATCAGGTGCTGTGGCGCGCGCTTGACAAGATCGGCAGCGCCCTGCCCCAGCCTGAGCATAGGGTCGTTGCCGGCGAGGAGATCGACGCTTGGCGCGAGGCGTTCCGTGTCATTCAGGGCTTCGAGATCCAATCGACTCTGCTGCCGTTCATCGAAGCTCATGCCGGCGAGGTCGATCTTGGCTCCGGAGTCAAGGAGCGTTTCGCGGTGGCCGCTGCCATCACGCCGGCAGAGGCGGAAGCGGCACGCGCCCTTCGCGCCGAGATCTCAGAACGGCTGCATGCGTTGGTACCGCCCGGCACGCTGATCGTGTTACCCACCACGCCGACTCTGCCGCCCGAGCATGACATCCCCGACGGCGCTTCCTTCGCCGAGTTCCGCACACTGACGCTTGGACACACCTGCCTTGCCGGCCATGCCAGTCTGCCGCAAATCTCGATTCCCGCGGGCGTGGCCGCGGGCTGTCCTGTGGGACTGTCTTTCATCGCCTGGCGAGGCGGCGATGAGGCGCTGCTCGATCTCGCGGCGAAGCTCGCGCCGCTTGTAAAGACCTAGTTCGGAAGCAGTCCCGGCGAACTCTCGCCGTAGATCGGGTCGCGCACGATATCCAAACTGGTGAACGCGATGGCGGCGGTGATGAAGTTGGCGAGAGCGACCAGCCAGACTGCTCGCCGGTCGACATTCAGCCTGTATCCGAATCTGTAGACGGCAAGCTGTTGGCAGGACAAGGCCCGCGTTTACAAGAGAAATCCGCAGGATTACTTGACTTCCGGGACGCGCTCGCCGACATTCCAGCCGAAATTCAAGGCAGCTCCGTATCAGAGCCGCCGCCCTGCACATGATATTTGCGCTACCGCGCTTCGCGCTACTTGAGCGCGGCTAAAGCGGACCAAAGATTCAGGAGGCAGGGGGGTCAACATCCGCCAGCGCGTTGCGCCCGCGGGTGCCATTTTTGTTTGCGCTACCGGCCTCTGGCCTACTTGAGCGCGTTTTGTTTGCGCTACCGGCCTCTGGCCTACTTGAGCGCGCTTGGCGTTGGAGAACGAGACGGACTGATGTTCGAGACTTTATCTGAGCGCCTTGGCGCCATCCTCGACAAGCTCACGCGCCGCGGCGCGTTGAGCGAGGCCGACGTCGGGGAAGCCATGCGCGAGGTGCGCCGCGCGCTGATCGAGGCCGACGTGGCGCTCGACGTGGTGCGTTCGTTCGTCGATCGGGTGAAGGAGAAGGCCGTCGGCCAGGAGGTGGTGCGCTCCGTCACACCGGGCCATATGGTCATCAAGATCGTGCATGATGAGCTGGTGCGCATGCTCGGGTCGGACGCGCAAGGCATCGACCTCGCCGCCACGCCGCCGGTGGTGATGATGCTGGTCGGCCTGCAAGGCTCGGGCAAGACCACGACCACGGCGAAGCTCGCCAAGCGGCTCGAAGCCCGCGACAAGCAGAAAGTGCTGATGGCCTCGCTCGACACGCGCCGTCCCGCGGCGCAGGAGCAGCTTCGCGTGCTCGGCGAGCAGACGGGTGTCGCCACGCTGCCCATCGTCGCCGGCGAAAGCCCGACGCAAATCACCGAGCGTGCCATCAAGGCGGCGAAGCTCGGCGGCTACGACGTGCTGTTGCTCGACACGGCGGGCCGCACCCATATCGACGAGGAGCTGATGGCGGAGACCTCGGCGATCGAAAAGATCGCCGCGCCGCACGAGACGCTGCTCGTCGCCGACGCGCTGACTGGCCAGGACGCCGTCAATCTCGCCAAGAATTTCGATTCCCGCGTTTCGCTCTCCGGCATCGTGCTGACCCGCGTCGACGGCGACGGGCGCGGCGGCGCGGCGCTCTCCATGCGCGCCGTCACCGGCAAGCCGATCAAGCTGATCGGCACGGGCGAAAAGCTCGACGCG
>DATMDY010000202.1:0-2549 GCA_035557335.1 Methyloceanibacter sp.
TCTCCTCGATCAGCGCCTCGCCGCGCGGAAGCTCGTGATAGGCGCGGCCCATTTGCTCGATCAGCGCCGGCACCAGCCGGTAGAGCAGCGGCTCCTTGCTACCGAGCAGATGCGCATGCCGCATGGCGCGGCGCATGATGCGGCGAAGCACGTAGCCCCTGCCCTCGTTGGACGGCATCACGCCGTCGGCGATGAGGAAAGAGGAGGCACGCAGATGATCGGCGATGATGCGGTGGCTGGCGGCATGCGCGCCCTCCGCGGGCACTCCGGTCAGATCGACGGAGGCGGCGATCAGCGCGCGGAACAGGTCGATGGCGTAATTGTCGTGCGTGCCTTGCAGCACAGCGGCGATGCGCTCGAGCCCCAAGCCGGTGTCGATCGAGGGATGCGGCAGGTCCACGCGCCGCCCGTCATCGAGCTGTTCGTATTGCATGAACACCAGATTCCAGATCTCGACGAAGCGGTCGCCGTCTTCGCCAGCACCCGGAGGCGCACCTGAGAGCCCCGGTCCATGATCGTAGAAGATTTCCGACGAAGGCCCGCACGGGCCGGTGTCGCCCATCGACCAGAAATTGTCGCTGCCCGAAATGCGGATGATCTTGCTCTCGGGGAAACCCGAGACCTTGCGCCACAGCGAAGCCGCCTCGTCGTCGTCGGCATAGACGGTGATCAACAGGCGGTCCTTGGGAAGCGCGAAGTCCTTGGTCAGCAGCTCCCAGGCGAGCAGGATGGCGCGTTCCTTGAAATAGTCGCCGAAGGAGAAATTGCCGAGCATCTCGAAGAAGGTGTGGTGGCGCGCGGTGTAGCCGACATTGTCGAGATCGTTGTGCTTGCCGCCGGCGCGCACGCATTTCTGCGCCGAGGCCACACGCAGATCCTTGGGCTTCTCCTGGCCGGTGAGCACGTTCTTAAACGGCACCATGCCGGCATTGGTGAACATCAAGGTCGGGTCATGGCGCGGCACGAGCGGCGCGGACGGCAGCACCGCATGGTCGTTCTTGGCGAAGAAATCGAGAAAGGCGGCGCGGATGTCGTTGGTGCCGCTATGCGGCAATTTGGTGTGGCCCACGTGTTTATTGCTCTTGTCGTGGCTGGACTTGTCTTGGGGGCTCATGGGCGGTGAAAATGGAGACCTTGATGTCCGGCCGGCAGCCTAGCCGATTCGCCAAGACTGCCGTGGGCGCTCCCATTTGACGAGGGGAACGGCCTAAACCTTAGGCCACACATAGTGGGCGTCAGGAACCCTGTCCAGCTTCTGGAGCGCCCGCTCCAGAAGCTATTGGCCTCATAGAGCCATGCCCGCCAAAGCGGGCATCCAGTAACCACCGACACTTCGTTACGATGAGCGGGGTAGGCTACTGGATTGTCCGGTCAAGCCGGGCAATGACAGGGCTCGGTTAATCGATATGGGTCAGGCCCCGCGCCGGCTCCGGCGCGCCGCGGCGCTCGAGATCGAGGTGACCGGGCCGTCGCTCGCGGCGAAGCCGCCCTCGCTCCCCTCACCACTCGCGGCCTCCTCTCCAGTCTCACCCGTAGCTTCGCTGCTTGCCTCAGGCACGCCTTCGAGGATCTGGCTGGCGATGAGGCCCGCATTCTGGCGGATGGCCCGCTCGATCTTCGCGGCCGTCTCCGGGTGCTCTTTCAAATAGGCCTTGGCGTTCTCGCGGCCCTGGCCGACGCGCTCGCTATCGAAGGAGAACCAGGCGCCGGACTTCTCGACGATGCCGGCCTTGACGCCGAGATCGACCAGCTCGCCCATCTTGGAGATGCCCTCGCCATACATGATGTCGAACTCGACGGTCTTGAACGGCGGCGCCACCTTGTTCTTCACCACCTTGACGCGGGTCTGGTTGCCGACCACCTCCTCGCGCTCCTTGATGGCGCCGATGCGCCGGATGTCGAGCCTGACCGAGGCGTAGAATTTAAGCGCGTTGCCACCGCTGGTAGTCTCGGGCGAGCCGAACATGACCCCGATCTTCATGCGGATCTGGTTGATGAAGATCACCATGCAGCGCGACTTGGAGATCGAGGCTGTGAGCTTGCGCAAGGCCTGGCTCATCAGCCTGGCCTGTGCACCCATCTGCTGATCGCCCATCTCGCCTTCGAGCTCGGCCTTGGGCGTCAGCGCCGCCACCGAATCGATCACCAGCACGTCGATGGCGCCGGAGCGCACCAAGGTGTCGGTGATTTCCAGCGCTTGCTCGCCGGTGTCGGGCTGGGAGATCAGGAGATTTTGGAGATCGACGCCGAGCTTCCGCGCATAGACCGTATCCAGCGCATGCTCCGCGTCGATGAAGCCGCAAATGCCGCCGCGCTTCTGCGCCTCAGCGATGACATGCAGCGCGAGCGTGGTTTTGCCCGAGGATTCGGGACCGTAAATCTCGACAACGCGGCCCCGCGGCAGTCCGCCAATGCCGAGCGCGATGTCGAGGCCGAGCGAGCCGGATGAGATCGCCTCGACCTCGACCGCCTGCTCGTTCTGGCCGAGACGCATGATGGAGCCCTTGCCGCAATTCCGCTCGATCTGGGAGATCGCCGCTTCAAGGGCC
>DATMDY010000203.1:0-6942 GCA_035557335.1 Methyloceanibacter sp.
CACCCGGGCGGCATCGGAGCTCCCTCCGGACCCATTACGAGGTCCTGCTAGGAGCTAGCTGATTGCACTCCCGGCGGCGTTCGAGCCGACCGTGAGTCTGAAGCAGGGCCCGGTGCTGGAGACGCCGCGATGGCGCGCCGAAAGGCGCTCGCGTGCCGCAAGGCACGACACCATTTACGGACCGCGTCTTTCGGCGCGCCGTCCCCCTTCTCATGTCCGAAGGGGGAGAAAAGCAAACCCCGGATGCGGAAAGCGCATCGCGGCATCGCCGAGTCACGTCTTTGGCCCTTGCCCCGGCACACGCTTGGCACTATTTTCTGCCCATGCAGCGGCCCAGGGCACAGATGCTCGAGAAAACCGGCGCGATCTTGCGCCTGCCGGCTGCATCCGCGCGCGCGCTCGGCGCCCTTAAGCGCCTCGTCCTTAGACGCCCCTGAATTCCGGCGGTCCCGCGCTGCAAGCGGGACGGGCGTTCAGGGGATGGCAAGACAAATCCAGGAAATTCAACTCTCTGGCCGGTCATGCTAGACTGGCACGCAAGATCTAAGGACAGGACATGAGTTCCGATCAGAATAAGCCAAAGGTGGCGGAGGGCCGGGCGGACAAGGACCGCGTGGTCATCTTCGACACCACGTTGCGCGACGGGGAGCAGTGCCCCGGCGCCACCATGACCTTCGACGAGAAGCTGGAAGTGGCCGAGCTGCTCGACGAGATGGGTGTCGACATCATCGAGGCGGGCTTCCCCATCGCCAGCCAAGGCGATTTCGACAGCGTGCAGGAGATCGCCCGCCGCGCCAAGCGGTCCGTGATTTGCGGACTGGCGCGCGCGCAGACAAAAGACATCGACATTTGCGCCGAGGCCATCAAGCCGGCCAAGCGCGGCCGCATCCATACCTTCATCGGTACCTCGCCGCTCCATCGCCAATATCAGATGGGCATCGACGAGAAGGAGGTGCTGGAGCGAGTAACGGCGTCGGTGACGCGCGCGCGGGGCTATACCGACGACGTCGAGTGGTCGGCCATGGACGCGACCCGAACCGAGCATGATTTTCTGTGCCGCTGTGTCGAGGCGGCGATCAAGGCTGGCGCCACTACCGTCAACATTCCCGACACGGTGGGCTATGCCACGCCCGACGAGTTCGCCGCGCTGATCCGCATGATCGTCGAGCGTGTACCGGGTGCGGAGAAGATCATCTTCTCCACCCATTGCCACAACGATCTCGGTCTCGCGGTGGCCAACTCGCTGGCGGGCGTTGGCGCCGGCGCGCGTCAGGTCGAATGCGCCGTCAACGGGCTTGGCGAGCGCGCCGGCAACGCGGCGCTCGAAGAGATCGTCATGGCCATCAGGACGCGCGGCGACGTCATGCCGTTCTGGACCGGCATCGACACCACCATGCTGACCCGCGCCTCGAAGCTCGTATCGCGGGTGACCGCCTTCCCGGTGCAATACAACAAGGCCATTGTCGGCCGGAACGCGTTTGCGCATGAGAGCGGCATCCATCAGGACGGCGTGCTGAAATATGCCGGCACCTTCGAGATTATGACGCCGGAGAGCGTGGGCCTGAAGGAATCGTCGCTGGTCATGGGCAAGCATTCGGGGCGCCACGCTTTTCGCGAGAAGCTGAAGGAGCTCGGCTACGAGCTTGGCGCCAATGCCTTGGAGGACGCCTTCGTGCGCTTCAAGGCGCTGGCCGACCGCAAGAAGCATGTCTATGACGAGGACATCGAGGCGCTGGTCGATCAGGAGATCGCGTCCGCGCATGACCGCATCAAGGTCGTGGCGCTGACCGTGATCGCCGGCACCGGCGGTCCGCAAAAGGCAACCATCACCCTCGATATCGAGGGTAAGCAGCACACTTACGAATCGACCGGCGACGGCCCGGTTGACGCGACCTTCCGGGCGATCAAGGCGATCGTGCCGCATGAGGCGCGGCTCCCGCTCTACCAGGTGAGCGCGGTGACGGAAGGGACCGACGCGCAGGCCGAGGTGCTGGTGCGGCTCGAGGCCGAGGGCAAGACCGCCACCGGCCGCGGCTCCGACACCGATACCATGGTTGCCTCGGCGCGGGCTTATGTCAGCGCGCTCAACAAATTGCTGGCGCGTGAGTCGCGGCGGAAGCCCGAATCGATGCTCGCTTCGTGAGACGCTGGCGCGAATCGCGTTCCCTACCCATATGCCGGGTTGGTGCCCTGGACATGGGAACGCACGCAATGCTAAGGGCACCCTCCGGTGGGGCGCATAGCTCAGGTGGTAGAGCAGCTGACTCTTAATCAGCGGGTCGTAGGTTCGAGTCCTACTGCGCCCACCAATTTTCTCAACGGCTTGCTCGGCGCTTCGTGAGGGTCGCGGCATTCCTCGCCGCACAACCGCGCCACGAAAATGCCATATCGGAACGCGGGGCGATCGGCTATGATGGCCGAAGCCTCGCCTCACCAAACGCCGCGAACGGCGACCGCGACGGCTCACCCCAGTTGGAGAAAAGATTGCAGCACCCCGGATTTTTCCAGCGCGGGGGTCCCTTTCGCCTACAGGTGATTGCGGACACGGTCGGCGCGGAGCTCATGCATGACTATGACGGTTCCCGAGAGATCGACGATCTGCGTCCGCTTGATCGGGCCGGGGAGACGCATCTCACCTTTTGCGCGAGCCGCAAATATGCCGGTCAGCTGGCGGCGACGAAGGCCGCGGCCTGTCTCATCAAGCTTAAGGACGCGGATCTGGTGCCGGAACGGGCAGCCGCGGTAACGACCGACGTGCCTCATCGCGCCTTCGCCCTGGCCGTGGGGCTGCTTTACCCCGACGCACTCCAGTCCAGCGCGGCGGCCTCGGCGGCCGATGCGGAAGGCCACCTGATTCATCCCACGGCCGAGATCGGCGAAGGGGTCACACTCGGGCCGGGCGTCATTGTCGGCCGGGAGGCGAGGATCGGCTCAGGGACCAAGGTCGCGGCCGGCGCCATGATCGGCTATCGCGTGTTCATCGGTCCCGACAGCTATATCGGCCCGGGCGTTTCCGTCACCCATGCCCTGCTCGGCGCGCGCGTCAGCCTGCATGCGGGGGCGCGCGTCGGCCAGGACGGCTTCGGTTACGCCATGAGCGCCGAGGGACACCTCAAAGTGCCGCAGGTCGGCCGGGTCATCATCGGCGACGATGTCGAGATCGGCGCCAACTCCACGGTCGATCGCGGCTTTCTCACCGACACCGTGATCGGCGACGGCACCAAGATCGACAATCTGGTGCAGATCGCCCACAACGTGGTCATCGGCCGCCATTGCATCATCGTGTCCCAGTCCGGCATCGCCGGCTCGGCGGAACTCGGCGATTTCGTCGTCATGGGCGCGCACTCCGGCATCATCGAGCATGTCAAGGTCGGTAACGGAGCACTGATCGCCGGCATGGCGCATGTGAAGAACGACGTCGAGGCTGGCGCGCGCATGGGCGGCACGCCGGCCCGCCCCTTCAAGGAATGGGCCCGCGAGGTCGCGGCGATCAGGCGGATGGCGAAGAACGTCCGGCCGGGGAGCGACTAGGGTGACAGGCTGCGCCGTCTCGGCATAATAAGAACACCAGTCCGTCAAATCCTGAAGAGGCGACAATGGTCAAGACCTGTCTCATAGTGGCCATGTCCGGCGTAACCCTGCTGAGCCTGACCGCCTCCGCCCAGACCATGTACGGCGAATTCGGCAACGAATGCGTGACCAGCCTCGCGCTCGGCCGGACCTACCAGACCGACTGCTCGGTCAACACCGTCTATAAGGGCAAGACCCTTTGCTTCGGCAGCGAGAAGTCCCGGGAGCTGTTCCTCAAGAATCCCGACGAGCTGCTGCTCAAGGCGCACGTCTTCTATTCCAGCAAGCAGCAATAAATGCGTCCTACCGGCGAAAGCCGGTATCCAGAATCTCAAGCGCAGAACGGGAGCTGACTGGGGCCGGAATGACGGAAAACTACGAGCCCGCGGGGTCGGAGTGGCCGGCAAACACCGTCTTGTCGGTATCGACGATCACCACGTCAAGGTCGTTATCCTCACCGCGCCCGAAGGTGAAGCGGAAATTCGGATTGGTGGAGATCGAGAAGGTGCTCTTCATCTGAAATACCAACTCTCCGCCGCGCTTCACCGTCATTTCCCGCACGAAGCGCGCGGGGATGGGCTTTGCCGTATTGATGTCGAGCTGCATCCCATTGTTGTTGGGATGCTTGATCATCACCTGACCCGACCAGATCGGATTCGAGTCGACCGCCGGCGGGAAGGTCTTGACGATCATCTTGCCGAGATCGACGGTTTCCGCGTCCGGATCCTTGGCCATCATCGCCGCGCAGCCACCCGCGGCCGCCACGAACTTGCTCGCCATGTGCAGATTACCGTCCTCGGTCTCGAGGATGGCGCGCACATGGGAGAAATCCTCGATGCGCACGCGGGTCGAGAAACTGCGCTCGCCGCCGACACCCGCGGCAGGGCCGAAGGTGAGAGTGGCGATGACCGGATCGGGATTGTTGTCGATGACCAGGGTCAGCGATTTGAGATTCTGCTTGACGTGCGGCGGCACGCGCACGGTCAGGGGGACCAAAGCCGCATCATCGATGGCGGAAGGCGCTTCGAGCACCACCATGCCGTCTTCGGCCTGGATGGCGCGGTCGCCGAAGGTCTGCTGCTTGAGGGTGGGCCAGAGGTCCGTTTTGGCGATGGCCGAAGAAGCCGGCAGCATCAGCGCCAGGGCGAGCGTAGCCGCGCCGCAGGCTTGAGCGAAAGTCTTGAGCGACAATGACATGGCGCCATCCTCCGGGAATGCCGTTTCCGCCAGTATATCACTCCCATTCGAGTTCGGCGAATGCCGCGCTGACATTGCGGACATGATACTGGTCGAACAGCTTCCAGGTGTCGCGCTCGGAGAAACCCGCGGTTTTGGTGGCATCTTCCAGGGTTTTGCCCTCAGCGATCAGGCGGCGCACATCTTCGGCGATGGTGGCGAGATAAAGCTGCTCGGGCGCGAGAGCCCCGGGCAACTCCATGGCGTGCGGGCCGTGGCCGGGTCGCGCGCCACCTTGCGTGTCTCCAGTTCATCGATCAGCGCGAGCCAGCCTTTGATCGACCCGTCCAAGGTTGGCACATGCACGGAGAACAGCAAATCGCCGAGGAACAGCGTGCCGGTCTTGGTGTCGGTGACGATCAGGTCGTTATCGGTATGCGCCGTGGGCTGTGCTTCCAGCACCAGCGTGCGGTTCCCGAGGTCGAGCGTGAGCTTGTCCTCGACGGCGATGGTGGGCAGCACGATTTCGATACCCTCGAAGGCCTCCTCCCCAAGCATCCGCTTATTGGTGGCCAAGTATTGATCGGCGCGGGAAGCGAGGCCCCGCGCCATTTTGTAATGGCCGACAAAGGTGGGATTGTCCTCTTTGAAAGCGGCGTTGCCGAACACATGGTCCGGATGCATGTGGGTGTTGATCACATAGCGGATCGGCTTGTCGGTTACGGCGCGGGTGGCTTCGCGCAGCTCATGCCCCACCACCGCGCTCCCCAGCGTGTCGATGACGGCGACCGCCGCGTCCCCGACGACGAAGGCAGCATTGGCCATGTCGCCGCGATTCTGTGGCGATTGCATCTCATAGCGGCCTTGATGCACGAAAACGCCCGGCGCCACCTCCACCACGTCAGACCCGCCAGCCGCCTTGACTGGAAAGCAGCGGAGCAGGGGGGAGGCCGCCAGCGTAAGAGCCCCAAGCAGGAAATTTTGGCGCGTTATCAGGTGGCGCTCCCCATTGAGGCGTTGGCTCCCTAGGGCCTTGGAGGGCTGCGACAGCCGTTAATAGGCTGAAGCGGCCCTTTTGGTTTCGTCAGCGTTCGTATACTTTACGCCCGGCCCAACAGGGAGGGTACCCGCATGCGTCTTCTTCTGATTTTGATTGTCATTGCCGCCATCTTCGCCGTGGTCCAGAGCCAAAGACACGGCTGTAGCTGGGGGCAAGAGGGATGGTTCGACTGCGTGCTTCGCGGGCAAACGGCGAGTGAGACGCCGACAACCGCACCGGCGGCGCCAGAGCCAGCAACGCCAGCGCCCGAGACACCGAATCCTTAAGGGCAGCTGCCGCCAGTTTCGAGCCGCGCCTCCTTCAAATCTGTTAGGAAGGGGCGCGGCTCTTGGCATCCAGGATACACAGCTTTACCTTGAGCGGGCGGGCGGGGCGTTTTGAAGGAGTAGGTCGGCGGACCGATGAACACTGCAAAAGATTACGCTGACCGGGCTGTCACCGCCTTGGCCAGACTGTTGCCCACTGGCACCGATGAGACAAAGGTCGCAGCCGTCATCGAGGAGGCTTTGGCGGCATCGGCGCGCGAACGCGACGAGCAGCTGTCGCAGCTGCTCGATGCCTCGCCTGCGGTGATCTACAGCTTCAAGGCCAAGGACGACTACGCGCCCATCTTCGTCAGCGAGAACATCAAGCGGCTGCTCGGTTATGGGCCCGATGAATATCTCAAGGACGCGGACTTCTGGCGCTCCCGCGTGCACCCCGACGATATCTTGTCGGTCGAGGCCGAACAGGCGCTGTTGTTCGAGCAAAATCACCATGCGTCGGAATACCGCTTCCGCAAGAAGGACGGCTCCTATTGCTGGGTGAATGACGAGCAGCATCTCGTCCGTGATGCAAAGGGTGAGCCGCTCGAGGTGGTCGGCTCGTGGAGCGACATCAGCGCCCGCAAGAATGCGGAAGCCGCCGAAGACGCCGCACGCACGCGGCTGACCGCGCTCTTGGAAACCGCGCCCTCGGTGATCTACAGCTTCAAGGCCAAGGACGACTACGCGCCCACTTTCGTCAGCGAGAACATCAAGCGGCTGCTCGGCTACTGCCCCGAGAAATATCTGGAGCACGCCGATTTCTGGCGCAACAACGTCCACCCCGAGGATCTCCCCGCGGTCGAAGCCGAGCAGGCCAAGCTGTTCGACAAG
>DATMDY010000204.1:0-5658 GCA_035557335.1 Methyloceanibacter sp.
GGCCGCTTGCAGACCTTCGCCGAGATCAGCGTGGCGCGCCAGGGCGACATTGCGCGCGCCGTCAATGAACGGCTAGACCGCATGACCCATCGCGTCGGCACCGACCTCAACGAGACGGCACGCAAGACCACCGATTCCATCGCCAAGCTTAACGAGCGGCTGGCGGTGATCGACACCGCGCAGAAGAACCTGACGGATCTCTCCACCAACATGGTGAGTTTGCAGGAGATCCTCGCCAACAAGCAGGCGCGCGGCGCCTTCGGCCAGATGCGCATGGAAGCGATCGTCATGGATGGGCTGCCCAAGGGCGCCTACTCTTTCCAGCCGACGCTGTCCAACGGCAAGCGGCCCGACTGCCTACTGCACATGCCGAACACACGGGCCGGCGTGGTGATCGACGCCAAGTTCCCGCTGGAAGGCTTTGAGGCATTCCGCACCGCGCGCCGCGACGAGGAGAAGAAGGAGGCTATGCGCCGCGTGCGCGTGGATGTCGGCCGTCATGTCGAGGCAATAGCAGAGCGCTATTTCATCGTCGGTGAAACACAGGACACGGCAATCCTGTTCGTGCCGTCCGAGGCGATTTACGCCGATCTCGCCGAGCATTTCTCCGACCTGGTTCAGAAGGCGCACCGCGCGCGCATCGTCATTTGCGCGCCGAACATGCTGATGCTCGCCGTGCAGACCATGCAGGCCATCCTCAAGGACGTGCAGATGCGCGAGCAGGCTCATCTTATCCAGCGCGAAGTGGCGGTATTGATGGACGACATGGGCCGCTTTCGCGAGCGTGTGCTCGACCTCCAGCGCCATTTCGGCCAGGCAAATCAAGATGTTGAGAAGATCCTCACCTCGTCCGAGAAGATCGCCGCGCGCGGCCACAAGATCGAGAACCTGGATTTCGAGGATGCTCCGGCGGCGGCGGTCGAGGCTCCCTCACCTAGACCTGCAGAGCGGCGGCGGAACGGCGGCACGCTGCAACCCGACCTGCTTGCGGGCGAGTAGATGAACGACGTGTTGCTCGACCAGATCCTCGTCGGCAGCGCCGCGAGCCTCGTCAATCTCGTCATTCACGCATTGCTGCTCGGCATCGTGGCGTGGACCGTTCGTAATTTGTCGTTGCGCGACACGAGAATCCCCGGCTTCCTGCAATACACGCTGGTCATCGTCGCGGTCGGTACGCTTTTGGTCATGGGGCATTTCAGCGAAGTGCTGATCTGGGCCCATACCTATGACTGGGTCGATGCGGCGCCGCCGGGAACGGACCTCATCTATCTGGCCTTCGGCAATTACACCACGCTGGGCTATGGCGACGTTAAGCCTGTCGAGAAATGGCATCTGCTTGGGCCGATGACGGCGCTCAATGGCATCATGCTGATTGGTTGGTCCACCGCCCTGATCATCGACATTTTGCGGCGGACGGGACATGCCGCCGATCGGTCATTGAAGCTGGCCGACGATATCGAACCTGCTTCCTAGCTACCTACGGACCCAATTCCACAAGCGGCGGACTGATCGGGCGCCGCAGCGAGACGAGTCCGCTTCTCGGCGCGAACAGGAAGGCCAGCATGAAGATTGCGGCCTGCACCAGCACGATGCACGCTCCCGTAGCCCCGTCGATATGGAAGCTCACCAGCGTGCCGAGCGCCGCCGACGCCAGCGCCGTGGCGACCGCGATCACCAGCATGCGGCCGAAGCTGTCGGTGAGCAGATAGGCGGTGGCGCCGGGAGCGATGAGCATGGCGATCACCAGAATGATGCCGACCGCTTTCAGCGCGCTGACGATGGTGAGCGACAGCAGGACGAGCAGGCCGTAATGCAGCACGCGCACGGGCAGGCCGATGGCGCGGGCATGGTTGGGGTCGAAGCAATAGAGCATGAGATCGCGCCGTTTCAGGAGCACGATCAGCAAGGTGCCGCCGGCGATAATGGCCGTCTCGACAAGATCGGCAGGCGTCACGCCCAGCACGTTGCCAAACAGGATGTGCAGCAGATGCTGGTCGGTTTCGATCTTGGTGAACAGCACGAGCCCCAGCCCGAACATGCCGGAGAACACGATGGCCATGACCGTGTCCTCCTTCACGCGGCTGTTCTCCTTGAGATAGCCGGTGAACAGCGCGCAGGAGAGGCCAGCGGCGAAGGCGCCGAGCGCGAGCGGCAGGCCGATCGCATAGGCAATGACGATGCCGGGCAGCACCGCGTGCGAAATGGCGTCGCCCATCAACGACCAGCCCTTGAGCACCAAGTAACAGGACAGCACGGCGCAGACGGCGGCGACCAGCAGCGACACCACCAAAGCCCGCTGCATGAAAGGATAGCTGAGCGGCACGATGAGCCAGTCCATAGCCAAGCTCATGCCGCCGCCTCCATTGGAGCAAGCGCTCGCCTGCGCGCGGCGAGCAGGCCATGCTTGGGCGCGAAATAGAAGGCCAAGAGGAACAACAGCGTCTGGAGAGTGACGATCACCCCGCCGGTGGCCCCGTCGAGGAAATAGCTGAGATAGGCGCCGACGAAGCTGGTGATCGCGCCGAACGCCACGGCGATCACGATCATCCAGCCAAAGCGGTCGGTTAGCAGATAGGCGGTAGCGCCGGGCGTCACCACCATGGCGATGACCAGGCAGGCGCCCACGGTCTGCAATGCCGCCACGGTGCAGGCGCTGAGCAGCGTGAAGAACACGATCTTCAGGGCGAAGGTGTTGACGCCGATGCTGCGCGCATGGTTCTCGTCGAAGAAGGTCACCATCAAATCCTTCCAGATGAGGAGCAGGACCGCGAGCGAGACGGCGGCGATGATCACCACCTGCACCACATCCTCGTCGGAGATGGCGAGGATATTGCCGAGGACGATGGTCTGAATCGAGACCGAGGTCGGCCAGAGCGAGGCCATCAGCAGCCCGAGCGCGAAGAAGCTGGTGAACACGAGGCCGATCACCGCGTCCTCGCGGAGCCGCGTATGCTGCTTGACGAAGGCCATGCCGAGCGAGGCCAGGATGCCGGCGAAGAAGGCGCCGATGGCAAAGGGCGCACCAATGATGTAGGCGGCCGCCACGCCCGGCACGATGGAATGTGCGAGCGCATCGCCCATCAGCGACCAGCCTTTGAGCATCAAATAGCAGGAGAGGAAGGCGCACACCCCGCCGACCAGGGCGCTCACCCACATGGCCTTCACCATGTAGTCGTAGCTGAAGGGGACCAGCAGCTCAGCCAGCAGTTCGGTCATTTGGCGTCAACGTCGGTCTCGTCGCGCTTCCCGGGTTTGTCGCCGTAGAATACGAGCGGGCGCTCGTCGTCGGTCAAGACGGTGACGCGGCGTGCGTCGTCGTCCTTGTGCAGTTCACGGCCGCCAAGCTCGAAATTGCGTAACACGCCGCCAAAGGCGCGTTCGAGATTCTTCTGGGTGAAGACCTCCGATGTGGGTCCGGCCGCGAGCACCGTGCGGTTCAGCAGCACCACCTCGTCGCAGAAATCGGGCACGCTGCCGAGATTGTGCGTGGAGACCAGCATGAGATGGCCGGAGGCGCGCAATTCCCGCAAGAGCTCGATGATCGCCGACTCGGTCTTAACGTCGATGCCGGTGAAGGGCTCGTCGAGCAAAATGATGCGCCCCTCCTGCGCCAGCGCGCGGGCTAGAAACACGCGCTTCTTCTGGCCGCCGCTCAACTCGCCGATCTGGCGATCTCGATAGGCGCTGAGCCCGACGCGCTCCAGCGCCTGGTCGACCTTGTAGCGGTCGGTGCGCGAGGGTCGGCGCAGGAAGTTCATGTGGCCGTAGCGGCCCATCATCACCACGGTCTCGACCAGCACCGGGAAGTTCCAGTCGACGTCCTCGCTCTGCGGCACATAGGCGACGATGTTCTTTTTCAGCGCCTGCTCGACCGGCATGCCGCACAGCCTGATCTCGCCGGAGGAAGGCCGCACGAAGCCCATGATGGATTTGAAGATGGTGGACTTGCCGCTGCCGTTGACGCCGACCAGCGCGCAGATGGTGCTGGGACCGAGATTGAAGGACACGTCGTACACGGCGGTGAAGCCGTTGGGGTAGGCGACGGTCAAATCGCGCACGTCGATACTGGCGTCCGAGACCGGCGCCAGCACGGAGAGCGTGCGGTCAGGAGCGCGCATCCTCGAAGCCTTTGGCGATGGTTTCGACGGTCACTTTCAGGAGGTCGAGATAAGTCGGCACCGGCCCGTTCTCGGCGCTCAGCGAATCGACATAGAGCACGCCGCCGTAGCGCGCGCCGGTCTCCTTGGCGACCTGCTTGGCAGCACGGTCGGAGATGGTGCTCTCGCTGAACAGCACGGGAATGTGCTTCTCGCGCATAAGATCGATCACCTTGCGTACCTGTTGCGGCGTGCCCTGCTCGTCGGCATTAATCGGCCAGAGATAAGCCTCGCGCATCTCGTAGTCGCGGGTGAGATAGCTGAAGGCGCCTTCGCTCGTGACGAGGACGCGCCGATCCTCGGGGATGGCCGAGAGCCGCTTGCGCAGCGGCTCATCGATGGCCTTGATCTTGGCGGCATAGGCGGCGGCGTTACGGTTATAGGTTTCCGCGTTGTTTGGATCGTGTTTGACCAAAGCTTGCCGGATATTCTCCACATAAATCAGCGCATTTTCTGGCGACATCCAGGCATGCGGGTTGGGTTTGCCGGTATAGGGCCCTTCCGAAATGCCCATCGGCTCGACGCCGTCGGTCAGCACCACGCTCGGAACGTCGCTGACGTTCTGAAAGAATTTTTCGAACCAGCGTTCGAGGTTGAAGCCGTTCCACAGAACGAGGTCGGCGTCCTGCGCCTTGACGATGTCGAGCGGCGTCGGCTGATAGTCGTGGATCTCCGCGCCCGGCTTGGTTATCGATTCGACGATGGCTTTGTCGCCGGCAACGTTCTGCGCGATGTCCTGGAGCACGGTGAAGGTGGTCACCACGCGAAGCGGCTTGGTCGCCGCTCGCGGCACGGCATCCTCCGCCGATCCCGGCTTGGCCGTGAAGCCCCAGAGCGCGAGGCCCAAAGCCGCCAGGCTCAAGACTACCGCTGCGGCGCCCCAATTTCGGGGCCGCCTGACCCAATTCGCTGTCACTCTTTTCCTCCTGAGCGCTGGAGAGTTCCCTCCAGTCCCAACCATAATTGCAATTGCAAATTATTCGCAAGTTAATAATAGGTCACATTTCTCCCCGTTTCAAGCCATTTGAGGCCACTGAGGAAGGATCAGGAGCGGCGCTTAGCAGGTGCTTTTTTCGTCGAGGCGCGCTTACGGGCGGCGCGGGCGCGAGCTTCTCGTGCATGGCGCTCACCCCATTTCATGCCCTCGAGCTTCAGCCCGTCGGGATCGAGGAAGAACACGGCGTAATAGTCGTCGTAATACTCGCCGCAGGGATCGACGATGGTCGCGCCCTCCTTTTCGAGAAACGCTTGCAAGGCGTCGACGTCTTTGCGGCTGCGCAGCTCGAAGGCGTAATGGTGGAAGCCGATATCGCCGATGCGATAGCCGCGCTTCCTTCCCGCCTCATCGGCGGGACCGATCCAGAATCGGGTTTCGCCGTTGATCCATCCAATCGCGTCGGCGTATTCATCGAGCACCTTGAAGCCGAGAAAGGCGAACAGCCTGCCGTAAAAGGCCTTCGACTTCGCATAGTCGCTCACCCTGATCACCAAATGATCTACA
>DATMDY010000205.1:0-57992 GCA_035557335.1 Methyloceanibacter sp.
GGAAGCGATTCATCTTATAGCAGACCCTGAAGGCGGGCGGAAATAGATTCAGGAGCGCCTAAAAGGGGCGCACAACCGCGAGAATCACGATCAGAATCATCAAGATCGTGGGGATCTCGTTGGCGATACGGTAGAAACGCGCGGGGTGCGTGTTCCGATCCAAGGCGAAATCCCGGGTCCATTTGGCGAGCAGGCCGCTATAGGCGGACAGCAGGATCACCAGCAGAAGCTTGGCGTGAAACCAGCCGTCTCTCGACCAATCGATCAGGCCTGAGAAGGCGAGGATCAGGCCGAATACCCAAGCGGCGATCATCGCCGGCGTGGTGATGAAGCGGAGCAGGCGCTTTTCCATCACCTTGAAGGTCTCCGACTGCTCGGAGCCTTGTTGGCTCCCGGCGTGATAGACGAACAGCCGCGGCAGATAGAGCAGCCCAGCCATCCAGGCGATCACGGCGATGATGTGGAAGGCCTTGATGTAGGCAAGCATCACGATTGCCAGGGGGTGGTTAAGGGGCGCCCGCCTTCACCAGTGTGACGAGTCGGGCGACGTGGTCAATCGGAGTCTCGGGATGGATGCCGTGGCCGAGATTGAACACGAAGGGGCTTCGTCCGAGCGTCGTGAGGATGGTCCTGACCTGGCGATCGAGCTCGGGGCCGCCGGCGAGCAGCAGCAGCGGATCGAGATTGCCTTGCACCGGCATGCGGCTCTGCAATCGCTCTTTGAGAAATGCGAGCGGCAGGGAGGTGTCGCAGGAGATGGCGTCGATGCCGGTCTCGCGCGCGTAGCGCTCGGCGAGCGGGCCCGCGCCGCGCGGAAAGCCGATCACCGGCACGTTCGGCGCTTCTGCCTTCACCCGCGCCACCAGATTTTGGGTCGGCGCGATGCACCAGCGCTCGAACTGGTCCTCGGGCAGGCTGCCGGCCCAGCTGTCGAAAATCTGCAAAGCGCGCGCGCCCGCTCGCACCTGACCCAGCAGATGGTCGGCCGAGACGTCAACCAGCAGATCGATCAAGGCCTGGAAGGTCTCCGGCTCGCGATAGGCCCAGGCCCGCGCCGCCACCTGGTCCTTGCTGCCCGAGCCTTCGGCCATATAGGTCGCGACCGTCCACGGCGCGCCGCAAAAGCCGATCAGGGGGATGCTCTCAGGCAAGGAAGCGGTCACGCGCTCGACCGTCTCATAGACCGGGGCCAAAGCCTTGGCCGCGCCCTCCGGTTTCAATCGCGCAACAGCCTTGGCATCGCTGACCGGCTCGAGCTTCGGCCCTTCGCCTTCCACGAACTCCACCCTCTGCCCCAAGGCATGCGGCACGATCAGAATGTCGGAGAATACGATGGCCGCGTCGAAATCGAAGCGCCGCAACGGCTGCAGCGTCACTTCGGCCGCGAGCTCGGGGTTCCGGCAAAGATCGAGGAACGAGCCGATCTTGCTCCGCACCTCCCGATATTCCGGCAGATAGCGCCCGGCCTGGCGCATCAGCCAGATCGGCGGCGGGCTGCTCGACTGCCCGGAAAGGACCTTGAGGAAGGGACCCTCAACAGATGCGACGCGGAGCATTGGGTCCTCTAAATACTAAAGAAGAGATTCTCTAAGGTTTCTACTGTTACAGTTATGGCGTGAATAGCGGACATTCAGGACCGTCACCAGGCTATCGACAGGACTCACGCCAAGCCTCGATGACGATAACCATGCCAGACCGAGAGGCTGTGGCTAAGTTCATCCGAGAGACATCAAAGCCCGCCACAGCCCATTAAGAGGCGCTGGCCCGGTCTTGGATAAAGAGTGTATAGCCTGTGGACAAAATCACCCGCGAGCTGGGGATCGCAAGCCGTATTTCTCGCCCCCTTGCCGGCGCCCGTTTTTCTCGACTCCGGCGAATCTGTGAAGAAATTTTGACATATCGCGGGAGGGGCCGGGAGAGTCCCTGAACTCCCGCTGTTGCTCCCCTGACTTCTTCATGGTTATCCAGAGACATTGCCATGGATATCCAACGCACTTTCCACCTGCACATGATCTCGGATGCGACCGGCGAGACGCTGGTCACCATCGCCAAGGCCGTGCGCGTGCAATATGCGCAAGTCCGCGCCATCGAGCACCTGCACCCGCTCGTCAGGAGCCGCCGCGAGCTCGAGCGGGTGCTCAAGGATGTCGAGGCCGCGCCCGGCATCGTGCTCTACACCCTGTTCAATCGCGAGCTGGCAGACCATCTGGAAGAGGCCTGCAAGCGGCTGAACCTCCCTTGCGTGGCGGCGCTGAAGCCCATTCTCCAGGTGTTCGAATCCTATCTCGGCACCAAGGCGACGCCGACCGTCGGCGGCCAGCACGTGCTCGACGCCGCGTATTTCCGCCGTATCGAGGCGCTCCATTTCACCATGCTGCATGACGACGGCCATTTGCCGGAGAATCTCAACGACGCCGATATCGTGCTGGTCGGCATCAGCCGCACCTCCAAGACGCCGACCTCGATCTATCTCGCCAATCGCGGTTACAAGACCGCCAACGTGCCGCTGGTTCCCGGCATGTCCCTGCCAGCGCCACTTGAGGCGCCGACCAATGCGCTCGTCGTGGCGCTGGTGGCTTCCCCCGAACGCATCGCCCAGGTGCGCCAGAACCGCATCATCGAGCACGCGCAGAATCATCTCGAAGAGTATGTCGACCGCGACGCCATCGCCGCCGAGATCGCCCAGACCCGCCAGCTCTGCGCGCGGCACGGCTGGCCGATCATCGACGTGACCCGCCGCTCGATCGAGGAGACGGCTGCCGCCATCATCCGCCTTTACGACGACCGCGAAGCGCCGGCGCTCGAAGCATGAGCAGCTTCCTGCAAGGCGGGCGGCCACCGCTGATCCTCGCCTCGTCAAGCAAGATCAGGGCGCTGCTGCTCGAAGCGGCGGGGCTGGCATTCATTGTCGAGCCGCCCGGGCTCGATGAAAGCATCATGCGCCAGGCGGTCGGCGGCGAACGGCTGCTCAGTCCGTCCGACGTGGCCGAGGTACTGGCCCGCGCCAAGGCGGAAGCGGTGAGCGATCTCGCGCGCCCCGCCTATGTCATCGGTGCCGACCAGGTGCTGACTTTTGGCGACACCGTCCTGAGCAAGCCCGACAGCATGGAGGCGGCGCGCCGCCAGCTGCTCGATCTCAGAGGCAAGAGCCACACGCTGCACACTTCGGTGGCGCTCGCCACCAATGGCGCGACCGTCTGGGCCGAGACGCACACGGCGACGCTCACCATGCGCAAGCTCAGCCCAGAATTCATCGGCCGCTATCTCGCCGCCGCCGGCGAAGAGGTTTTGAGCTCGGTCGGCGCCTATCAGATCGAGTCGCTCGGCATTCAGCTCTTCGACAGGATCGAGGGCGATTATTTCACCATTCTCGGCCTGCCGCTTCTGCCGCTGCTTGCCGCGCTTAGGCGCGAAGGCGTCATCGAGGGCTAAACCATGAAGCGCGCCTGCGTCATCGGCTGGCCGGTCGAGCATTCCCGCTCCCCCACGATCCATAATTATTGGCTGAAGCTGCACGGCATCGACGGTTCTTATGAGAAAGAGGCCGTGCCGCCCGGTGAGGCCGAAGCCTTTCTGCGCTCGCTCGCCGAGCGCGGCTATGTCGGCGCCAATGTCACGCTCCCGCACAAGCTCGCCGCGCTCAAATCGGCCGACATCGCCGACGAGGCTGCCTACGCCATCGGCGCCGCCAACACACTCTGGCTCGACCAGGCGGGGCGGCTCAACGCCACCAATACGGATGCGATCGGCTTCATGACCAATCTCGAGGCGCAAGCCCCGCGATGGAACGCAGGCCGCCGGCCGGTTCTCGTGATCGGCGCGGGCGGGGCCGCACGCGCGATTCTCTATGGACTGCTCAAGGGTGGCGCCGCCAAAATCCTGCTTGCGAACCGGACGCGCGATAAGGCGGAGACGCTCACCGGTTATTTTGGGCCTATGTCCGAGACGAGGGATTGGATCGAGGTAGTGGACTGGAAAGAGCGCAATCGCGCCGTCGCCGATTGCGGGCTTCTCGTCAACACGACGAGCCTCGGCATGACCGGACAGGCGCTGCTCGACATCGATCTTTCCGGGCTTCCGGCCGACGCCGTGGTCGCGGATATCGTCTACACGCCGCTCGTGACGCCGCTGCTCACCGCCGCGAAAAACCGGGGCAGGACGACAGTGGATGGGCTCGGCATGCTGTTGCATCAGGCAGCGCCAGGCTTCGAACGATGGTTCGGCGTCCGCCCTGAGGTGACGCCGGAGTTGCGGGCCCATGTCGCGTCGAGCCTTGGGGACAAGTGATGCTGGTCATCGGGCTTACCGGCGGTATCGGCATGGGCAAGTCGGCGGCGGCCGAGTATTTCGCGCAGGCCGGCGTTCCGGTGTTCAACGCCGATGCTTGCGTGCACAGCCTCTATGAAGGCGAGGCCGTCGAGGCGATCGAGGCGGCCTTTCCGGGTGTTGCGCGAGGCGGCACGGTCGATCGCCAATTGCTTTCCGAACGAATCTCCGGCTCGCCCGAGCGTCTCAGGCAGCTCGAGGAGATCGTGCATCCCCTGGTGGTCGCGGCAGAGATCGAATTCCTGCGCCAGCAGGAGAGGAACGGCGCGGACATGGCGATGCTGGAAATCCCGCTGCTGTTCGAGACCGACGCGCATAGTCGCGTCGACGTGACCGTCGTGCTCAGTGCGCCCGAGGCGGTGCAGCGGGACCGTGTGCTGGCGCGGCCCGGCATGACCATCGACAAGCTCGAACATCTGCTTGCGCGCCAGCTTCCCGACGCCGAGAAGCGCGACCGCGCCGACTACGTTATTAACAGCGGCTTGCCTCTTGCCGGCATGCATGCTGAGCTTGACCGGCTCCTCGAATCACTTCGCGGCCGCAAGGGCACGGTGATGGAGCGGTTGCGTTCCAGGTAAAGTCTTGTCATTGCCCGGCTTGACCGGGCAATCCAGTAACCTTTGTCCTCCAAGCTAACGAAGGACAGTGGTTACTGGATTCCCGCTTTCGCGGGAATGACCGCATAGGGGGAAGGAGAGGCAATAACTTTGCGCGAGATCGTCCTCGATACCGAGACGACCGGCCTCGATCCGTTCGACGGCCATCGCATCGTCGAGATCGGCTGCGTCGAGCTGGTCAACTGCATCCCCACTGGCCGCGTCTGGCATTACCACGTCAACCCCGAGCGCGACGTGCCCTACGAGGCCTTCGAGGTTCACGGCCTGTCCTTGGAGTTCTTGCGCGACAAGCCGCGCTTCGTCGATATCGCCGACGAGATGCTTAGCTTCATCGAGGGCGCCATGCTGGTGGCGCACAACGCCGCCTTCGACTTTGCCTTCCTCAACGCCGAGCTCGACCGCCTGTCGCGCCCGCTGCTGCGCTGGGACTGTGTGGTGGATACGCTGGCGCTGGCGCGCCGCCGGCATCCGGGCGCGCCATGCAGCCTCGATGCGCTCTGCAAGCGCTACGGCATCGATCTCTCCGAGCGCGAATTGCATGGCGCGCTGCTCGATTGCCGGCTGCTCGCCGGCGTCTATGTGGAGCTAGTCGGCGGCCACCAGGCGCGGCTCGAATTCGCCATCAACGGCAGCCAGGCCGCCATGCTTGCCGGCAACGGCGAGGGCATCGGTGCGCGGCCGCGGCCGCTTGCGCCGCGGCTCAGCGCGGCCGAGATCGAGGCGCATCGCGCCTTCGTCGCGACGCTCGGCGCCGAGCCACTCTGGTTCCGCTACGCTTAGTTTTTGGCTTGGGATGGGGCCGCCTGGGCCTTGGCGAGGTTCTGCGCGTAAAGCCTGCCGAAATCGATCGGATCGAGCATCAGCGGCGGGAAGCCCCCGTCGCGGCTGATATCCGCCAGCACGCGCCGCATGAAAGGAAACAGCAGCGTCGGGCAATCGACGAACAGCACAGGCTGGATCAGGTGCTGCGGAATGTTGAGTAGGCGGAACAACCCGCCATAAATCAGCTCGACATTGTAGATCACGCCGGAGTCGCTCTTGGCGTGGACCTCGAGGTTCAGCACCACCTCGTAAACGTCATCGCCGCGCGGAACGGCGTTGACGTTGATGCCGACCTTGAGCTGGGGGTTTTGCCCCGGCCCTTGCAGCGACGCCGGGGCGCTCGGGCTCTCATAGGAGAGATCCTTGATATATTGGGCGAGAACGGTGAGCTGCGCCTCGGTCGCCGCCTTGGCCTCGCCTGAGAGCGGCACGTCGACGCCCTGCGACTGCTCAGCCGGCCCGTCGCCGTTCGTCTTCTTGGGCCTGTCGTCCTTCGCCATGATCCCCTCAACCCTAAGAGGCGCTGGCTAGCACGGGAGATAGCGGGCCTGCAAATCCGTTTGGTCTGCCCGCGCATTAGCCAAATGGGCGTTTAGGGTTGGCTTCGGCCCCGCGAATGCCTTAAGTTGGCCCCATGACGCGGGCAGGGGTGGGAGATTCCTGCCCGATCCTTGAGGCTCCCGCTAGCAAATCTCTAGGCGTGTCCCAATATCCCCTAGAGCAATCCGCGGCTTCGCGGGCTTTTCCATCGATGCGGGTGGCGGCAAAGCATGAGTGACGCTTTCGATATCTATACATTGCTGTTCTTGGTGCTGGCGGTGGTCATCTTCATCCGCCTGCGCAACGTGCTCGGGCGGCGCACCGGCAATGAGCGGCCGCCTTACGACCCCTATACCCGCACCGAGGCCAAACGTGCCGACGAGCCGGTGGTGGCACTGCCGCGCGGCCGCACCGCGCGCGCCAAGATGAGCGAGGCGCCGGACACCTCCTTGGCGGACATCGAAGCCAAGCTCGGGCGCCACGCCTCCATGGACAGCCCCCTCGGCAAGTCCTTGATCGCCTTGATGCGCGCCGATCCCGGCTTCGATCCGGGGCCGTTCATCGACGGCGCCAAGGCCGCCTATGAGATGGTGGTCATGGCCTTTGCGCAAGGCGACGAGGAGGCGCTGAAGCAGCTCCTCGGCGACGACGTCTATGACGGCTTCCAGCGCGCCATCCACGAGCGCGAGGAGCGCGGCGAGAAGCTCGAATCGAACCTGGTCGGCATCGACAAGGCCGACATCATCGAGACCGAGATCAAGAACCGCACCGGCTATGTCACGGTGAAGTTCGTGAGCGAGATGGTCTCGGTGACGCGCGACGCCGAGGGCGAGGTTGTCGAAGGCGACCCCAAGAAGGTGCGCGAGGTCACCGACATCTGGACCTTCGCCCGCGACATCGCCTCCAAGAACCCCAACTGGAAGCTGGTCGCCACCGAAGCCGCCAATTAGCACGAGACCCATCCTCACGACATTGAGGCGCGCGGCATTGCCGCTTGCGGCCTTTGCTGGCAGCATCGCACTCCTCTTGGGGAGTTGCGACGTGAGCGAGGAGAAGATCAGCTTCAAGCCTGTGAGCTTCGCTGAGATTCCCGGCTGGGCCGGCGACGACCACGCGGCTGCGTTCGCGGCGCTGCTGAAATCTTGCCGAAAAACAAAGGAGCCCGATGCGGCCTGCACCGCGGCGCTAGAGCTCGGCGATGACACAGACCGCGAGGCTGCGCGCGCATTCTTCGAGATGCATTACACACCGCATGTGGCGGCGGGTGTGGAGCAAGCGGGCTTCGTCACAGGCTATTACGAGCCCGAGGTCGATGGCGCGCGGACGCGCGGCGTCAAGTTCACCGTCCCGGTCTATCGCCGCCCCGAAGATCTCGTCACGCTCAAGCCCGACGACGAGCGCGCACGCTTCAACGACTCCATCACCGGCATGCGCGAGACCGCTGACGGGCCTAAGCCCTATTACACCCGCGCCGAGATCGACGGCGGCGCGCTCTCGGGCCGCGGTCTCGAGCTGCTTTATCTCGACGATCCCGTAGAGCTGTTCTTCCTGCAGGTGCAGGGCTCCGGCCGTGTGCGCCTCGCTGACGGCTCTATCGTGCGCCTCGGCTTCGCCGCCAAGAACGGGCATCCCTATACCTCGATCGGCAAGCGCCTGGTCGAGATGGGCGAAGGCGCGCCCGCCGACCTCACCATGGACGGCGTCAAGGCCTGGCTCCGCGCCGATCCCGAACGGGGGCGCAAGCTCATGCATGAGAACAAATCTTATGTGTTCTTCCGCGAGATCGAAGGAGAGGGACCCGTAGGCGCGCAAGGCGTGGCGCTGACGCCCGGGCGCAGCCTCGCCGTCGATACCGAATATCACAAGCTCGGCCTGCCGTTATTCGTCACCGTGTCCGACCTCGCCGCGCCTGACGGCAAGCCCTTTCGGCGGCTGATGGTGGCGCAGGACGTCGGCTCGGCGATCAGAGGGCCCGAGCGCGGCGATATCTTCTTCGGCAGCGGCGAGGAAGCGGGCGCCGTCGCCGGCCGCACCCGGCACGAGGCCAAGTTCTACGTGCTTCTGCCGAAAACCAGCCCGTCATCCTGAGGTGGTCATGGGCAAGCGCGAGAAGGACAAGGACGACGATGCGGCGCTCTGGGAGCGGGTGGCCTCGACCGCCGCGCCGCTCAAGAAAAGCCACGCTGCGACGCCGCGACCGCCAGTGCTGCCACGTGCCAAGCCGCCGGCCCCGGTCAGCCGCAAGCCGGCGAAACCCCTGCCAAAGCCCGAAGCGACGCCAGCGACGAAGCCGGTGACGAAGTCACTACCGGGCGGCGGCGCGCTCGACCGCCAGGTGGCGCGCAAGCTCGACACCGGCAAGCTCGCGGTCGAGGCGCGTCTCGACCTGCATGGCATGAAGCAGCGTGAGGCGCACGCGGCGCTGCGGCGCTTCCTCAAATCGGCGCAAGCCAAAGGTCACCGTCATGTGCTGGTCATCACCGGCAAGGGCGCCGACCGGACGGCGTCGCGCAGCTTCTACGAGGAAGAGGAGCGCGGCGTACTGCGCCAGGCGGTGCCGCACTGGCTCGCTCTGCCGGACCTGGCGCCGCTCGTCGTGGAGTTTTCCTCCGCCCCGCGCCGTCTCGGCGGCGAAGGCGCGCTCTATGTGCGGCTGCGCCGGCCCAAGTGACTTACCGGGCAGCGCCGCCGCCGAATTTGTAGGAGCCTTGCACGAGGAAGTGCGCCTGCTCGGCGGCATAGCGCATGGCGACGATCTCGCCCGTTCCGCCGAAATTGACCGTTCCGTCCGTGGTCCACATCGACCAGTAGCGCCCGCCGACGCCGACGCTCAACGCCTCCGTCACCGCATAGGATAGCATCGCCTCGAGCTGCAGGCCGGTCCCGTGCCCCTCCTGCGGCGAGACGAGCGATCTCAGGACATGATCGTCGGTGCCGGTGAAGTCCACGTAAGGCAGGTAGGCCGCCTCGCCGGAGAGCGTCAGCCTCGGCGCAATGACGAGATCGGCCGCGGCGCCGAGCCGCAGCGCGCGCCATTTGTCGTCCTCCTTGATGGCGAGGACGCTTCTCGGAATGGGAACACCGCAATCGGAGAACGGGTTGGCGAGCTGCCGGCAGCCGAGGCCGTTCATGTCCTGGCGAAACTCGCTATAGCCGATGAACGGGGTGACCTTGTAGCCGTCGCCGCGCCACAGATTGTACCCCACATCGGCGAGCCAATAATCGATGTCGTTGTCTACGCCGGAGATCGTGTTGGAGTAAGGAATGAAGGCGTCGGGGAATTGTAGAGCCCAGTCCTCGTCGTTCATGTGACCGCCGCTGCTTGCGCCGCCGACGAGGCCCTTGACCATGAGATTGAATGAGGTGTCTAGGCGCGCGAATGCTTCCGCACCGTTGATGTCGTCGTTGTCGTAGGTCAGACGCGAAGCTAGCGCTGCAAGGCCGCGCCGCTGCAGGCCGAGATCCTTGTGGAATTGCCCCCACCCATGCACGTAGCGCACGCCGACCTTGAGCTCCGTGCCCTTCGCCGGGACTTCAGCGCCAGGGGACAGGCTCTTGCCGCCAGCGTCCCTTTCCGCCTGGGAAGAGACGCCGCCGAGGGCGTAATTCATGCCGAGCTTGAATTGGTGGATGTCCGTCGAAATGTCGGTGCGCGCTCCCGCTACAGGATCAAATGCCCCGAGCGGAGGCGCGGGCTGAAATTCGCTCGCCGGCGCGGCGAAGCCTTCATCGTCGAAGGCGAGAAAGCCGTATTCGGCCTTCACGGTCCAGCGCGGGGCGATGGCGCGTTCGATGCCGGCGCCAACCGTCCAGCCCCATTGCACGCCGCTCTCCTCCGTCCCCGGCCTGCCGATGCCGCCATTCGGCGTCGCATCGATATCGCTATGCACCCATGCCAAGCCGGCCTTGCCATAGACGAGGGTACGGCCATCGAACGGCAGCCATCCAAACCGCGCCGCAAGCGTACCGAGTGCGTCGATCTCGGCGCGGCAGTTCGCGCTGACATAGAACCCGCTATAGGCGAAGCAGGTGTTGGTTCCGTCCATATCGGCAAAGCTCGCATCCGCTTCCAGGCCGAGAAGGCCTCGCCCGCTCTGCCAGTTGTAGCCGAGCTGGCCGCCGGCGAGCGGACCGGGCGTGTGTGCGGTGTCGCCGAAGATGGAGGGCCCGAAGGGATTATCGACATCGACGAGGCCGAGCGCGCCGCCGATGTGGTAGCCGAGATAGAAGCCACGCCAGTCATAAGGCGCAGATGGCTCGGCCGCCGCCGCCGAAATCATTAGTAATGGCGCCATTGCCGAAAGGAAGAGGCGGTTGCGCCGGGTCATGCAGCCTCGCAGGTCTCCAAGACCCAGATAATGCCGTGATTCGCGCCCACTGGCATCCCGTGCCGGAACCGTGGGCTTCGCCGCATTTGAGATGGGCGCGGCAAGCTTTCTCACCTCCGCCTCAGCTCGACGACGGCCAAGCGTACGCGTTTATGCGGGAGTAGGGGCGGGTATAGAGTGCCGCTAACGCGAACCCATGGCACAAAAAGAGCGCCAAAACGTTGATAGAGAGGGCGCTGCGAAGAAGGCAGTTCTACGTGGCCCGACGTGCTTCGAGTGCCGATGAGACAGCAGACGGGGTCCTCGCTGCGGAGCTTCCCGGCAAGCCGGATTGTTGCTGGACCGCGACGGCTCCGAAAACTGCATACCCGAAACTGGCACGAGCGCATACCGCAGAGGTGGTCATCGTTGGCGCGGGAATCGTGGGCGTTACTGCCGCCTATCTGCTTAGTGATGCCGGCCTTTCTGTTTCGCTGTTAGAAGCACGTCGCATTGGACGCCAAGTCACAGGGCGCTCCACTGCCAAGATCACCACGCAGCATTCACTCATATATCGACATCTCATTGAAGATTTCGGTCTGGAAACTGCGCAGCATTACGCCGACGCAAATCGCCTTGGTATTAAACAGATACGGCGGTGGGTTGAGCGGCTTGGTATCGACTGTGATTTAGAAACGAAAGATGCCTACGTATATTGCAGTAATCCATCACATCTGAAGGACCTCGAGGCTGAGGCGGAAGCTTCGCGTGCCGTTGGGCTCGATTCAGAGTTGATCGAAGCTGCGCCGCTCCCTTTCTCAACGGCCGGCGCGTTGCGATCTCGAAACCAAGCACAATTTAATCCGGCTCGATATCTTATCGATCTTGCGAAAGCGGCCGAGGCGGTAGGAACACAGGTCTTTGAACAGACGCGGGTAACAGCCGTTGAGGAAAGCGACGGATGGAAACTCGAAGCTGGCCGAGCGTCGATCCACGCCAAGAATGTGGTGTTGGCAACAAACCTGCCCATCGCAGGCCCCATACCCTACGACGAGCGCACGCGACCGCGGTCGCACATCGCTATGGCTTTTCGCATCGATTCACGAGCGGCAATCAGCGGCATGTTCATCGGCGTCGACGAGCCCACGCACTCTCTCAGGATGGGACGCGACAAGGATGGTCTGCTGCTAGTAGTTTTAGGCTCCAAATTCGGTACAGGACTGGAAGGCGACGTGGCGAAGCATTTCTTCGAACTCGAAGCCTGGACGCGGCGGAATTTCGAAGTTGGCGATGCTGCGTGGCGTTGGGTCAATGAGGACTACGATAGTCCGGATCGCCTGCCGTTTGTCGGCGCATCATCTCATGCACCAAATCTCTACATTGCCACTGGATTCAACGCGTGGGGTATAAGTAACGGCACGGCGGCGGGAATTCTCATTGCTCAACAGATCCTCGGCAAAACACCCGCCTGGGCATCGATTTACGATCCAGATCGCAGGGTTCCGAAAGGGTTCAACAAGGGCGGCGACAGCCAATCATTCGTGCATGGTCTCGACGACATCGACCCGGGCGGTGGCGCCGTGATGAATCTCGGCCAGGGTAAAATTGCAGTATGGAAGGGGGACGACGGCGTCCCCTATGCCGTTTCCGCATCCTGCACTCACAAGGGCTGCATAGTGACGTGGAACAACGCTGATAGAACTTGGGACTGTCCCTGCCACGGCTCCATCTTCTCGGCCGACGGCAGTGTCATTCATGGACCGGCGGTTAATGCGCTGCCTCCTAGAAAGTTGCCGCCGAATTGGCTTCGTTAAGCGATGCCAAACATGAGCTCGAAGGTTCACCGCTCACATTTTTTCGCCGGGCAACGCGGCGGCCAGTTTCACCCAGGCGGTGAACTGCGCCTCGTCGAGCGTGTCGTCCTCGTGAATGTCGAGGTAGCGCACGTGCTTCTGCCTGGACTTGCCGGGCGGCACAGGGCGCAGCGACGCGCCGCGGAAGAACGCCACCTTCACGTATCTCGTGAAGCAATGAAAGCTGAGGAACCAGACCCCCTTCTCGACGCCGTATAGCGGCGAGTTCCATTTGACCGCCTTGCGCACGCCGGGGACGGCGCGCGAGATGAGAGCATCGATGCGGCGTCCGACGCCGCGTTTCCAGCCCGGCATGGCGGCGATATAGGCCCTAACCGGGGCGTTGCCGTAGGCCTTGGCGATCTGCGGGTTACCGCCGGAGAGGAGTTTCGGCGTCACGGCCGTGCGCGGTTTGACCGGCTTAGCGCCCCGTTTGACGGGTTTCTTAGCTGCCTTCGCCGACCTGTTGGGCGTCCTGCCGGCCATCGCTGCCTACAAAATAAACTTGGACAGGTCGGTGTTCTTGGCGAGGTCGCCGATATGCTCCTGCACGTAAGCGGCGTCGATGACGATCTTCTCGCCCGGCTTGTCGGTGGCATCGAAGGAGATGTCGTCGAGGATGCGCTCCATCACCGTCATCAGGCGGCGCGCGCCGATATTCTCGACATTGGTGTTCACCTCCACGGCGATGTCGGCGATGGCCTCGATCGAATCGGGGGTGAAGTCGAGCTCGACGCCTTCGGTCTTCATCAGCGCCACGTATTGCCTGATGAGGCAGGCCTTGGGTTCGGTGAGGATGCGGCGGAAATCCTCGCGCGTGAGCGGGCGCAGCTCGACGCGGATCGGCAGCCGGCCCTGCAGCTCGGGCAGCAGGTCGGAAGGCTTGGATATATGAAACGCGCCGGAAGCGATGAACAGGATGTGGTCGGTCTTCACGGGGCCGTATTTGGTGCCGACCGTGGTGCCCTCGATCAGCGGCAGGAGGTCGCGCTGCACGCCCTCGCGTGACACGTCGGCGCCGATGCGCTCCGAGCGCGCGCAGATCTTGTCGATTTCGTCGAGAAACACGATGCCGTTATTCTCGACGTTCTTGATCGCTTCCTGCACGATCATGTCGTTGTCGATCAGCTTGTCCGATTCCTCGGCGAGCAGGATGTCGAAGCTGTCGGCCACGGTGACGGTGCGCGGCTTGGTGCGCTGGCCGAAGGCCTTGCCGAGCATGTCCGAGATGTTGATCATGCCGACCTGGCTGCCGGGCATGCCGGGAATCTCGAAAGAGGGCATGGAGGGCGTGTCGGAGACCTGGATCTCGATCTCCTTGTCGTCGAGCTCGTTGGCGCGCAGCTTCTTGCGGAAGGTCTCGCGGGTCGATGGCCCCGAGCCTGGACCGACCAGCGCATCGAGCACGCGCTCCTCGGCGTTGAGCTGCGCCTTTGCCGCCACTTCTTTCCGTTTGGCGTCGCGCACCAGACCGATGCCGGCTTCGAGCAAATCGCGCACGATCTGATCGACGTCGCGCCCGACATAGCCGACCTCCGTGAACTTGGTGGCCTCGACCTTGATGAACGGCGCGCCGGCCAGCTTGGCGAGGCGGCGCGAAATCTCCGTCTTGCCGACACCGGTCGGGCCGATCATCAGGATATTCTTGGGCAGCACCTCCTCGCGCATCTCGCCTTCGAGCTGCTGCCTCCGCCAGCGGTTGCGCAAGGCGATGGCCACGGCGCGCTTTGCGTCGCGCTGGCCTACGATGTGGCGGTCGAGCTCCGATACGATCTCGCGTGGAGAGAATGAGGTCATGATTACTCGTTACTTGGTGGCGTCGAGAGTTTCGATCACCACCTGATCGTTGGTGTAGACGCAGATCGTGGCGGCGATGGTCATGGCCTTGCGCGCGATCTGTTCGGCATCGAGACCGGAGTCGAGCAGAGCGCGGGCCGCGGCGAGCGCATATGAGCCGCCGGAGCCGATGCCCATCACCGCGTCGTCCGGCTCCAGCACGTCGCCGGTGCCGGTGATGACCAGGCTCTCGTCGGGATCGGCCACGATCATCATGGCTTCGAGACGGCGTAGATAGCGGTCGGTTCGCCAGTCCTTGGCCAGTTCGACGCAGGCGCGCTTCAGCTGATCGGGGAAGCGCTCAAGCTTGGTCTCGAGCCGCTCGAACAGGGTGAAGGCGTCGGCGGTCGAGCCGGCGAAGCCGGCGATCACTTGGCCCGAGCCGACGCGGCGGACTTTCTTGGCGGTGCCCTTGATGATGGTCTGGCCCAGGCTGACCTGGCCGTCGCCGGCGATCACCACCTTGCCGCCCTTGCGGACGGTCAGGATGGTGGTGCCGTGCCAAGTGGGGGACGATAGTTCGTCAGTCATGCAAGGTGCGATATCAGCATGTTATTCGGGAAATTCAAGGCGTTGATTTCACCGCAAGCAACAAGCGGCGGGAACGGATCGTCAAGGCAGATCTTTGAGGCTCCAACGAAATTCCTGCCCTCCAGGAATGGATTCCGGCGTGACGCCAAGCACCAGGATTTCGTGCAGCTCGGAAGCGCACCTTAGCAGATCATCCCAGACATCGTATTGAAGGTCGACCCAACCCGGCTGCTCGTAGTGGATCAAAAGCTGTAACCCACGCGAATTTGAGCGGAAGTTCTTTAGGTCACTCTGCCCATCTGCCAGCGTCACACCGAAGCGCCGCCAAATATGTTGTTCGATCAAACGCCGGAGCGGCGGCCTGATATTGACCACGGTCACGCGATCGGCAAAGCCGATGATCTTGACGGCGTCGTCCCAGTCATACCCCTTCTGCCCGGCCCAAAAGCTCCGCGCGAGATCGTATGGCATCACCAGTCCTGGCAGTGCGGGAAAGATGCCCTCTCTCAGCTCGCGAAAGGTTCGTTCGGGATCGCTCTCGTCAAGATGAGGCCAGGTCTGGATATCGGCGGGAAGGCACCGGGAAATGTCCGCGGGAAGCCCGCCCAAGGTCATATGGCGTATGAACTCGCTTTTGCCGCAGCCGGACAGGCCGGCGACCATCACGAGATGGTTGATCGGCCGGGATTCTTGAGGGGGATCAACCATTCGGTAGCTTTGCGCCGGGAGATAGCCCTATTCCAGGGCAAAGCTCAAGGGGGGACTCGCGCATCCATCAGCGAATTGGTAAGAGGCTTGCCCTAAGGTCTTCCCATGCAGAAACCGACCAAATCCACGTCCAATCGCGCCGCCACGGTCAAGCGCCGCACCAAGGAGACCGCGATTACGGCCTCCGTCGATCTCGACGGCACCGGCGCCTATGACGTGGCGACCGGGGTCGGCTTCCTCGACCACATGATCGAGCAGCTGGCGCGGCACTCGCTGATCGACATCACGCTCAAGGCTGACGGCGATCTGCATATCGACCAGCACCACACCACGGAAGACACCGGCATCGCGCTCGGCCAGGCGGTGGCCGAGGCGCTCGGCGACAAGGCCGGCATCGCCCGCTACGGCTCGGCCTATCTGCCCATGGACGAGACGCTGACCCGCGTGGCGCTCGACGTTTCCGGGCGGCCGTTCCTCGTGTGGAATGTCGATTTCACCCGCTCCAAGATCGGTGAGATGGACACCGAGCTGTTCCGCGAATGGTTCCAGGCTTTCGCGCAGCATGCCGGCATCACGCTGCATGTCGAGACCTTCTACGGCGAGAATAGTCACCATATCGCCGAGACCTGCTATAAGGCGCTGGCCCGCGCCCTCCGCCAGGCTGTCGCCATCGACGCGCGCCAGAGCGGGCGGGTGCCCTCGACCAAAGGTCAGCTCTAGGACTTGATCGTGGCCGTCTATTCCGTTTATGAGCCGCCCAAGGCGCCGGCCGACATCGCCCTGCGCGCCGAGGCGCTCGCCTTCGTCAAGGAAGGCTTTTCTTGGATCGCGCTGTTCGTGCCGGCGTTGTGGCTGATCTATCACCGCATGTGGATCGAGCTTGCGATTTTTATCGCGATCTTCGCCGTGCTGCCCTTTGCCTTCGGCCTCGACCGGCAGAACGAGGAGCTGGTCGGCTGGATCGGCATCGCTCTGGTTGTGCTGTTCGCCTTCGAGGCCAACGATCTCAGGAGCGCATCGTTGGAGCGGCGCGGCTATCGTCTCGCCGGCGTGGCCATGGGAAGCGACCGCACCGAGGCCGAGCTTGACTTCTTCCGCCACTGGCTGCCGCAGCAGGCCACAGCCGAGCCGGCCGTCCCTGCGCTTGCGCCGGCGCCGGCACCCCGACACGACGTCAAGGCGGCGCCACCGTCTGGCAGCGGCGAGCGCGAGGAGGTCATCGGGCTTTTCCCGCGGCCTTGAACGCACATGCACGTCGCCATCATCGATTACGGCTCCGGCAACCTCCACTCCGCCGCCAAGGCCTTCGAGCGCGCGGCGCGCGAGGCGGGCTCGAAGCTTGAAATCAAGGTCACGTCCAAGCCCGAGGAGGTGCTTGCCGCAGACCGCATCGTGCTCCCCGGAGTCGGCGCCTTCGCCGACTGCAAGGCGGGGCTGGTCAGCATTCCCGGCATGATCACGGCTCTGGAAGAGACGGTGCGGAGGCGCGGGCGCCCTTTTCTCGGCATCTGCGTGGGGCTTCAGCTCATGGCTGAGCGTGGGTTGGAGCATGGGCTGACGCCGGGGCTTGGCTGGATCGACGGCGAGGTGCGTCCAATCGAGCCCGACGATCCCACCCTCAAGATCCCGCATATGGGCTGGAACACGCTCGATCTGGCGCGCCCGCACGCTCTGCTCGACGGCATCCCCACCGGCGAGATCGGACTCAACGCCTATTTCGTCCACTCCTATCATTTCGTGCCAACCGACCGCGACACGCTGGTGGCAACCACCGACTATGGCGGCGAGGTGACGGCGTTCCTGGCGCAGGACAACATGGCCGGCAGCCAGTTCCACCCGGAGAAGAGCCAGAAGCTCGGCCTCGCCCTGATCGCCAACTTTCTGAGATGGAAGCCATGATCCTGTTCCCCGCCATAGACCTCAAGGACGGGCAGTGCGTGCGGCTGCGCCAGGGCGAGATGGACCAGGCGACGGTGTTCAACACCGACCCAGCGGCCCAGGCCCGCGCCTTCGAGGAAGCAGGCTTCGAGTGGCTCCATGTAGTCGATCTGAACGGCGCCTTCGCCGGCCGCCCGGTCAACGAGACGGCGGTCAAGGCCATCTTCGAGGCGGTGCATATTCCGATCCAGCTCGGCGGCGGCATCCGCGACCTCGACACTATCATCGCCTGGCTCGACTTGGGGATAGACCGCGTGGTGCTCGGCACCGCCGCGGTGCGCGATCCGGCGCTTGTGCGCGAGGCGGCACGCGATTTCCCCGGCTGCATCGTGGTCGGCATCGACGCCCGCGACGGCAAGGTGGCGATCGAAGGCTGGGCCGAGTCGAGTGAGATGACCGCGCTCGATCTTGCGCGCAGATTCGAGGATGCGGGCGTGGCCGCCATCATCCACACAGACATCGCCCGCGACGGCGTGCTGGAAGGCCTAAATCTCGCGGCATCCGCCGAGCTTGCCAGCACCGTCACCATTCCGGTCATTGCCAGCGGGGGGCTCGCCGGAATAGAAGACGTGCGCCGCCTGCTCGACCCACGCTATGCCAGGCTGGAAGGGGCCATCGCCGGCCGCGCGCTTTATGACGGGCGGCTCGATCCGGCGGAGGCTCTGGCGGTGCTCAAAGATCGCCGCGCGGCGCAGAAGGCCAAAGGCTGAACCATGCGCGCCCGCTATATCTTTCTCATCCTGCTCATCCCCATCGCCCTGGTCGCTTTCGGGCCGGCTCTGCTCGCGGTCGTGAGCCAGGAGGTCGCTGAAGCCTTCGGCTGCCAAGTCGATCTCAACAGGGTCATCCCGTGCGAAATCGGCGGCAAGGATTACGGCCAGACCTTCTACGATCTTGGCTTTAGCATCTGGTATTCCTACCTATCGATTCCCGCCGCCGGCGTGCTGCTCGCGACGTGGGCTGTTGCCGCGCTCGTCGCCATCGTCGTCAATCTCCGCAAGCGTTCGGCTTAACCTCCATGCTGAAAGTTCGCGTCATACCCTGCCTTGACGTCAAGGAGGGGCGCGTGGTCAAAGGCGTCAGATTCGTCGATCTGCGCGACGCCGGCGATCCTGTCGAGGCGGCCGCTGCCTACGACGAGGCCGGCGCCGACGAGCTTTGCTTCCTCGACATTACCGCGAGCCACGAGAAGCGCGGCACCATCCTCGACGTGGTGCGCCGCACGGCCGAGCGCTGCTTCATGCCGCTCACTGTCGGCGGCGGCGTGCGCAGCGTGGACGATGTGCGTGCGCTGCTCGAAGCCGGGGCGGACAAGGTGTCCATCAACACGGCGGCGGTGAAGGACCGCAACCTGGTGCGCGCCGCATCGGAAAAATTCGGCGCGCAATGCATCGTCGTCGCCATAGATGCCAAGCGCGTCGGCGCCAACGGCAAGTCGCCGCGTTTCGAGATTTTCACCCATGGCGGCCGCGAGCCGACCGGCATCGACGCGGTCGGCTATGCCGAGGAGGTGGTGGCGCTCGGCGCGGGCGAAATCCTGCTTACCTCCATGGACCGCGACGGCACGCGCTCAGGCTTCGATCTCGAGCTGACTCGGGCAATCGCCGATGCGGTAGGAGTGCCGGTGATCGCCAGCGGCGGCGTCGGCACGCTCGACCATCTGGTGGAGGGCGTGCGCGAGGGGCATGCTTCCGCCGTGCTTGCCGCCTCGATCTTCCATTATGGCGAATATTCGGTTCGAGACGCCAAGCGCCATATGGCCGAAGCCGGCCTCCCCGTCCGTCTCGACCGTTAACACCTCTCCGCTACCGGGGGAGAGGGGGTTTTTGCCCAGGATTTAGTGCATGCCGCTATTCCCACGCCCCTGGCAGCGGTGTATGAGGCAGACATGAGCAAGGACGTATTGAGCCGTCTCGCCGCCATCATCAAATCGCGGCGGCAGGCGCCCCCCGAAGACTCCCATACGCGCCGGCTGCTTGACGGGGCTCCCGTCAAGCCGGCCAAGAAGCTCGGCGAGGAAGCGGTCGAGGTGGCCATCGCCGCGCTGGTCCAGGACGACAAGGCGCTGATCGGCGAGACCGCCGACATGCTCTACCATCTGCTCGTGCTGCTTGAGAGCCGCGACGTGTCGCTCGACGATGTGCTGGCCGAGCTCGAGCGCCGCATGGCGCTGACCGCGGTCGGCCAGAAGAGGCAGAAGGCCGCGTCACGCTGACCGCCAAGAACGGGCATTCCTGTCATGAACCCGCGTCCCACCGTCGCGTTCTCGCCTTACGCCGTCTATAGCCGCGAGGAATGGGCGAGGCTGCGCGCAGACACGCCCATGACGTTGAACGAGGGCGAGCTCGAAAATCTCGGCGGCCTCACCGAGCGCGTCTCCACGCAAGAGGTGGTGGACATCTATCTACCCTTGAGCCGGCTCCTCAATTTCTACATCGAGGCGGAGCAAGGGTTGCACCACGCCACCGAGAAGTTCCTGCGCAAGGGCAACGGCAAGACGCCGTTCATCATCGGTCTCGCCGGCAGCGTCGCAGTCGGCAAGAGCACCACGGCGCGCGTGTTGCAGGCGCTGCTCGCGCGCTGGCCGAGCCATCCACGGGTCGAGCTCGTGCCCACCGACGGATTCCTGTTCGAGAATGCCGTGCTCGAAGAACGTGGGTTGATGAACCGCAAGGGCTTTCCCGAGAGCTACAACCTGACCAAGCTGCTCAACTTCCTCGCCGAGGTGAAGTCGGGCAAGGCACGCGTCGAGGCGCCGGTCTACTCCCACCTCGTCTACGACGTGCTTTCCGATCAGACCCTGGCCATCGAGCAGCCCGACATCGTGATGGTCGAGGGGCTGAACGTGTTACAGCCGGCGAAGCTGCCCAAGGACGGCGAGGCCATTCCCTTCGTCTCGGACTTCTTCGATTTCTCCATCTATATCGACGCGGCCGACGAGCTGATCGAGGAGTGGTATGTCGAGCGGTTCCTAAGGCTCAGGCAGACCGCGTTCCGCGACCCAGCCTCCTATTTCCACCGCTACGCCACGCTGTCGGAGGAGGAAGCGCGCGCCACCGGACTTCAGATCTGGCGCTCGATCAATCTGGCCAATCTGCGGGAAAATATCCTGCCCACACGGCAGCGCGCCGACCTCATTCTGCGCAAGCGCGCGGATCACGCGGTGGAAACCGTGGCGCTAAGGAAACTCTAGCTGCCGGTCCTATTTCATCGGCTCGGTGTAAAGAGGCGCGGAGCCAAGGCCGAAACTCAACCGCAACATCGTGCGCACCGCGAACGCATCGTCATCGTCAATATGGGTGCGGGCGACATTGCCGGCGCAATCCACCTGGCCGCCGCCACAGCCGCCGCGGTCGGCGTTGACATAGCGCATCTCGGGCGCATAGGAGAAATATTCGTAGTCGGTTACCAGCGATAGGCTGGTGCGCGGACCGAACTGCTTGCGCGTCTCGAAGCTCAAGCCGCCGATGAAAGCAACCTCGTCGTCGGAGAGACCGAGACGCGTCGCGCGCCCGAAACCGCGGAACAGGCCGCTATAGTCGGTATCGGCGTTATAGATGCCGGCGCGCAGCGATAGGAGCGACCGCAAGCCCCAGCCTTTGCCGATGCCGAAATAGCCGAGGATGTTGTACTCGCCGCCGACGGAGAGAAAGCCGCCCCAATAGGTCGTGTCGAGCGTCTCGTTCAGCCTCACCGCCGGGTTAGCGGGCGCGCCGGAGGCGTCGAGCCGCAGACGAATGTCCTGGTCGATACCGCGCACGTCGGTGCCGATGCCGACATAAGCCAGGCGGAAGAGGTAGCCCCCGGCATCGCGCGGCAGTATGGGCCCCGACACCTTGCCGATGCGCGCTTCCGCGCCCGCGCCCCAAAAATCGACGTCGCGGTCGGTCTTGGTGACGAAGCGGTTGGCCACCAGGCTGTCGGGGCTGTTGGGGTTATCGACGATGTCCTCGGCCGTGCAGATGGCATTGCCCCGGCTCACGCAGCTATGGCGGTCGCCGTCCTCGACATTGGCGAAGAACCCGGACACCACGCCAGTCACTGGGGTTGTGCCCCACAAGCCAAGCGGCGTTTCGATCACGCCGCTCACGACGCCGCCATAGTCGTCGAAATCGTCATTCTTCTGCGTGCGCAGAGCGGCTCCGTCGCGCGTCGAGCTTAGGAACGTGTAGCGGATGTCGGGAAGCTGAAGCAGCTGGACGCCACCGCCGACGGAGATCGTGGTACCATTATAGGTCGCGGCGACCGGCTCTTGCGCTGTCGCGGTGCCCACCAAGACGACACATGAAGCGACTGGCAGCAGCCGCAGCCAATTGTGCATTGAAGCCCCCCGGCCTTTAGACGACCGAGATTAGCATCTTCGAAGCCGGTTCGTAAGAGTAAGGTCTAGCGCAGGGGCTCTTCGTAGAGCTGCGTGGGTCCAAGCCCGATATTCAGCCGGATCATGGTGCGGCTGGCGAAGATCGCCTCGTCCTCGATGCGGGTCGCATGGTTGGCATTGATGTAGTTCATTTTGGGGACCGAGGAGATGAACTCGTAGTCGGTCCATAGCGACAGGCTCGAGCGCGGCCCGATTTGCTTGCGCGTCTCGAGCGAAATGCTGCCGATGAAGGCGAGTTCGTCAGCGTCCTTAGTGTCCCGAGTAAGCTCCAGCGTCGAATCGAACGGTCGTACGAAGGAAGTGAAGCTTCCATCGTAATCGGTCTCGGCAGCGTAAAGACCGGCGCGCCCGGAAATGAAGGTACGAAGCCCAAGACCGCTGCCGATGCCCGATATGAGGGGTATCGCGTACTCGCCGCCAAGGCCGATATAGGCGCCGTAATAGGTGGTATCGAGGGTCTCTTTGTACGTGTATATGGGATCGCCCGCGAAATGTCCGCGGAGCTTGGTGTCCTGATCGATGCCGCGGACGTCAGCGCCAACAATGAAGTAATCGTTGCGATAGAGATTGGGTCTGACCTCCACTGCTTCGGCCCGGGCGAATTTGAGTTCAAACTGGCCACCCCAATAATCGGCCTCACGGTCGGCCTTGGTCTTGAGGACAGGCGGTCCGCTAATCGTCACCGCGCCGGTCGGATCGATCACCACACAAACTGGCCCGCGGCAACTGGTATGGTCATCGGTCTCGACACCAGCCCAAAAACCTTTGAGCGTACCGGTGACACGGGCATTGCCCCAGAAGCCGAGCGCAGTCTCGATACCGCCGGCCGCGGCCGGGCCGGCATCCAGCCAATCGCCTTCGAGATTCTTCTGCCGGCGGAAATTGCCGTTGCCGTCGAGTCTGCCGGTAAATTTCATGTCGGGCAGTGTGAGGAACTGGACGCCGCCACCCGCCCAGATCGTAGTACCGCCGAAAGTCGCAGTGGTGAGATCCTGCGCGCTGGCAGGCTGCGCTATGGCCGCCAAGCCAAGCGCGGCGGCAGCAAGAAGCGGCAGCGATTTCCGCATCGGAACCCCCCAGCACTTTCCTGCAAATAAGATAGCAGGTGAATATCCTAAAGAGGGGCTATCTGTAACGCCCACGAGCAGATTTCCTCGTGCCGTGGCGAAAAAGCCACAATATTCCCGCCCCTTAGTCTAGCAGCCCCCGCTTTTTGACCAGCTCCCCCAAGGAAATCTCGGGCCGTGCCCCGATATGGGAGATGATTTCGGCGGCCGCCAGGCTGCCGATTCGGCCGCAAACGTCAAGCGGCGCCCCGCGTGTCAGCCCGTAGAGGAAGCCTGCGGCGTAGAGGTCGCCGGCGCCGGTCGCGTCCACCATTTCGGCCTTCTCGGGGGCAATGTCGTGGGTCTCGCCTGCGGCCACGATCACCGAGCCGGCTTCCGAGCGGGTCAGCACCGCCAGCTCGCAGGCGAATCGGGCCGCGGAAGCCGCCTCCTCGAAGCTGTTCACCTGGTAGAGGGTGGTGATCTCCTTCTCGTTGGCGAACAGGATATCGGCGTCGTTCCGGATGAAGGCGCGGAAATCCTCGCGATGGCGATCGACGCAAAATGCATCGGATAGGCTGAGCGCCACTTTGGCGCCGGCCTCTTTGGCGATGCGCGCCGCTTCGCGGAATGCGGCCTTGGCGTGTTCCCGGTCGAACAGATAGCCCTCGAGATAGACGATCTTGCTCGCGGCGATCATCTCTTCGTCGAGATCGGCGGGGGCGAAATCGACGCTCGCGCCGAGGAACGTGTTCATGGTGCGCTCGCCGTCGGGCGTCACCAGGATGAGGCAGCGCGCGGTCGGCGCGCCGTCAATGGCCGGTGCGCTGTCGAAGGCGACGCCGAGCGAGCGGATGTCATGGCGGAAGATGCCGCCGAACTGGTCGGCGGCGACGCGGCCGATGAATCCGCATTTGGCGCCGAACGAGGCCAGCCCGGCGATGGAATTGGCGACCGACCCGCCGGAGCGCTCGATCGCCGGGCCCATCGCCTCGTAAAGCCGCGCGGCCTCGCCGGCATCGATCAAGCGCATGAAACCCTTGTCGAGATCGTGCTTTGAGAGGAAGCCCTCGTCGCAGCGGGCGATGATGTCGACGATGGCGTTGCCGATGCCGACCACGTCGAAGCTTTTGTCAGCCATATATTGCGTTCCCCGCTTTTTTTGCCCGCACTGGTTTCGCGAGCCTGCCTTACTATATTCGCCCAGCGAAATGGAACACACCTCATGCTGAACGCCGCAGGTCAAGCCTTTCGGGAACTGTTCACGCCGGCCTTCCGCGCCGTGCTGCTCAAATGCGTTGGCTTCACCATCGCGTTGTTTGCGCTGTTTATCGCCGCCATCGTCTGGGGATTCGGCTTTTTCGTGCAATGGCCCGATCAGATCGAGACGGCGGTGCAAGTGCTCGGCGGCTTCGCTCTCGTGATCGCCTCGATCTTCCTCATTCCGCCGGTGACGTCGCTGGTCGCGGGGCTCTATCTCGACGACATCGCCGAGCAAGTCGAAAAGACCAATTTCCCCGCCGATGCTCCGGGCCGCGCTTTACCCACGCGGCAAGCCATCGCCACGGCGTTGAGGTTCTTCTTCGTGGTGCTCGTGGTGAACCTGGTCGCGCTGTTGCTGCTGCTCGTCCCCGGCGTCAACCTCATCGCCTTCTATGCCGGCAACGGTTATCTGTTGGGGCGCGAATATTTCGAGCTCGCCGCCACGCGCCACATGCCGTCGGCCGAGGCGCGGCGCTTGCGCAAGTCGAACCGGCTCACCGTGTTTCTGTGCGGGCTGATCATCGCCGGCCTCGCCTCGGTGCCGATCCTCAATCTGCTCACGCCGCTCTTCGCCACCTCTTTCATGGTGCGTGTCTACAAGGGGCTGGCCGCCCGCGCCGGACTGCGCCTCGCCCGCGCATAGAAAAGGGCGCCGGCCGAAACCGACGCCCAGGAAGCGTCTTAGCTAGGCGCTGCTAGTAGGCCTTCGGCCCACACTTCATGGCCTCGGCGTCCCACTTGCCGCCGGCCTTGTCGCAGTCGGCCTTGGTCGTGGCTTTGCTCTCATCTCCGGCAAAGGCCACTGGGGTGGTGAAGGCAAGCGCCAAAGCAATGGCTAGACTCGATACAAGCGTTTTCATGACGTTTCTCCTCGTTACGCTACACTGCAGGGATGAGGGAAACGCCGCCTCGCCCGCTTCGTTCCAAGGCTCGATTTACGCCGCAGGCGCGGGGGTTTTCGGCTTGTACAGGCAGATGTCGGAGATGATGCAGCGCCAGCATTCCGGCGTGCGCGCCTTGCACACATAGCGGCCGTGCAGGATCAGCCAATGATGCGCGTAATGCTTGTAGCGCTCGGGCACGATGCGGTTGAGCGTCAGCTCGACCTCTAGTGGCGTCTTGCCCGGCGCAAGCCCGGTGCGGTTGGCAACCCTGAAGGCATGGGTGTCGATGCCGATGGTCGGCTCACCGAAAGCGACGTTGAGCACCACGTTGGCGGTCTTGCGCCCCACGCCGGGCAAGCTCTCCAAGGCCTCGCGCGTAGCCGGTACCTTGCCGCCATGCTGCTCGACCAGCTGCTTGGCGAGTGCGATCAGGTTCCTCGCTTTGTTGCGATATATGCCGATGGTCTTGATCTTGTCGGTGAGCTCGGCCTCGCTGAGCGCGGCCAGCTTCTCCGGCGTATCGGCAAGGCGGAACAGTTCGGGTGTGGCGCGGTTGACGGACTGATCGGTCGCCTGCGCCGACAGCACCACGGCCACCAGCAAGGTGAATGGGTCGGTATAGTTCAGCTCGGTCTTGGGATGCGGGTCGAAGGCTTCGAAGCGGGCGAAAATCTCATCGACCTGGGCCTGCGTCAGGCGCGAGCCGGGCGCTCGTTTGGCCCTTGGCCGCTTCGCCTTACCGGCCCGCGCGCGCATTCTGGGTTGAACCGTCACAGGGCCTTGCCTCTCGCCGATCCGAGGTCTTTATTGAGCCTATGACAGAGGCCTCTCACGCTCCAGAACCTTCGGCCCAAGAACCTTCGGCCCAAGAACCTTCGGTTCCTGCACATTTCAGCGCCGTGCTCACGCCGCACCGCGCCCTGAGCCCCAAAGGCTTCATGGTGCTGATGGCCGCCATCTGCGTGGTCAGCTTCGCCACCGGGTTCATGTTCTTCCTGATGGGCGCCTGGCCGGTGATCGGCTTCATGGGGCTCGATGTCCTCCTCATCTACATCGCCTTCAAGCTGAATTTCCGGGCGCTGCGTCTCTACGAGACGGTCGATCTAGGCGATGACGCGCTGACCATCACCCGCGTCGATCCATCGGGACGCGCGCAGTCGTGGAGCTTCAATCCCTACTGGGTGCGGCTCAATCTCGAGCCGCGCATCGGCCGCAGCACGCAATTGTCGCTGGCCTCGCATGGCGACCGGCTGGTATTCGCGAGCTTCCTCACCGATGCCGAGCGCGAGGATTTCGCGACCGCGCTGACGGCCGCGCTGTCAGCGGCGCGCAGTCCCAACATCGCTTGAGTTAAGCGGCGAGGTCGCGCTTCTCGGCCACGGTGCCGTCGGCGTTGAGCCGGTAGATCAACGGCACGCCGGTGGCGATCTCGACCTGCATCACTTCATCGGGCGAGAGGCGGTCAAGCTGCATGATCAGCGAGCGCAGCGAATTGCCGTGCGCCACCACGATCACGTTCTTGCCGTCTTGCAGGTCGGGCACGATCCATTTCTCGAAGAACGGTACCACCCGCGAGGCGGTGTCCTTCAGCGACTCGCCGCCGGGCGGGGCGATGTCGTAGGAGCGCTGCCAGATATGCACCTGCTCAGCGCCCCAGCGCTTGCGCGCCTCGTCCTTGTTGATGCCGACCAGCTCGCCATAATCGCGCTCGTTCAGGGCGGCGGCCTTGATCGTAGGCAACTTGGGCTGGCCGAGCTCGTCGAGGATGATGTCGAGCGTGTTATGCGCGCGCTTGAGTGTGCTGGTATAGGCACAGTCGAAATGGCGGTCCTCGGTCTTGAGCATGGAGCCGGCGCGATGCGCCTCGGTGGTGCCCTCTTCGCTTAAGCCGACATCCTTCCAGCCGGTGAAGCGGTTGAGCCGGTTCCATTCGCTCTCACCGTGGCGGATGAGAACGAGCACGTTGCCCGCTTGCATAGGCTCTTCGGGTTCAGCGCGCCCTGTCATCGCTCTTGCCGGTCACTTCGTCCACCGAAGCGGCTCCTTTAGCGCGCCAGCCATAATGGGGGAAGGTTAAGTTTGGTGACACCTGTCACCCTTTTGCGGCCTATTTCCGGCGCGAAGGACGCATGTTTTAGGCAAGGGCTACCGGTTTTGCCAGATTGAAGGACACACGATCCCCAGCCGCTACAGGCCGAGGACATCCTGCATGGAGTAGAGGCCGGGGTCCTTGCGGCGCGCCCACAGCGCCGCCTTGACCGCGCCCCGGGCAAAAATACCCCGATCGGTCGCGATATGGGCAAGCTCGATGCGCTCGCCGGGGCCGGCGAAGATCACCCGATGCTCGCCGACCACGTCACCGCCGCGCAGCGCCGCAAAGCCGATATCGCCTTCGCGCCGCGGTCCGGTCTCGCCGTCGCGGACATGCACGCCGCGCTCGGCAAGCGAAATGTCGCGCGCCTTGGCGGCGGCCTCGCCCAGCAACAAGGAGGTGCCGGACGGCGCGTCGCGCTTGTGGCGGTGGTGCATCTCCAGGATCTCGATGTCGAACTCGGGGCCGAGCGCCTGCGCCACGCGCTCGGTGAGCAGCGCCAGCAGGTTGACGCCCAGGCTCATATTGCCGGCCTTGACGATAGTGGCGTGCCGCGCGGCGGCTTCGATCTTCTCCATGTCTGCCTCGATAAGGCCGGTGGTGCCGATGACATGGACGATCCGGGCCTGCGCCGCCAGCGCCGCGAAGGCGACGGTCGAAGCGGGGATGGTGAAGTCGAGCACACCGTCGACGGCCGCGAACACCGGGAGCGGATCGTCGGTGATGGCGATGCCGAGCGGCTTGATCCCCGCCACCTCGCCGAGGTCGCGGCCGATGGCGGGCGAGCTTTTGGCCTCGATGCCGCCGGCTATGGTGCAGCCGGGCGTCGCGGCAAGCATTTGGGTGAGCGCCTGACCCATGCGTCCGGCGGCGCCAAGCACGGCGATCTTCATGTCACTCATGACGATCTTCTAGGACGCAGGGGGTTGGCCCACAAGCCCGGTTCAGCTCCAGGCGAAGGCCACCTTGCGCAACGACACTTCGCCGAAGCGTTCGGCCCCCTCGGCAATGGGCTTGCCGCCAAGGCGGAGATAGAAGGCGCAGGCCGAGTCGTTATCGGTCAGGGCCCAGACCAGCAAGCCCTTGAGCCTGAGCTCGGCGAGCCGCATGCGGGCGCCGTCGAACAGCTTCTCCCCGAGTCCCAGACCCTGATAGACCGGGTGCAGATAGAGTTCGAAGATCTCGCCCTGGAATTGGGAGCGGGCGAGCCGGGAGCGGCCGAAGGTGACATATCCCGCGGCCTCGCCGCCGAAATCGAGCACCAGCAGCGGCGACTTGCGGCGGAGCGCGCCCTCCCACCAGCCAAGCCCGCGCTTGGCGATCATGCGCTGCAACGAAATGTGGGGGATGATGCCTTGATAGGCGCTGCGCCAGGCTTCCTCGTAAGCCGAGGCCAGTGCCGTAGCGTCCTTGGACCTTGCCGGCCGGATATGCACCACGTCGACGGTCATGGCTTTAGCCTAACGCAGGAACGCGGCGTTGGGCAAAGGGGTCGTCGCGGTTATTCCACTGGACTCAAGCGACCTGTTCGGTGAGGCGCTGGCGCTCGGCCTTCTTGCGCTCATTGGGATCGAGATGGCGCTTGCGCAGCCGGATCGACTTGGGCGTGACCTCGACCAGCTCGTCGTTCTGGATATAGGCGAGCGCGCGCTCGAGCGTCATGCGGAGCGGCGGGGTGAGGCGCACCGCCTCGTCCTTGGAGGTGGTGCGGATATTGGTGAGCTTCTTGCCCTTGAGCACATTGACCTCGAGGTCGTTGTCGCGGGTGTGCTCACCGACGATCATGCCGCGATAAACCTTCCAGCCCGGCTCGATCATCATCGGCCCGCGATCCTCAAGGTTCCACAGCGCATAGGCCACGGCGTCGCCGGCGTCAGTCGAGATCAGAACGCCGTTGCGCCGCCCCTGGATCGCGCCCTTATGCGGTGCGTAGGCGTGGAACAGCCGGTTCATGATGCCGGTGCCGCGCGTATCGGTGAGGAGCTCGCCCTGATAGCCGATCAGGCCACGGGTCGGGGCATAGAACACGAGACGCTGGCGGCCGCCGCCGCTAGGCTTCATTTCGATCAGCTCGGCCTTCCGCTCGGCGAGCTTCTGCACCACGATTCCGGCATGCTCCTCGTCGAGGTCGATGACCACCTCCTCGATGGGCTCGAGCAGAGCGCCGTTGTCGGCGCGCTTCAAGAGGACCTTGGGGCGCGACACGGAAAGCTCGAAACCTTCGCGGCGCATGGTTTCGATGAGAATGCCGAGCTGCAATTCGCCGCGGCCCGCCACCTCCATCGAATCGCGCTCTTCCGATTCGGTGACTCTGAGCGCGACATTGCCCTCTCCCTCGCGCAGCAGCCGGTCGCGAATCATGCGCCCGGTGACCTTGCTGCCCTCGGTTCCGGCAAGCGGCGAATCGTTGACGCGGAACGTCATCGACAAAGTCGGGGGATCGATCGGCTGGGCCGTCAGAGGCTCCGTCACCTCCGGCGCGGCGATGGTATGAGCCACGGTGGCTTGCGGCAGCCCCGCGAGCGATACGATGTCGCCGGCGGTCGCCTCGTCGAGGCCGACGCGCTCGAGCCCACGAAAGGCGAGCACCTTGGACACGCGGCCCTGCTCCACCAGTCTGCCGTCATGGTCGAGCACCCTGACTTGCTGGTTCGGCGCGATGCTGCCTGAGGTAATGCGGCCGGTGACGATGCGGCCGAGATAGGGATTGGCCTCCAGGATGGTGCCGAGCAAGCGGAACGGTCCCGCCTCGACCTTGGGTGGCGCGACATGGGTCAGCACCAGGTCGAACAGCAGGTGCATGCCCTGATCTTTCGGGCCCTCGGGGCTCGCCGCCATCCAGCCTTCCTTGGCCGAACCGAACAGAATGGGAAAGTCGAGCTGCGCGTCGGAGGCGTCGAGCGCGGCGAACAGGTCGAACACCTCGTTCACCACCTCTTGCGGCCGCGCATCGGCGCGGTCCACCTTGTTGATCACCACGATGGGCTTGAGCCCCATCTTCAGCGCCTTCGACACCACGAATTTGGTCTGCGGCAGCGGGCCCTCGGCCGCGTCCACCAGCACCAGCGCGCCGTCAACCATGTTGAGGATGCGCTCGACCTCGCCGCCGAAATCGGCGTGGCCCGGCGTATCGACGATGTTGATGCGGGTCTCCTCCCAGAGGATCGAGGTCACCTTGGCGAGGATGGTGATGCCGCGCTCGCGCTCGAGGTCGTTGGAATCCATGGCGCGCTCGGCCACCCGCTGGTTCTCGCGGAACGAGCCGGATTGCTGGAGCAGCCGATCGACCAGAGTGGTCTTGCCATGATCGACATGGGCGATGATGGCGATGTTGCGAAGGTTCATGGATGCCTGAATGTGCGAACGCGGGCCCAAACGGCCCGCGTTTCTATGTCGGGGATATATAGTCCGTATCGCGCCCGCGCAATGGCCTTAGGGCTTTGGCCCTGGTGCGACGCGTGCCAACATGCGCCACACTTGGTAAGACTTTCGCCGACCCGTATGCTACGGTTCCGGCGGCGCTATTAGTCGCCCGGGGGGCCCGTCTTCACAGTTGGTAGCCCTTCATTTAAATCCCCTCTACATTCTTGCAAAAGGAGCTTGCTGGTGTGCGGCTTGGCTGGGGTTGTCGATCTCAACGGAACGCGTCGGCCCGATCCGGCCATGCTACGGCGCATGGGAGACGCACTGTGGCACAGGGGCCCCGACGACGACGGGCTACTGGTCGAGGCCGGTATAGGACTGGCGCATCGGCGGCTGAGCATCGTCGGCGCCAGTAACGGACGCCAGCCCATCTTCAACGAGGACGGCTCGATCGCCATGATCTTCAATGGCGAGCTGTTCGACTATCCTGAGCGCAAGCCGGAGCTGGAAGCCAAGGGCCATATCTTCAGCACGAACACCGACAGCGAGCTCCTCGTCCATCTCTATGAAGAATACGGCGAGGGGCTCTTCCCATATTTGAAAGGACAATTCGCGTTCGTGCTGGTCGACTTCCGGCGCCGCGTGGTGCTGATGGCACGCGACCGCGTCGGCATCTGTCCCCTGTTCTGGTCGCGGCAGGGAGATTTCCTTTATTTCGGCTCCGAGATCAAAGCTCTGATCGCCTCCGGCGCCGTCGAGCCTAAGGCCGATCCGCGCGGTCTCGATCAGATTTTCACTTTCTACGCGCTGTGCGGGAACCGCACGATGTTCGAGGGCGTGCAGGCGATCGCGCCCGGCCATTATCTGAAGATCGCTTGGCGCCACGACGGCAAGGCGGCGGAGCCAGTCGAGCACAAATATTGGGACTTCGACTTCCCCGATTGGGGCGACGAGGACAACCCTTCGGAAGACGCGGCGATCGCGGCGTTCGAAGCGGCGTTTACGCGGGCGGTCGAGATCAGGCTCCGCGCCGACGCGCCGGTGACGGGCTATCTCAGTGGCGGCGTGGATTCGTCCTACGTCCTTGCCACCGCCGCGCGAATTAACGGCCGCGCGTTGCAGAGCTTCACCGCTCAGATTCCGGCACTCGGGTTCGACGAGAGCGACCAGGCCCGCGAAACCGCCCGCTTACTCGGCGAAGAACGCATCACGCTGGTAGAGGCAGGCTCCAACCTCATTGCTGATACCTATCCCGCACTCGTCACCGCGGCCGAGAGCCCGGTGCTCGATACTTCCTGCGCGGCGTCCTACGCCCTTGCCCGCGCGGTGCGCGCGCAAGGACACAAAGTCGTGCTCACAGGCGAGGGGGCCGACGAGGCGCTCGCCGGCTATGTCTGGTTCAAGATCAGGGAGCTGGCTCGCACGCTCGATATCGGCGACGCCTTCCGGCCGAGCACGGCCATCAGCCGGATCGCGCGCAAAACCATGACGAAGAATCGCTCCTTCGCCGAGTTCAAGCGCATCGACGGGATGATCGGGGGGCCGCATGCCCAGTCGATCATGTACAATCTCGTCTCCACCGCGCGCGACCGGTACTACAGCGCGGGATTCAAAGAACAGCTGGGCGGCCATGTCGCCTATGAGGATGTCGGCCTCGACCTCGAGCGCATGGCGCGCTGGCATCCGCTGAATCGCTCGCTCTATCTCGGCTACAAGGTGCACCTTGCCGGCATGCTGCTCACCCATAAAGGCGACCGGGTGGCGATGAGCAATTCGGTGGAAACACGCTATCCCTTTCTCGACGAAGACGTGATCGCGGTGATCTCGCGCTTGCATCCGAAGTTGAAGCTGCGCCGCCTCAAGGACAAATATCTGCTGCGGCGCGCGGCGGAACGCATGTTGCCGCAGGAGGTGGCCTGGCGGCCGAAGTACATGTTCCGCGCGCCGCTCGCCGAAAGCTTCTTCACCTCAGGCGCACCTTATGTCGAGGAGCTGCTGAGCGAAGCATCGCTCAAGGCAACGGGCTATTTCGATGTCAAAAGCGTGCGAGATGGGATCGGGCGCCTGGCGAGCGGCCCGGCGACCGGGCGCGACACGTTTGCGAGCCTCGGCATGGTCGGGGTCATCACCACGCAGCTTTGGCATCATCTCTATTTGGGTGACGGCCTATGCGAGCTGCCCGAAGCGAGCTTCGCGCCGCCTCCGCTTGCCGCTCAGCAGGCGGCCGCCGAATGAGGCTGCTATAGGGCGGTCATGGACAAGATATCTCGGCGGGTACTTCTTGGAGGTGTGACCATGAGCGGTTTCCTGTGGAGCACAGCCCAGGCCGGCGAGACGGAGCAGCCGACTTTCGGCCCGACGCCGGCGCCGCTCGCCGGGCCAGAGCTTCCCTCGTTCCGCTTTCTGCTCGGCAGCCAGCCAACCAAGACCTTCGACGGCGGCACGGCAAAGGAGGCAACTGTCGCCGAGTTCCCGGTCTCGGAGAAGCTCGCGGGCGTCTACATGACGCTCGAGCCAGGCGGCTTGCGCGAGCTGCATTGGCATGCCAATGCCGCCGAATGGGCTTATGTGATCGAAGGGCGCTGCCGCGTCACCACCATCGATCCCGAGAACCGGTGCGAGATCGTCGATTTCGGCCCGGGCGATGTCTGGTATTTCCCGCGCGGCCACGGTCACTCGATCCAGGGGCTCGGGCCAGGCACCTGCGTCTTTGTGCTGGTGTTCGACAACGGCTATTTCTCGGAGTTCGGCACGTTCTCGATCACCGATTGGCTCGGCCATACGCCGCCCGACGTACTTGCCCGCAATTTCGGGCTGCCGGCCGACACCTTCGCCAGCTTTCCAAAGAAAGAGGTCTATATCGCCAAGGGGGCGGTGCCGCCGCCACTGCCGCAAGATCCGGCTCCGGCATGGCTCGATGCGCCGCCATTGACGCATCGCTACCAGATGCTCGCGGCGAAGCCCGACACGTTCGTGGGCGGGACCATGCGGACGGTCTCGGAAGCCGAGTTCCCGATCTCGACGACGGTAACCGGCGCGCTGCTCACCATCGATAAAGGCGCCATGCGCGAGCTGCATTGGCATCCGAACGCGGCGGAGTGGCAGTTCTATCTCAAGGGGAGCGCGCGCATGACGGTGTTCGGCAGCCATGGCCGCGCGCGCACCGAAGAATTCGTGGCGGGCGATGTCGGCTATGTGCCGCAAGGCTACGGCCACTACATAGAAAATACCGGCGAGGACGAACTGCAGGTGGTGCTGGCGCTCAACAACGCGACCTACCAGTCGATCTCGATCACGGGCTGGATGGCGGCGAACCCCAATCTGCTGCTCGCCACCAATTTCGGCGTGCCGGAACGCATCTTCGCGGAGATGCCGAACGGCGCCGTGATCATGCCGGACTAGCGGCTAGGAACGGCGTTTGCCGAGAAGTCGCAGCCTAAGCGCATTGAGCTTGATGAAGCCCTCCGCGTCCTTCTGGTCGTAGGCGCCGGCGTCGTCCTCGAAGGTGACGATCTGGTCGGAATAGAGCGATTTCTGGCTCTTGCGGCCGATGACGATGACGTTGCCCTTGTAGAGCTTGAGCGTCACCTCGCCTTCGACATCCTCCTGGCTCTTGTCCACCAGCGCTTGCAGCATCTCCCGCTCCGGCGAGAACCAGAAGCCGTAATAGACGAGCTCCGCGTAACGCGGCATCAGCGAGTCCTTCAAATGCATGGCCTCGCGGTCGAGGGTCAGCGACTCGATCGCCCTGTGCGCCACATGCAGAATGGTGCCGCCGGGGGTCTCGTATACGCCACGAGACTTCATGCCGACATACCGGTTCTCCACGAGATCGATGCGGCCGATGCCGTTGTCGCGGCCAAGCTCATTGAGCCGCGTCAGCAGGGCTGCCGGCGACAGTTTCTTGCCGTCGATGGAAATGGGGTCGCCGCCCTTGAAGCCGATGGTGACAATGGTCGCCTTATCTGGCGCGTCCTCGGGCGAGACGGTGCGTTGATAGACATAAGGCGGTGGCTCGGTGGCCGGGTCTTCCAGCACCTTCCCTTCCGATGAAGAGTGCAAAAGATTGGCGTCGACCGAGAACGGCGCCTCGCCGCGCTTGTCCTTGGCCACCGGAATCTGATGCTTCTCGGCGAACTCGATCAAATCGCTGCGCGACTTGAAGTCCCATTCCCGCCAGGGCGCGATCACCTTGATGTCGGGATTCAGCGCATAATAAGTCAGCTCGAAGCGCACCTGATCGTTGCCCTTCCCCGTCGCGCCATGGGCCACGGCGTCGGCGCCGGTCAGCTTCGCGATTTCGATCTGGCGCTTGGCGATCAGCGGCCTGGCGATGGAGGTTCCGAGCAAATAAGAGCCTTCATAGAGCGCATTCGCCCGGAACATGGGGAACACGAAGTCGCGCACGAATTCCTCGCGCAGATCCTCGACGAAAATCTCCTTGATGCCGAGCCGCTCCGCCTTCTTGCGCGCAGGCGCGAGCTCCTCGCCCTGGCCGAGATCGGCGGTGAAAGTCACCACCTCGCAACCATAGGTCTCCTGAAGCCATTTCAGGATGATGGAGGTGTCGAGCCCGCCGGAATAAGCGAGCACCACCTTCTTGATGTTTTGCCGTTTCGTCATGAGCGAGCCTTGCCGAAGTGCCGCCCTTATAAAGCAGCCATCCGGTGCGGCAAGCGCAGCGGGAGCGTCACGCCGATCGACGCTTTTCATGGAGCCGTCACGGAACCGGGAGGCGGGCACCGGCGTTCGGAAATGGCAGTAACCGCGGAAGGGTTAAGTCCATGCCCTAGCGGGCAAATCAGGAGTTGCCCGATGGCGTGATGAACAACCTTTCGTATCACGCCCAGGTCGCCGCGCATAAGGTGGCCTGGGCGGGAAGCGAAGAAAGAAACGAGGAGGCGAGGGATGAAGACCCGAAACGTAAAGAAAGCCGGGGGTGGAGAGACGAAGCCCGCGCCAAAGGCCGGTTGGGGATATGCCCTGAGAACGCACCGCCCACAGGCAGATGACGCCTGGTGGCAGACCGTCACGCACTATATCCCTGCGCCGTGGCATCCGGCGACCTCGGTCGCGTTTGGCTGTCGGGAGACGCCTAACTCAGAGCCGCACGAGCGCTGGCGCGCTGCTTGATGCTCGCGCTTTTAAGCTGACCGCAGGCGGCCATGATGTCTCGCCCGCGTGGGCTGCGAACCGGGCTCGCATAGCCGGCGCGGTTCACCACTTCGGCGAATTTCTCGATCTGCTCCCAGTCCGAGCATTCGAAGGGCGCGCCGGGCCAGGGATTGAACGGAATCAAATTGATCTTGGCGGGGATCTTGGCGAGTAGGCGCACCAGCGCCTTGGCGTCGGCGACCGAGTCGTTGACGCCTTTCAACATCACATATTCGAAGGTGATGCGCTTGGCGTTGGAGAGGCCGGGATAGGCGCGGCAAGCGGCGAGCAAATCCTTGAGCGGCCATTTCTTGTTGATGGGCACGAGCTGATCGCGCAACTCGTCGCGCACCGCATGCAGCGAGATGGCGAGCATGGTGCCGGCCTCCTCGCCCCAACGCGGAATCTCCGGCACCACGCCGGACGTGGACAGCGTGATGCGCCGCTTGGAGATGGACAACCCTTCGCCATCGGCGGCAATGGCGCATGCATCCCGCACATGGTCGAAATTGTAGAGCGGCTCGCCCATGCCCATGAGCACCACATTGGTGATCTTGCGCAGCGTCTCGGGAATGCCGCGCGTGTCTTCCGGGACAGCGCCCGGCCAATCGCCGAGCCGGTCGCGGGCGAGCATGATCTGGCCGACGATCTCGCCGGCAGTGAGGTTGCGCACCAGGAGCTGCGTACCGGTATGGCAGAAGGAGCAGGTCAGCGTGCAGCCGACCTGGCTGGAAATGCACAGGGTGCCGCGATCCTGCTCGGGGATATAGACGGTCTCAACCTCCTTGCCGTCGGCAAGCCGCAACAGCCATTTGCGCGTGCCGTCGACCGAGACCTGCTCGGTGACGATCTCCGGCCGCACCAGGGTGAAGCACGCGGCCAGCTCGGCGCGGAGTTCCTTGGCGATGTCGGTCATGGTGGCAAAGGAGGAGGCGCCACGCACATAGAGCCAGCTCCACAGCTGGCTCACCCGCATGCGGACCTGCCGCTCCGGCACGCCAAGCGCGCGCAATTTCGCTGCGAGCTCTGGGCGACCAAGACCGATCAACGGCTCGGCCTCGGGCGAATCGCCGGTCGTCGGTGAGGTCCCAAGGTCTATGAGGGGCGTGACGCGCATGACAGGTCATATCATGCCCGCAGCAGAGAATGAAAAGGCGGGAAGGCTGCTAATCTTCCATCGCATCGTCAGTTAGATCCAAGACCTTGCTCTCGGGATTCGCCTCGCAAGCGATCAGGAGCTTGGTGAGATGGCTGGCCATTGCCGCGAAGTCGATGGTCGCCGGCTCGTTCTCCTCGGTGTAGTAGCCCTCGATCCACATCATGATGAGGCCGCGGTTGTCGTTGTCGTAGGCGGTAAACTGTTCGCAACTCAGTTCGCTGACATCGATGGAAGAGTCGCCGGCAGCGAGCGCCGGCGTGACAGTCAGAAGCGCCGCGGCAATAGCGGTCGCATAGAGAGCCTGCATGGGATTTTCACCTGTAGCGGCGGGCTGCCGCGAAAGGCCACGCTAGCCCTCTTCAAGACCGCCAGCAATATGGGGTTTCGGGAGCAATAAGGCAGCGGCTTAGCTGCTGCACTCCTTGGCGATGCGCGCGAGAGCGTCGCCCATGCCGCTCAGCGAATAATCGTCGCTGGTGTTGGTGCCGCGCGCCGAGCGGCCCTCGATCTTCATGGTGGTGCCGCCCTTCATGGCCTCGAGCAGCTTGCCTTCGTCTTCGGTCTTCTCGACGAAGGCGCCTTCCTCCTTGGTGAACAGCTCGAATTTGTCGGTGCCGATGGTGACGGTGGTCTTGGCGCCTGGGGCAAACGGATAGCCCATTTTCACGCTGATCTCGTCAACCACCTGATCGGCGGGATAGCGCGAGATGTAGAAATAAATGGGCCCGCGCTTGACGTTCTTGGGCAGCGACGCCGTGGGCTGAGCCACGATGAAGCACACTTTGGGGCTCCCGGTCGCGGCATAGGCAGACCAGTCCTTGAACTTCTCCAAGAGGGCGGCCTCTTGGGCAAGGGCGGACGTGCAGCTTAAAACTCCGATCACGCTGGCGACTCGAACGGCGCGGCGCATTCTCCCCGTCCCTAACTTGGTGAGTGGCGAAGTCAAACCATACAGACTCGATCAAGCTTTGACCAGCAGCGGAGTTCCCGTGGATTTCCGGGAAAGAACGACTCTCTTCGGCGCCGTGTCCGCGATGCAACGCCTTCGCCGCCGAGCAATCGACGATCATCGAGACGGCTCGAACAGTCGCCGGCAAATCGGAACAAAACAGCAACCCTGGTTTGGTAAACCATTTCTTAACGAGCCGGTTGGTCGGGAGTCAAACTTATACTAGTCTGTCGGCGGTGGACTTGGCAGGGATGGCGGGGTACTTCGCAAACTCCAATTTCGCAGCTACAAGCTCAAGCAGAGTCGTGCATCAGTTGTGTCGGGGTTAAGGAGGCAATCATGTTTGCGCCAAGGAAACAAAAAACGACCATGGCCGAAGGGCTGAAGATTGTCGGGAGCGTCACGACTGACGGGATAGTTGAAGTCCATGGCCAAATCGAAGGCGAGTTGCACTGCTCGTCGATTATCGTCTCATCAACAGGCCAGGTTGCTGGCACGCTCGTCGCCGAGAACGTTGTAGTGGATGGGAAACACGAGGGTCCGATTCAGGCCAGCGAAGTGACGCTGAAATCGAAGGCGCATGTTCTTGGCGATATTCGCTGCCAGACCATCATTATTGAGAAGGGGGCCTTTATGGAGGGTCGCCTGGTGCGAGTGCGCAATGCGAACGAGATCCAGCCCGAAGCAGAAGAGTCCAGAAAGGTCGCGGAGATCTCTCGGGCCAACGCTGCGGCTCAGGCGGCGGCTGAAGCAGCCACGCGCAAGGCTGAGCTTGAGGCCGAAGCGGGGCACTCGTCGAGAAAGCCCAATCTGCCCGCCGACGAAGCCCTCGTCTATCTAGATAAGCGCGACGATACGCAGGCGAAGGCCACTCTCAACGAACAGCGCGAGACGGATAAACGGACAAGATCGGCCAAGAATTAGGGCCGGTTCCGAATCGCGATCGAATAGAGGCGGAAGATGCGGGGCGGTCCTGCGGGACTCCCCGGTTTCCGGTTATGACGGGCGCCCGAATTCGCCAGCGGCAATAGCTTCATGCGCGCGGTGCAAGTCAGCGAGTTCGGCGGTCCGGAGAGGCTCCGCCTCGAAGACGTGCCGGAGCCGTCCCTCGGTGAGGGCGAGATCGTCATCCGCCCCACCGCCGTCGGGCTCAATTTCTTCGACACGTTGGTGCTGCGCAATCGGTACCAGATAACGCCGTCCTTGCCGTTCTCGCCGGGGGGCGAGATCGCCGGCGAGATCGAAGGGCTCGGTCCCGGCGTATCGGGCCTGCGCATCGGGCAGCGGGTGGTGGCCTTTATCGGCGGCAACGGTTGCCGCGAGAAGGTGACCACCAAGGCGAGTAACGCCATCCCCATTCCTGACGGCGTCAGCTACGAGGCGGCGGCGGGAATACCGGTCACCTATGGCACGGCTCTGCATGCCTTCAAGGACCGCGCTCAACTCAAGGAAGGAGAGAGCGTGGCCGTGCTCGGCGCCGCGGGCGGCGCGGGTGTTGCTGCTATCGAGATCGCCAAGATGATGGGGGCGCGCGTCATCGCCGTAGCCTCCTCGGCCGACAAGATCGCCTTTGCACTCGCTCGCGGCGCCGACGAGGGCGTCAATTACGAAACCGAAGATCTCAAGGTGCGGCTCAAAGAACTCACCGGCCAGAATGGCGTCGACGTACTGTACGATCCCGTGGGCGGAGACCATGCCGAGCCGGCCTTGAGAGCCATGGCCTGGGAGGGGCGCTATCTCGTGCTCGGTTTCGCCTCTGGCACCATCCCGCGCCTGCCGCTCAACCTCGTGATGCTCAAAGGCTGCGCCATCATCGGCGTGTTCTGGACCGCGTTCGTCGAGCGCAATCCGAATGCGCACCGTGCCAACATGGAACTTCTGCTCGATTGGTGCGAAGAGGGACTGATCGCCCCGCACATTCATGCGACCTTCGCGCTGACCGACACCGCCAAGGCGCTATCCCTGATCGAAGAGCGTAAAGTCACCGGAAAGGTGATCGTCAACCCGCAAGCTTAACTTGAGGGAGGCAGTTCCTTGCCGAGGGCGCGCGCCGCCGCCGCCCGGTGTGTGGGCGTGATATTGGTGGCGACCAAGCCGATCACCGCCGTGAGCAAGGCCGCATCGTCGGCGAAGCCGAGGCCAAGGATGATGTCGGGGACGATGTCTACCGGCAGGATGAAATAGGCAAGCGTGGCGAGCAGCATGCCGCGCACGCGCATCGGCGTCGCCGGATCGAGCGCGCAATAATAGGCCGCGACGGTATCCTCCACAAAGGGCAGGTTCCCGGCGAAGCGCTTAAGCTTGGCCCAGAAATCGCGGCGGACTCGCTGCTCATACTTGGCGAAGGCCGAGAGCCTAAGCTCGCGCCCGAGGGCAGCTTGTCTCAACGCGCTGGCGTCGTTCCACGCGATCATGGTTTCACCTCGCTAAAGGCTCCGGCTCAAAATCCGCACAAAACATAAGCAGTGCGGCCGCCCTTCGCAACCGCGCCTTAGGAATTGGGACCGGCTTGCATGAAATCAGGCCAGATGCCATTTCAGCCTCATGGCCCAGCACCGCCTGCTTTTCGTCTGTCTCGGCAATATCTGCCGCTCGCCCATGGCCGAAGGCGTGTTCCGCCGCGTGGCCGAAGAGGAGGGCGTGGTGCACCTGTTCGAGCTCGACTCGGCGGGGATGGGCGACTGGCATGTCGGCCAGGCGCCCGACACGCGCGCCCAAGAAGCCGCCCACGGGCGCGGCATCGATATCTCAGGTCAATCTGCCCGGCAGGTGACGCATGGCGATTTCGCCGCCTTCGATTTGCTGCTTGCCATGGACGGGTCGAACTATACCGAGCTTACCGAGCTTGCGCCCAAGGAGGCGCGGCACAAGATCCACCGCTTCCTCGATTTCGCGCCGCATGTGGGGACCAAGGACGTGCCCGATCCTTTCTATGGAGGACACGACGGCTTCGACCACGCGCTCGATCTGATCGAGGCGGCCGCGCGAGGGCTGCTCGCCGACCTTCTCGGCAAGACGAGACCCACCAAGAAGGGCGCTAAATCGTGAGGTCGTAGGCGGCCTCGACCACATAGGGGCCGCCGCCCACCGAATTGCGTGAGGAGTAGAGCACGAAGCGGCTCACCATGAAGGGCTCGGCCGCGAGGCCGCCTTGACACTCGAGATAAGCGGCAACGGCATCGGCCCGCGCTCTCCTAAGCCGCGCCAACGTAACATGCGGGGTGAAATTGCGTCCCTCGGGCGGCAAACCCGCCTCGCGCGCGGCGTGCTCATTGGCCCGCTGCAAAGCGTCGAGCGCCACCGACGGCGCGATGCCGGCGAAGATGGCGCGTGGCTTTCTGCCGCCGAAACTGCCGATACCGTTCAGACGCAGCTCAAACGGCACCGCGTCGATCCCGCCCAGAGCATGCGTGAAATCATGTGCGGTGACGCCGTCGACATCGCCGATGAAGCGCAATGTCAGATGATAATTCTCGGGATCGATCCAGCGCGCCCCGGTGAGGCCGGCGCGGAGCAGCGTAAGGCGCGCGGCAATGCTTTGCGGAATCTCGATGGCGGAAAACAGGCGGGGCATTGAAGCTCAACACTCAGGGGCATGGGTTGGGAGTGTCAAGGTGGATTCGGTCGATGCCCTCAAGCACGGCAGGCGACAGCTTGAGATCGGCCGCGGCGATATCGGTCTTGAGCTGATCGAGAGTGGTCGCGCCGATGATGGTGCTGGTCACGAACGGGCGCGACACGGCGAAGGCAATCGCCATCTGCGCCGGATCGAGCCCATGCTTCTTGGCGAGAGCGACATAGGCCGAAATCGCCCGCGGGCCGTTCCCCTTTTCATAGCGGCCGAGCCGGTCGAACAGCGTCTTGCGCGAGTTCGGCGGCAGCGCACCGCCTTCGTATTTGCCGCTGAGATAGCCTTGGCCGAGCGGTGAGTAGGCAAGCAGGCTCACCTGCTCGCGGTGGAAGATTTCGGAGAGCCCGATCTCGAAGACCCGGTTGACGAGATTATAGGCGTTCTGGATCGAGACCACACGCGGGAGCCCGTGCTGTTCCGCCGCCTTGAGAAAGCTCATCACCCCCCAAGGTGTCTCGTTGGAGAGCCCGAGGAACCTGACCTTGCCCCTCGCCACGAGTTTGGCCAAGACGGCAAGGATGTCATGAATGGGATAGGTCTCGTCTTCGCGATGCTCGTAGTTGAGGCCCTCGAACACGCGCATGGGCCGGTCAGGCCAGTGCAGCTGATAGAGGTCGATATAGTCGCTTTGGAGACGCCTGAGACTGCCCTCGAACGCCTCCATGATCTGGCCTTCGTTCTGGCGCGGCACGGTCCGCTCCTTGCGCAGCCAATCGATCGATCCGCGTCCGGCCACCTTGGTGGCGATCATCACCTTGTCTCGGGCTTTGCGCGCGGCGAGCCAGGTGCCGATGATCTCTTCGGTGTGACCTTGCGTCTCGGGCTTCGGCGGCACGGGATAAATCTCGGCGGCGTCGAAAATGTTTATGCCGCGATCGACGGCGTAATCCATCTGCGCATGACCTTCGGCTTCGGTGTTTTGCTCGCCGAACGTCATGGTGCCGAGACAGAGCGCGCTGACCTTCACGCCGGTGCGGCCAAGCTCGCGATAGTCCATGTGTGAGCCCTATGGGAAGAGGCTTGGCGCGATCTTCAAGTGGCGCTTCGCTAGCCGGCGGAGCTGCCGCCAAGCTCTATGGCGCCCGTAGCCGCCGCGTCCTCCTCGACCGTCTCGCTGGCAAAGAACGAAGTGACCAGCAGCCAGAGGATGAAGGCGGCGATGGTGAAAAGTGCGATGAAAGCACCGATTTTGCCGAAGCTCAGGGGCATGGGATCCAGGCCGGACGCCGTTGCGGGAGCGGGGACAGTAGCCAAGTCGCCGGTGGCGATCAACTCATGCGGAGACCGGGGGCGCCTGCCACTCCGGCGAAGGCGGCGCGGTCTCTCGGACAGCGGCGCTGGCGATGGCGACATAAAGCGGCAATAGCGCGATGGCGCATATGAACCAAGTCTGCCACATGCCCCAGGAAAAGGCGGCGATGATGGCGAATGCCGCGAAGGTCGCCGCGGCAAAGGGCTGCGCCTGAAGCGGCAACAGATCCATCCGCAACACGATCAGCGCGCCGGCGGCGGCGAGGAGGATCGCACCCAAAGCGCCGAGTTCGTACCAGCTTTGCAGGAAGATGTTGTGAGCGTGATGGGCAGTGGTCCGCTTGAAGACGAAGCCTTCCGGCTTCTCTTCCTGCGACGGCGCTGTGTTGTGGGGCGGGTCCGGATGCATTTCCGGCGTCGAGTCCACGCCGATCCCGAGCAAGGGACGTTCGAGCACGCGTTCCGATGTGTACTCCCAGATGATGACCCGCGCCTTATAGGAATCCGGCAGCGGCTCCACCAAATGTAGCTCGGCATTGTAGGCAAGAAAATTGAGCGGCAGCACAAGCGCGAAGCCGAGACACCAGATCGCCGCCAGAGCGCGGGTCGTCAGGCGGGGCCACGGCCGCGCAAGAAGCAGAACCAGAATGGAACCGACCACGGCGATCAGCGAGGAATCATGCTCCGAGATCAGGATGGGGACGGCAAGAGCCAGAAAGAACAGAGCGATCATCAATGGCCGGCGCCGGATACCCTTGAGCGCGCTTAGAACCAACAGACCCGGCCAAAGATGAAACATCAGCATGGTGGCGTTCTGATTGAACTCACTCAAGCTGATGTCCGTCACCTCGCCCTTGACGATGGCAATACGCTTGGCTTTTTCAGGCAGCGCCAGCATCGAGTTCATGACGGCGCGGGCGATGGCGCCGTCAGTGAGCAATTCCAGAAAGAGATAAAGCGCGCCTATGGCGGCGCCAGCGACGAACGCCAATGCGGCGCGTCGTATTTGCCGCTCCTCCACCGTGGTAATGGCGGTCGTTCCGGCGAATACGAGCACGATAGAACTCAGCAACAGAGATGCTTTGCCTAGAGCCATGTTCTGGTCCAAGGCCCATGAGGCATTGATGAAGATGTAGAAAGAGAACAGCAGACAGGCCACGAGCGCGGCGCTCGGGAGCAGCAAGTCCCTGAGCCCAAGCTCTCGACGCCGAGCGCCGATATACAATGTCAAAAAGATCAGCGGGATGAATAACGGCGTGGTCCGCGGCAGCACCGAGGTGATCAATGGAGTGAGAAAAAACAGGGCTGGAAGAAGCCATCTTCCGCCATCGCCGCCGAAACGAACCGCCATCGGTGCCCAGCTCCCGTCTCGGATTCGAGCCAGCCTTATAACGGCCTTGCGTGGAGATTCCAGGCTCTAGACATTGTTCGCCCGCAGCGCGAAAGCGAGTGTCTCCGCTACATAAGCCTGTTTTGCGGCGCTGAGATAAGGATGCATGGGCAGGCTGAGCACACGCACCGAAGCCGCTTCCGTCTGCGGCAGACCGCCGGGGTCGCGCGGATGCTGGGAATAGGCCTGCTGGCGGTGCAGCGGGGTGGAATAATAAACGGCGGTCGGCACGCCCGCGCGAGCACAATGGGCCTGCACGGCATCGCGATCGGTGCCCTCCGGAAGTCCGATTGTGTACTGGGCCCAGACGGATGCCGCGCCGCTTCTAACATGCGGCGTCGAGACGCCCCGCAAGAGCTCTCCATAGCGCCGCGCAACGTTCTGACGCGCTTCGATCTCGTCCGGGAAGATGCCGAGCTTGACGAGCAAAATGGCGGCCTGCAGCGCATCGAGCCGGCTATTCAACCCGACACGAACATGCTCGTATCTATGAGCGCCTGTACCGTGACCGCGCAGCGAGCGAAGGATGTCCGCCTTGCCGCTGTCCTCCACGAAGATTGCGCCGCCGTCGCCATAGCAGCCGAGCGGCTTGGCCGGAAAGAAACTGGTCGTGGTATAGGCGGCGAGCGTGCCGACGCTTCGGCGGTCAAGGCTGGCACCGAAAGACTGCGCCGCATCGGCGACCAGCAGCAACCCTTGCTCGCGGGCGACGGACCCGAGAGCATCATAGTCCGCCGGCTGGCCGAACAGATCGACGGCGATGACCATGCGGGGTTTGAGGCCGGCGTTACGTGCCCCGACAATGGCGCGCACGAGGCTTGCCGGGTCCATGTTGAAAGTTTCCGCGTCGATATCGACGAACACGGGGGTCGCGCCGCGATCCGCGACCGACTCGGCGGTGGCGACGAAAGTGAAGCTCGGTACGAAAACGGCGTCGCCCGGACCGATGCCCTCGGCCATCAACACCAGGCTCAACGCATCGGTGCCGTTGGCGCAACTTACGCAATGGCTGGCGCCGCAGAAATCGGTCAAGGCAGCCTCAAGAGCCTCGACATGCGGGCCGAGAATGTATTGTCCACCCGCAAGAACTTCTGCCATGGCCGCCTCTAGGCGGTCTTTGATGCGCTCCTGCTGTGCCGCCAAATCGATGAAGGCGAGCGGGCGAAGCCCTTGATTATGCGTGCGGTTCGAAGCGTTCATCTCGATTTCCCGGTACCGGATATCCGGTTCATGCCAGCAATGAAGGTGCGCATCAAGCGGGCAGGCGCCCAAAGCGCGATTGGGGCGTGTCGCCTGGACCGATGCCCTCGGCTGTCAACATCAGCCTCTCTTGGCCTTAGCCGAGCGCCAGGTTAGCGACGTGCTCGCCGATGGCGAGTGAGGCAGTTAATCCTGGAGATTCAATGCCATAGAGGGCGACATACCCACTAAGCCCGGTCTCTTTTGGTCCCTGAATGAGGAAATCTCCTGGTCCTTGTCCGAGCGTCGTAGTTCTCGGCCTGATGCCCGAATAGGCTGGCACCAACGAGTCGTCGGGAAGGTCCGGCCAGTAACGGCGGATGGCGGGATAAAAGAGCCGCCCACGCTCGGGATCGGTCCGGTAATCGACGTGGTCGATCCACTCGACATCAGGCCCAAATCGCGCCTGGCCGGCGAGATCGAGGGTCAGGTGAATGCCGAGACCACCGATCTCCGGGACCGGGTAGATAAGATGACGGAACGGAGCTTTGACCCCGCTAAGCGTGAAGTAATTGCCCTTGGCCAAATAGCGCGGCGGGATGGTCGAGGGATCGAGACCCTTGAGCCGGGCGGAAAATTCCCAGGCATCGAGGCCCGCGGCATTGATCAAAAGATCGGTTTCAAGCTCCGCCGCCTCGCTGCCGCCGGTGCGCAATCGGATTGCGTTGCCGGAGGTGTACGCGTCGATCACCGGCGTGCGAAACACAATGCTGCCTCCGGCATCTTCGGCGTCGGCTTGATAGGACAGCATCAGCGAGTGGCTATCGACGATTCCGGAGCAAGACGACAGGAGCGCGCTCGTGCCGCGAACCTGCGGCTCAAGCGCAGACAGACGCGCGCCGTTGATCAGTTCAACCTCTTCGACACCATTGATTATGGCGCGCTGCCGCAAGTGGTCGAGATAGACGTCTTCGGTCTCATCCGTCGCTATCACCAGCTTGCCACACCGCCGGTGTGGGATGCCGCGCTCGTCGCAATAGCGATACAGCATGTGGCGGCCTTTGACGCATAGCAGCGCCTTGAGGCTTTCCGGCTCGTAGTAGAGACCGGCGTGGATCACCTCGCTGTTGCGGGATGACGTGCCGTGGCCCGCTGAATTCTCCTTTTCCAGCAGAAGAACCTGGACATTACGGCGCGCCAAAGCGCGCGCGATGGCCAAGCCAATCACCCCGGCGCCGACGACAACCGCTTCAATCTTGAACATGGGCGTAGGTCATCCTTAAACACCGCTAGAAGCCCACGAGCTCAAAGACACACAAGCCGCGTTTCGCCATGCTGGGCTCGCCTTTGCATTACCGCCTCAAGAACGGCGGCGAAACGCGGCGCCAGCACCGCCCAGCTAATCTCCGTCTCGGCATGACGCAACGCGTTCTCCCCGAGGCAACGGGTCAAGTTCCGGTCTTCTGCCAAACGCTTGATCGAGGTGGCAAGTGCCACGGCGGAGACAGTCTCGGTAAGGAGGCCGGTCTCGCCATGCCGGACTTGTTCTGGCAGACCGCCCACGGGCGTGGCGACAACAGCACGCCCGCGACTGAAGCTAAGCGGCGCTATGCCCGATTGACTCGCCTCGATATATGGAAGGACGCAGGCATCAGCCCAGTCGACATGGGACAAGAAGGCGCGATCATCCTTCCAACCAACATCGAACTCAACATTGGGAAGCTGGGCAAGCTCTGCGAGTTCGCTTGGATCTTCTGATGCGCCCACAACCCGCAAGGTAACCGGTAGGCCACTAAGATGTTTGAACGCGCCGGTGAGGAGATCAAGACCTTTGTATCGTTTCAAACGGCCAGCCATGAGGAGGCGCAAAGGTCGGCCACGGTTTGGCTCCGGCAGGGCTGGCGGGGGTAGATCCAGGTCAGCATTGGCGAAGGCTACGTGCGGAATGACAGATTGAATTTTACGGTCGAGTGAAACTCGGCGCTTGAACTGGTCGGCAACGAAGTTGGTAAGTGTGATCACCCCATCGCTGTCCCGCACCAAGCGACGTTGCAAGCGGATCATGATGGGGAAACTATCGCCGGGATGCATCTCCGCATCATGAGCGATAACCACGACGGGAACTCCCAAGCGGTGCAAATGGCGCACGATGAAGATATCCCAATAGCCCATCATGGTGACGATGGCGGCATCTGGTGGGGTTGCGCGCAGGCGCTCCACCATGGGCTTCAGCAGGCTCTGGACGCGAAAGCTTCGCCAAAGGAATTCTTGCGTGTTGGCATAGGTATAGAGGGGTAAGTCGACAGTGCCGCGGAGGGAGGAGTTTTGCATCAGCTCGGCACCCTCGGCGAGCGAGAGCAGCGTCTCGTAACCGCAATATTCCCGCAGAGCCTGCGCCAGCTCGAAGGCGTAGCGTGAGCCGGTCCCAAAGCGACCCCAATGCCAGACGAAAATCTTCATGGCGCCCACGCCATTCGTGTCAAAATGATCCGTGACAACACGCCAAGCCCCTGGCCCCGCCCAGGCGCCACGCCATTGAAACAACCTAGTTTCTGGTCTAGATGTGGCGCTTGCGAGAGGGTGGTACTCGGAGGAAAATCGTGGCCCGTGAAATGATGGTGGATGGCGTTCAGATCGCGGACGATACCGACACCTATGTGATTGCCGAGATTGGCAACAACCATCAGGGCGATCTCGACAAATGCAAGGAGATGTTCAAGGTCGCCAAGCAGCATTGCGGTGTCTCCGCTGTCAAGCTGCAAAAACGCGACAACAAATCTCTGTTCACCCGCGCCATGTACAATTCGGAATACCACAGCGAGAACGCCTTCGCTGACACCTACGGTGCTCACCGCGAAAAGCTTGAATTCGGTCGAGACGAATATATCGAGCTTATCGCTCATGCGAAAGAAGTCGGCGTCACCTTCTTCGCCACGGCTTTCGATATCCCGAGCGCCGATTTCCTCGCCGATCTCGACATGCCTGCCTACAAAATCGCCTCTGGTGATTTGACCAACACGCCGTTGCTCAAGCACGTCGCCTCCTTCGGCAAGCCGATATTCGTGAGCACTGGCGGCGGCACCATGGAGGATGTCAGGCGCGCCTACGAGCTTATCATGCCGATCAATCGGCAACTTTGCCTGATGCAATGCACCGCGGGCTATCCACCGGAATGGCAGGAGCTCGACATCGGCGTAATTACAACCTTCCGCCATGCCTTCCCCGATGCGGTCATCGGTTTCTCCTCCCATGACAGTGGCATTGCCATGGGGCCGCCAGCCCATGTGCTCGGCTCTCGGGTCATCGAAAAGCATTTCACTCTGAACCGCGCCATGAAAGGCACTGACCACGCCTTTTCGCTAGAACCGACCGGCTTACGCAAGCTCGTGCGCGACCTGAAGCGCACCAAGCTGTCACTCGGCACCGGTGAGAAGCGGCGTTATGACAGCGAGGTCGGCCCCATCAAGAAAATGTCTAAGAAGCTCGTGGCGGCGCGCGATCTGCCGGCAGGTCATGTCCTCACGCCTGAAGACATCGCCCTTAAATCTCCTGGCGACGGGCTGAAGCCCTACATGTTCGATACCATGGTCGGGCGGCGGCTGATCAAGGCTCTTAAGGCCGACGATGCCCTGAAGGTCGAAGACTCAATCGCTGCCAGCGAGGAGGCGATCACCCGGGCCTCGGCATAGGATCGGGTGGAGCCCCTGAATCTGGCTGTCAGGTATTTACCTCATTGCGTATTCGTCCTCTCGAACCAGCGACAGCTTATGCCATTGCCGGAGCGCACGAAATCCTGCATGTCATGCGGAAAGGGCCTTTGTCGTGCCGCGTGGCCCTTGCGCGTTAGGGGAAGGTCGTGAGTAAGGCGTCACCGTTCGATTTGCGGGACCGGGTGATGGTGATCACTGGGGGTGCCGGTCAACTCGGCCGCGCCTTCACAGACGCTCTGATTGAGGCGGGCGCCAAGATCGCCGTGATCGACCAGGTGCCGGTCGAGGAGCGAGCGGACGTCCTCTCCATCACTTGCGACATCACCGACCGTTCTGAGCTCGAGCGAGCGCTTTCCAGGATCGAAAGTCGTTGGCGGACGCCTTACGGGTTGGTCAACGCCGCCGCGATCGACTCGCCGCCCAATGCGCCGCCCGAGGAGAATGGGCCGTTCGAGACGTATCCCGAGGCCTCGTTCGACCGGATCATTGACGTCAATGTGAAAGGGACCTTCCTCTGCTGCCAGGTGTTCGGCGGCGCCATGGCCAAGCAAGGAAGCGGCTCGATTGTCAATATCGCCTCGATCTACGGCATGGTCTCGCCCGACCAGAGCCTCTATCAATATCGCCGCGATCGGGGGGAGGTGTTCTTCAAGCCCGCCGCCTATGCCACCTCGAAATCGGCCCTTTACAATCTCACGCGCTATCTCGCCGCCTATTGGGGCCCCAAGGGAGTGCGGGTGAACACGCTCACGCTCGGGGGCGTGTACAATAACCAAGACCCGGCCTTTCTTGAGCGTTACGAAACCAAGGTGCCGCTCGGGCGCATGGCCGATTCATCGGAGTATACGGGTGTGGTCCAGTTCCTTCTGTCCGATGCCGCGTCCTATGTGACGGGCGCCAATATCGTCGCCGACGGCGGCTTCACCGCTCTCTAAGGGCTTAGCTCCGTGCAAGATACTGCCGACAGGAAAAAGGATCTCGGCATCGCGACCAGCACGACCATAGGCAACTGGATCGATGGCAAGGAGGCCGGCGCCGCCTCTGGCGCCACCTTCGACAAGCGCTCGCCGCATGACGGGACGTTGCTCTTCACCGTCGCACGGTCGGCTGCCGCCGATGTCGACGCCGCGGTGCAAGCGGCGGCGCGTGCGCAAAGCGCCTGGGCGGCGCTGCCGGCTGTGCAGCGCGGCCTCGTGCTCCACCATGTCTGCAATGCGCTTGAGGCGCGGCAAAAGGATTTGGCTGAGATGGTTGCCAAGGAGACGGGCAAGGCGCCGAAGGAGGCCTTCGGGGAGGCCGGTGGCGCCATCGCGCTTGGCCGCTTCTTCGCGGGCGAGGGCCAGCGCCTCTATGGCCGCACCACCACCAGCAATACGCCCGATAAATACGCCATGACCGTGCGCCGACCTTGCGGCGTGGCCGGGCTGATTGTCGCCGCCAACACGCCAATCGCCAACACCGCATGGAAGGTGTTTCCGGCTCTGATCTGCGGCAATGCTGCCGTGCTGAAGGCGGCCGAAGACGCACCCGGCACGGCCTGGCTCTTCGCCAGGATTGCGCATGATGTGGGGCTGCCACCCGGTGTGCTCAACGTCATCCAGGGCCACGGGACCGAATGCGGAGCACCGCTCGTCGAGGACGCTCGCGTTGACGTGGTGAGCTTCACCGGCTCGACCAAGGTCGGCAAATGGATCGGCGAGGTGTGTGGGCACACGCTGAAGAAGGTGTCGCTCGAGCTTGGCGGCAAGAACCCACTGATCGTGTGCGACGATGCCGATCTCGACGAGGCGGTGAAGTGGGTGTGTCTGTCGGCCTTCTCCAATGCCGGGCAACGCTGTGCGTCCGGAAGCCGTATTATTGTCTTCGATAAGGTCTACGAGGCGTTCCGCGACAAGCTTGTTATGGCGACGAAGGCGCTGAAGGTCGGGCCGACCGATGAAGACGATTTCGGCCCCGTCATCAACGAGCGGCAGCTCACCGCCATGCTTGCCGCCATCGAACGGGCAACCAAGGAAGGCGCGCGGGTCCTGGTCGGAGGCCAAAGGCTCACCGACCCGGAGCACGCTAAAGGCTTTTATCTCGCCCCCACCTTGATCGAGAATGCGGCGCCGGACGCCGACATCTCCCGGCACGAGCTGTTCGGTCCGATCGCCTGCCTTTACCGGGTGCGTGGTTACGACGAGGCGTTGGCGCTCGCCAACGACTCGCCCTATGGGCTCACCGCCAGTATCCACACGATGAGCGTCGATCGCGGCCTGGACTTCGCCCATAAGATCAAGAGCGGGGTGGCGGTGGTCAATGCCGGCACGTTCGGCTCCGAGCCGCATATGCCGTTCGGTGGCCTTAGGCAGTCGGGCAATGGCAGTCGCGAGCCCGGCACCGAGGCCCTCGACATATATAGCGATCTCAAGGATATCTACATCCAGGTTCGCCCCAAGAAGCTTTGAGCAGCGTACGGAGTCCGCGCGAGATGCCAAGCGTAATCGCTCTCATCCCCGCGCGCTCGGGCTCGCAACGCGTGATCGACAAGAACGCACGTTCCCTTGGCGGCCATCCGTTGATGGCCTATGCCATTGAAGCGGCGCGGGGGAGCGGCGTGTTCGACGCGGTGATCTGCTCGACCGACAGCGAGCGCCATGCGGCAATCGCGCGCCATTACGGCGCCGAGGTGCCGTTCCTGCGCCCCGTCGAGTTCGCCACCGCCACTTCGCCCGATATCGAGTGGGTTGAGGACATGCTGAAGCGCCTGCGTGCGGAAGGACGCGATTTCGACTGCTTCAGTATCCTGCGTCCGACCAGCCCATTCCGCACGGTGGAAACCATAAAGCGCGCCTGGGGAGAGTTCATCGCCGAGCAGGGCGTGGATTCGCTCCGCGCCGTGGAGAGGGTGGCGCAGCACCCCGGCAAGATGTGGCTGGTGCGCGGCAAACGCATGGAGCCGCTGCTCAAGGACGGGCCGCAAGAACAGCCCTGGCATTCGAGCCAGATGGCGAGCCTGCCGGAGGTTTGGGTGCAGAACGCGAGCCTCGAGATCGCGTGGTCGAGGGTCGTATTTGAAGGGCGGACCATCGCGGGCACGAACGTGATGCCTTTCTTCACCGAGGAAGCGGAAGGCTTCGACTTCAACAATCAATATGACTGGGACTGCGCGGAAGCCATGATCGCGCAAGGCAAGTTAACCCTGCCGCCTATCGCGGAAGTGCCGTTCGTCGGGATGAAGAACAGCGAGGGCAGGCTTGGGTGAGCTGATCGGCAAGGTCGTCGAATCGACCCTCTATTACGTGCCGAAGGCGGAATTCGACCGCGTGCGCCGGCTGAACGAGGCGAGCGCGATCGAGCGTACGCGCATATTCGCCGATATGTGCCGCCTGAACACTCTCTTTATGATTGCGCGCGCGGGCTCGGGTCATGTCGGGTCGAGCTTCTCGAGTCTCGACGTGGTGTCGTGGCTCTATCTCAACGAGCTCAAGAACGACGACCTCTATTTCTCTTCCAAGGGTCACGACGTGCCGGGTCTCTATGCGGTGCTGATCGCGCTCGGCAAGCTGCCCTTCGACAAGCTGCACGAGCTTCGCCGCCTGGACGGGTTACCGGGACACCCTGACGTCACCGTGCCCGGCATGGTGATCAATAGCGGCTCGCTTGGTATGGGCATCTCCAAGGCCAAGGGCATGGTGCGTGCCGACCGGCTCAAGGGTCACAAGCGCCGATATTATGTGCTGACCGGCGACGGCGAGTTGCAAGAGGGGCAGATCTGGGAGTCGCTGATCTCGGCAGCCAATGCCGGCATGGGTGAGATCACGGCCATCGTCGATCACAACAAGCTGCAATCGGATTACCGCATCACCCAGACAAGCGATCTCGGCGACCTCGAGGCCAAGTTCAGAAGCTTCGGCTGGCATGTCGAGCGCTGCGACGGGCATGACCTCGCCGCCTTCTCCGCGGCGCTTGAAGCTTGCGCGGCACATCCTGACCTTCCGCAGGTGATCATCGCCGATACGGTCAAGGGCCGCGGCGTCTCCTTCATGGAGCATACCGCCATGGAGTCCGATGCCGAGCTGTATCGATTTCATTCGGGCGCGCCGGACGCCGACAGCTATGGCAGCGGCGTGCAGGAGCTGCTCGACCAGGTGAACCGCGCACTGTCGCGTGTCGGCGCGGGGCGTCTCGCTCTGGAATCGGTAGAGCCGGCTATCAAGGCGGGGACAGCTCCCACCAAGCGGCTCATCCCCGCTTATACCGAGGCGCTTCTCGCCGCCGCCGCCAAGGACGACCGCATCGTGGCCCTCGACGCCGATCTCATTCTCGATACCGGGTTGATCCCCTTCAAGGAGCAATTTCCCGGCCGTTTCGTGGAATGCGGCATCGCCGAGATGGATATGGTCTCGCAAGCGGGCGGCATGGCGTTACAGGGGCTGATCCCCGTTTGCCATTCCTTCTCTTGCTTCCTCTCCACCCGCCCCAACGAGCAGATCTACAACAACGCCACGGAGCGCACGAAAGTACTCTATGTCGGCTCGCTCGCCGGGTTGATCCCGGCAGCGCCCGGGCATAGCCATCAAAGCTTGCGGGACATCTCGGCTCTCGCCTCCGTGCCGAATTTCGACATCGTCGAGCCTTGCTGTCCCGAGGAGGTGCCGCTGCTGCTCGATCATCTTCTCGGCACTCCAGGACTGAGCGGTTACCTCCGGCTCATCTCCGTGCCGTGGCCTGTGCCCTTCGCCTATCCGGCCAGGAAGCTCGTGGCGGGTCAGGGCGTGGTACTGCGCGACGGCAAGGATTTGGCCATCGTCACCTACGGGCTGATCATGACGGCGGAGGCCTATGTCGCGGCGGAAGCCCTGGCCAAGGACGGCATCGACGTCATGGTGGTCGCCTGCCCCTTCCTTAACCGGGTCGATGGTGATTGGTTCGCCGAAAAGCTCAAGGGCCTGAAACTGCTCTGTACCATCGACAATCATTACGTGAATGGCGGCTTTGGCGATCAGCTTCTGGCAGCCCTTGCCCGCGGCGGCCGGGTGCCGCCGCGTGTTCTCAGCCTCGGCCTCACCGATGTCCCGGCCTCAGGTCAGGCGGGGGAGGTGCTCCACCATTACGGGTTCGATTCTGCTAGTCTTAGGGACCGCATTCGCCAAGAGTTCAAACGATGAAGGCTCTGCGCCTTAGGCAGCGGCTGCGCGAGCAGTCTTGGATGCAGCCAATAAGGCTGGTCAATCTGAAGCGCCGCCAGCGGAACGGCCTGTTCCCGGATTGGCCTGCTCTGCTCGGGGAGGATTGGCCGGCCTTCGAGGCATTACGCGACGCCGCCCGGTCCGACGCCAAAGCGCCTCGCGTGCTGATCGCCACCAATGTCGGCGTGCATGCCGCATCTTCGATCTTCGACAGCTATCTCGCCACGGCGCTGACCGTGCGTGGAGCACGGTGCGATGTGGCGCTTTGCGACGCGGTGCTGCCGGCTTGTCTTGCCGCCGAGTACACTTGGTATCCCAACGCAGATCAGTTCGCGAGGCGTGGCTCGCGCGACGATCTTTGCACCGCCTGCTTCGCGCCGGCTGAAAGACTGTTCGGCGCTGGCGGTCTCGGATTGACTGTACATCGTTATAGCGAGTTACTCAGCGCCGAGGATCGCGCGCATGCGCGGACCATCGCCGAAACCACGCCGCGTGACCAGATCGGCGAGCTCATGCTCGACGGCGTGACTATCGGCGAGGCGGCGCTCTCTGGCGCGCTCCGCTTCTTCGCCCGCGGCGAGCTTGAAGCTGGCGGCGCGCAAGAGAGCATTTTGCGGCGTTATCTCGAAGCTGCCTGCCTGGCCCTGTTCGCCATGCGCCGGCTGATCAAGCGCGAGCGCTATGACGTGGTGATCGGCCATCACGGCATCTACGTGCCGCAAGCGCTGGTAGCGGAAGCGGCGCGGGAAGCAGGTGTGCGCTTCGTGGCGTGGAACCCGGCCTATCGTACCGGCTGCTTCATTCTCAGCCATGGCGAGACCTATCACCGGGCGATGCTGAGCGAACCGGTATCGACGTGGGAGAATGTCCGTCTCAATGAGGCGGTTCACGCGCGCCTGTTGCGCTACCTCGCCGCCCGGGAGAAAGGAACGCAGGATTGGATCGCTTTCCATCCGGCTGATACGCGCGGTTCCGACAATGTCGTCGCGGCGATCGGTCTCGATCCGTCAAAGCCGGTGATCGCGCTGCTCACGTCGGTGGTGTGGGATGCTCAGCTGCATTACCGGCAACGCGCCTTCAACGACCAGGTCGAGTGGGTGCTCAAGACCATCGCCCATTTCGCCAAGCGCGACGATATTCAGCTCGCCATCCGCATTCATCCCGCCGAAGTCAGTGCGTCACTGCCGTCGCGCCAGCCGATCTTGGCGGAAATCGAGGCCAATTTTCCCAATATTCCCAGCAATATAGCAATAATCAGGCCCGAGGATGACATAAGCACTTATGCGCTCGCCCACGCGTCTGACGCCGTCATCATCTACTCGACCAAGACCGGCATCGAGCTGGCCGCGCGAGGCATTCCCGTGATCGTCGCCGGCGAGAGCTGGCTCCGAGGCAAGGATATTGGGTTCGATTGCGACGATGCCGAGAGCTATGAGCGCATGCTTGCCGAGCTACCCTTCCGCCGGAGGCTTGATCCGGCGCGGACGATGCGAGCGGAAGCCTACGCGTATCACTTCTTCTTCCGCCGCATGATCCAGATGCCGGGCATGCACCAATCGCGCATGCAGGGCGCGCCTTACGAGGTCGCACCGAGGCGGCTCGCGGACTTTGTGCCGGGGGCCAATGACGCTCTCGACTGCGTGTGCCGCGGTATTCTCGAAGGAACACCCTTCGTGTTCGATGCTCCTGCAAAGAATATCACGTGAGGACCAGCCGACATGTTGCTTCGTCGATTTTTCAACCGTGAACGAAAATACCTGGACGACGATCTCCAACTCCGACGAGCTCAGAGTCAGGCAGACGCTCTTGCGCTTGAACGCTCACCCCCGCTCGAGATTTTGGATATAGGTTTAGGCTCTGGTCACTTCCTTGCAATCTGTCAGAAACTTGGACACCGCTGCGTAGGACTCGATCAAACGGGCGCGTCCAATTTCATAAAGGAAATCCGCGCGTCCCTCGGGGTGACCAATGTGATCGAGCATACCATCGAGCCGTTAAAACCATTCCCTCCAATGGGAAGATTCGACCTAATCACCTGTTACCGCTGCCGGTTCTATTTCATTGGCAAAGCCAAACGACTTTGGAATGAGCAGGAATGGGTGTTCTTTCTAAACGACATAAGAGATCATCTTCTTAAACCCAATGGGCGATTCGTGCTGCACGCACCGCCCACCAAACGGGCTAAGTGGGAAGCTCAATTTAGTCCTGCGATAGCCAAGTTACTGCACGACCGAGGCGGGCGCGCAGCCGGTAACATTCTGATGTTTGCACCGCTGCTTTGAGAGAGTTCCTGGAACAGGCCAAATCGACTTGACGCACTTCGCTTACGTGAGGTCTTTCAGTCACCAGTAATCCTGTTCGCCTTATAGTATCTCGCGCAATACCCATTCGGTGCGCATCAGGAAGCGGGCGCCGAGCAGGAAGACCGTCAGGCATATCGTGGCGGAAACCGCCAGCGACAGCGCGTCCCAGCTTCCCACGCCGAACAATGACCAGCGCAGCATCTCGACCAGGGCTGAGATCGGATTTACATGCATGATCACGAACTGCCAGCTCGGAGGCATGATGTCGATCGTGTAAATAATGGGTGTGAAATAGAACCAGAGCTGGGTCACCAGCGGGATGATGAACCGAGCGTCGCGCGCAAACAGAAGAGCGACCGATGTAAACGAGGCGATGCCGATGCAAAGCAAGAAGACAAGACCCAAGGGAATGGGCAAAAGCAGCAAGTTCCATCCGAACTTCAGGTACATGATCCCTGACGACAAATACTCGATCGCGATGCCGATGATCAGCACGGCGGCGAAGATGCAAAAATAGACGAGGGGAATAGCCGCCGAGGCCAGTACGAACACCAATTTCGGAATCGCCAGCTTCATCGCCAGGCCCCGCGTCCGCCGCAAGGAACGCGTACTGCGGAGCAGCGTGGTGGACAAGATCGTCCACAACAACATGCCGGAGATAACATAGAGCCCGTAAGGAAGCCCCTCGGGCTTGAAGGCGGGGACATGCTGGAAGATGGCGATGATGCCGAGCGTGGGCAGGAGCGCGCGTATGACCAGCCACCACCAGCCCAGAATAGTCTGATGGTAGAGATCCATAAGGAAGCGTTGACCGAGACCGGGGATGTATTTTATGGCCCGGGCGCAGCGATAAAGGTAACGGAAGGTGTTGAGCGTAAGAGGCCGCACCACGAGGGTGGGTTTTGCCGGCTCTTGCACTTCGCTCACTGTGGACGTCATTCCGTCACCATCCCTTACAGCAGCTCTCCCTCTTCATCCTCCTCGTCGCCCGCAACGAGTTGGGTTTCGGTAGCTACCGGCGTGGCTCGCGCCTCAGCAAGAAAATCGGCATGTTCTTTGTTGATGGCGCGCGCTGGCCCATAGGCAAGAAGCTCGGCGTCCTTGATCAGGAGCAGATGGGTGCAGGGGCCCTCGAGCCGGCTAACATTGTTGCTGCCGAGAATGATGGTCTGGCCGCGGCTAGGCGCTTGCGCGAGGTAGTCTTGCCACGCCGTCTCGACTTTCTCCGAGCGGGCACGGCCGAGCTCGTCGGCGATAAGGATATCGTAGTCGAGACAGCAGACGAAACTCATACCGAGATCGGCGGCCTTCGCCTTGGGGACTCGGCGAAGGGGACTGTCGAGTAATTCGCCGAGGCCGGAGAACTCTGGGACACGCTCTAACGCCATTCGGATGTCCTGGCGTGGCAAGCCCACCAGTCTCGCTCCGAACTCAAGGTTCTCGCGGCAGGTCAGATACTCATAGACTGATGCACCCAGCTGGCCGAAGGCGGCCACTTGGCCGAAGAAACGCACGACGCCGGTGCTGGGCGCTTCGCTGTTGCCGAGGATGCGGATTAGGGCGGCGCGCGACTGACCGCCGATATCTA
>DATMDY010000206.1:0-10146 GCA_035557335.1 Methyloceanibacter sp.
GCCGAACCTGCTCGACCTCGAAGGCACCTCCAAGCAGAAGCGGCTCGAGGCGGCGCATCCCATTCTCACCAACGAGAATTTGGAGCGCATCCGCGCCATCGGCGACGTCGCCGACAATCAGTTCCGCACCGTGACGCTCGATATCACCTTTGGCGCCGATCATGGGGCTGACGGCATGGTAAGGGCTCTGAACAAGCTCTGCCGCCGCGCCGAAGAGGCGGTGCGCGCCGGCGAGAACATCATCATCCTATCGGATCGCGCGACCGGCCCCGATCGCGTGCCGATCCCCTCGCTGCTCGCCACCTCAGCCGTGCATCACCATCTTATCCGCTGTGGCTTGCGCACCTCCGTGGGCCTGGTGGTCGAGACCGGTGAAGCGAACGAAGTGCATCAGTTCGCAACGCTCGCCGGCTACGGCGCCGAGGCCATCAATCCTTATCTCGCGTTCGAAACCATCGAGGCCATGGTCCCCGAGTTCGACGAGGAGTTGACGCCAGAGGACGCCGTCAAGCGCTACATCAAGGCGACCGATAAGGGCATCCTCAAGGTGATGTCCAAAATGGGCATCTCCACCTATCAGTCCTATTGCGGCGCGCAGATCTTCGACGCCGTGGGCTTGCGGTCGGATTTCGTCGCCAAATATTTCACCGGCACCAACAGCCAGGTCGAGGGCGTGGGGCTCGAGGAGATTGCGCGCGAGACCGTCGAGCGTCACCGGCTCGCCTTCTCCGATGCTCCCGTCTTGCGCGGGTCGCTCGAGGTCGGCGGTGAATATGCCTATCGCGTGCGCGGCGAGGCGCATATGTGGCGGCCGAACGTGGTCGCCGACCTGCAACATGCCGTGCGCGGGAACCTCCCTGAGAAGTACCGGGCTTTCGCCAAGCAGATCAACGAACAGACCGAGCAGTTGCTGACGTTGCGCGGCATGTTCCGCATCAAGAGCGCCGAGGAGATCGGCCGCAAGCCGATACCTCTTGAGGATGTCGAGCCCGCCAAGGAGATCGTCAAGCGCTTCGCCACCGGCGCCATGTCGTTCGGCTCGATCAGCCGCGAGGCGCATACCACGCTCGCTATTGCCATGAACCGCATCGGTGGCAAGTCAAATACCGGCGAAGGCGGCGAGGAGTCCGACCGCTTCAAGCCGATGCCGAACGGCGATTCGATGCGCTCCAAAATCAAGCAGGTGGCCTCGGGCCGCTTCGGCGTGACCACGGAATATCTGGTCAACGCCGACATGATGCAGATCAAGATGGCGCAAGGGGCCAAGCCTGGCGAGGGCGGCCAACTCCCCGGGCATAAGGTCGACGCCACCATCGCCAAGGTGCGCCACTCGACGCCTGGCGTCGGCTTGATCTCGCCACCGCCGCACCACGACATCTACTCGATCGAGGACCTGAAGCAGCTGATCTTCGACCTCAAGAACGTCAATCCGTGCGGTGCCGTTTCGGTCAAGCTTGTCTCCGAGGTCGGCGTCGGCACGGTTGCCGCCGGCGTGGCCAAGGCCAAGGCCGATCACGTCACCATCGCCGGCTTCGAGGGCGGCACCGGCGCTTCCCCGCTCACCTCGATCAAGCATGCCGGCTCCCCCTGGGAGATCGGGCTTGCCGAAACCCAGCAGACGCTGGTGCTGAACCGCTTGCGCGGGCGCATTGCCGTGCAGGTCGATGGCGGCGTTCGCACCGGCCGCGACGTTCTGGTCGGCGCCCTGCTCGGCGCCGACGAGTTCGGCTTCTCCACCGCGCCCCTGATCGCCGCCGGCTGCATCATGATGCGCAAATGCCACCTGAATACCTGCCCGGTCGGCGTCGCCACCCAAGACCCGGTGCTGCGCGCGCGCTTCCAGGGCAAGCCAGAGCACGTCATCAATTATTTCTTCTTCGTCGCGGAAGAGGTGCGCGAATACATGGCCGCGCTCGGCTTCCGCACCTTCGCCGAGATGATTGGCCAGACCGAAATCCTCGACAAGAGCCAGGCGATAGATCACTGGAAGGCCAAGGGCCTCGATTTCAGCCGAATCTTCCATAAGCCGGATGTGCCGTCCGAGGTCGCCATCTACAATTCCGAGCGGCAGGACCACGGTCTCGAGAAAGTCCTCGACCAGAAGCTCATCGCGCTTTGTCGCGAGGCCATCGAGGACAAGAAGCCGGTCAAGCTCGATCTGCCGATCAAGAATGTCGACCGCACCACCGGCGCCATGCTGTCCGGCGAGATCGCCACACGCTACGCCCATGCGGGTCTGCCCGAGGACACGATCTGGGTGAGTTTCACAGGCTCGGCCGGACAGAGCTTCGGCGCCTGGCTCGCGCATGGCGTCACCCTCGACCTGGTTGGCGAGGGCAACGATTATGTCGGCAAGGGCCTGTCAGGCGGCCGCATCATCGTCCGCCCGCCGGAAGACTCGGGCATCGTGCCGGAGAACTCGATTATTGTCGGCAACACCGTGCTGTATGGGGCCATCGCCGGCGAATGCTATTTCCACGGCATCGCCGGCGAGCGCTTTGCCGTGCGCAACTCCGGCGCCATCGCCGTGGTCGAGGGCACCGGCGATCACGGCTGCGAATATATGACCGGCGGCGTGGTGGTAGTGATCGGGCCCACGGGGCGCAATTTCGCCGCCGGCATGTCGGGCGGCATCGCCTATGTGCTCGACGAGGACGGCGACTTCGAGCGCCGCTGCAATCTCGCCATGGTCGATCTCGAGCCGGTGCCGAGCGAGAACCAAGTCATGGAGCGAAGCCGGCACCAGACCGGCGACCTGGAAAGCCACGGCCTGGTTGACGTAACCGACATGACCCGTTTCGACGCGGAGCGGCTCCACCAGCTGATCGAGAACCACTTGCACTACACAGGCTCAGCGCGAGCGCGGGCCATCCTCGACGACTGGGCGACTTATCTGCCGAAATTTGTCAAGGTGATGCCGGTCGACTACCGCCGCGCGCTAGAGGAGATGGCACGCCAGCAGGTCGCCGGCAAATCCGGTCTTGGCGAGATCGAGATTGGCCTCCGCGCCAACGGCAAATAGTCATAGGCATTGGAACGGCGATATCCTGGACGCGACACCAGGCAGAGACAGGTGCGCGCCAAGAGCGATCCTAAGGCTTGACGGACGCTCCGGAGCGGCCACATTCGTTGACGAGATGAGTTAGAGGCAGAGAGCGTGAGCTTAATGGGCAAGATCACGGGCTTTCTCGAGATCGAGCGGCAGGACCGGTCCTACGAGCCGGCTGCCGACCGCGTCCGCCATTACCGCGAGTTCATCATCCCGCCGAGCGAGGCGGAGATCACGCATCAGGCTGCCCGCTGCATGGATTGCGGCATCCCCTATTGCCACACCGGCTGCCCGGTGAACAACCAGATCCCGGACTGGAACGACCTCGTCTATCGCGCCGATTGGGTGGAGGCCGCCGCGAACCTGCATTCCACCAACAATTTTCCGGAGGTGACGGGCCGCATCTGTCCCGCGCCGTGCGAGGCCGCCTGCACGCTGAACATCATCGACGTGCCGGTGACCATCAAGTCGATCGAATGCGCCATCGCCGACAAGGCTTTCGTCGAAGGCTGGGTGCGCCCGCAGCCGCCTGAAATCAAGACCGGCAAGCGTGTGGCCGTGGTGGGCTCGGGGCCCGCCGGACTTGCTGCCGCGCAACAACTCGCCCGGGTCGGCCATGACGTGCATGTCTATGAGAAGTACGCCCATCCCGGCGGGCTGCTCCGCTACGGCATCCCCGACTTCAAGATGGAGAAATATATCGTCGAGCGGCGCGTGGCGCAGATGCAGGCCGAAGGCGTCACCTTCCACTGCAACGTCAATGTCGGCCCCGATGTCTCCATCAAGAAGCTCGAGCGAGATTACGATGCGGTGCTGCTGGCCGGCGGCGCCGAGCATCCACGCGATCTCGCCGTGCCGGGGCGTGAGCTTGCCGGCGTGCATTTCGCCATGGATTTCCTGCCGCAGCAGAACCGCCGCGTTTCCGGCGAGGCGCTTGGGCCGGTCGAGCCGATCCTGGCGGAAGGCAAGCAGGTCGTGGTGATCGGCGGCGGCGACACCGGCTCCGACTGCATCGGCACCTCGTTCCGTCAAGGTGCCGTCTCGGTGACCCAGCTCGAGATCCTGCCGCAGCCGCCCGAGCACGAGAACAAGGACCTGACCTGGCCGCATTGGCCGCTCAAATTTCGCACCTCGTCGAGCCAAGCGGAGGGCGCAGCCCGCGATTTCAGCGTGGCCACCAACCGCTTCCTCGGCGAGAACGGCGAGGTCAAGGAGCTGGAATGCATCCGGCTGGACAGCCAGTTGAAGCCGGTCCCGGGCTCGGAGTTCCGCATCCCGGCCGATCTCGTTCTGCTCGCCATGGGTTTCCTGCATCCGGTGCAGGAGGGCATGGTCAAGGACCTCAGGCTCGATCTCGACCAGCGCGGCAATGTCAAGGCGAACGAGCTCGACTACCGCACGTCACGATCCAAGATCTTCGCCGCGGGCGACATGCGGCGCGGCCAGTCGCTGGTGGTATGGGCCATCCGCGAGGGACGCCAGGCGGCGCACGCTATCGATAAATTCCTGATGGGCAAGACCGACCTGCCGCGCTAGAGCCGTAGCTTAGCCGCCAGTCCAGGCAAAATCGTCGGCGCGGCCCGTCTTGGGCTTGAGCTGCTCGCCTTTGACCAGGACCTTGTAATAAGGCCGCTGAGTGAGCGGTAGGCGCGGTCGCGACGAGGCGAGCGACAGGTCGGTCACCGCCGAGATGGTGGCGACGGCGGTAAGACCCCCAGGTAGATCGCTCCTGACAATCTCCGATTCCAGAATTGGGGCGTTGGGGCCCTGAGCCCCGAGGCTGCGCGCCGCCTCAATGGTCGAGGGGGAGATTACCGGCCTGATGATGTTGACCTCTCCGACCTGGCTTTGCGGGGGCGCGATGGCAACCTCGACGGCCTGTTCCGCCTCGCCTTCCGTGGATTGCCCACTACCCGTCTCAGTCGTTTCTGGCGCCCTCTCCGTCGCTTCGGCGACAGGCGCTTCCTCGGCCTGGGGCGGCGTGGAGGGCGCGACTGGCGCGACTTCGCGACCCATGACTTTGGCCTGCTCCTCCTCGTTGCCGGCAAGCGGAATATTCCGCTCGACCTTGGCGAGGTTCAGGTCCTTGCGCATATCCTTCTCAACGAAATGGGCCAGCTTGAGATAGCCGCGCATAGTGAGATGCAGGCCGTCGTCGGCCCTAAGCCGCTTCACCTGCCCCGACATATCCGGCCCATAGGCGCTATAACGCCCCGACTCGTCGGTGAAGCCGGACCAGGTATCGACGAACTTGGCGCCGTTGATGAAGGCCTTCTCGCGGAATACCTCGTTCATCAGTTCGGCATCGGTGTTCTGAGCGGGACTGCGCATGACTGGCAACCCGACCCAATAGGTGGCGATGTTCTTGGCGCGCAGCTTCTTGATGAAGTCCTCGACGCGCTTGCCGTAGGCCTCGCGCCAGCCCTCGGTCCCAACCTTGAACGATTCTTTCCCCTTGCGGATGCCCTGAGCGTCATTGGCCCCGAACATCACCACGGCGATTTGATAGGTCTCGTCCTTGGAGAGTTTGTCGAGCTCCGCGTTCCAATCGTAATTGTCGGTGCGCGACAATCCGCTCGACGCCTTGGAGCGATTGATGAACTCGAGAGTGGCATCGTCCTCGAACGCGCGATAGAGGCCGGCCCACAGCCCATCGGCAAGCGAGTCGCCGAGCACGGCGATGCGATAGCGGTCGCCGCCGGGAAAGGGATTGATATAGCTTCTCTGGACCGGCGTGGCGCCCTGCGCCTGGACCGGAGAAGGCACCAGACAAGACAGAATGAACGGGAGAAAGGCAACCGCCGCCGCCGCTCTCATGAGGAAGCGTGGCGCGGGTCGGCGCAGGCGATAGCAAGACGCGCTACAAGACATGGCGTTCCGGACCGTCAGGGGCCTCTCTGGCCGCGATTCAAGCAGTCTAGCTCCCAGTGCGCAAGCTCTTGAGGATGGTGAAAGTGGGAAATCCGTCGACCGGTCGGCCCTTGCTGCGCTGAAAAGTCTTGACCGCCTCAAGCGTCATCGGCCCGATCACCCCGTCAGGCTCGCCTTCCATCAGCCCCTGCGCGATGAGCAGCTGTTGCAGCTCCTTGCGTTGATCGAGTGAAAGGTGGTTCTCGTCGGTCAGCCAGGGCTGCACGAAGCGTCCGCCCCCTTTCAGCCGGTCCGACAAGTGACCGACCGCCAGCGCGTAGGAATTCGCTTGGTTGTAGCGGAGCAGCGAGCGGAAATTATTGAGGGTGAGGAAGGCCGGGCCGTTTGCCCCTTCGGGCGCGAACAGCGCCGCCTTGTCTGCCGGCCGCGGATAGGCTTCGCCATTCACCCGCACGATGCCGGCCTTCTGCCATTGAGAGAGCGACCTTAGCGTTTTCTCGCTGACCTTTTTCGGATTGAAGCCCTTGGGGAGCTTGACCTCATAGCCCCAGGCCGCGCCCGTTTGCCACTTCGACACTTTGAGATAGCTCCCGGTGGAAGCCAGCGCGTCGGGCACGTTGCCCCAGATATCGCGCTTGCCGTCGCCGTCATGGTCCACGGCATAGGCGCTGTAGGTGGTGGGAATGAACTGGGTATGTCCCATGGCGCCCGCCCAGGAGCCGTTCATCGCTTCCAACGAGATATCGCCGCGCTGCAGAATCTTGAGCGCCGAGACGAGCTGAGGCCGCGCGAATTTGGACTTGGTGCCGGAGCAAATGAGGGTTGCCAGCGAACGGATCACATTCTTGTCGCCGGGCTGCGTGCCGTAATTCGATTCCATTCCCCAGATGGCGACCAGGACGTGCCGGTCCACGCCGTAGCGGGCTTCGAGCTTGTCGAGCAGCTCCTTGTTGTCGGCCAGCATCTGCTTGCCGGTTTCGAGCCGCTTATCCGACACGGCCCGGTCGATATATTCGCCGATCGGACGCACATATTCGGGCTGGTAGGTTGCCTGTTCGATGACCTCCGCATCGTGCGTGACGCCTTTGAAAGCCCGGTCGAAGGTGGCGCGCGTGACGCCACCGGCCTTGGCCGCGGGCCACAGGCTCTGCACGCAATTCTGAAATTTGTCGGCCCGCGCCTGCTGAGACGCTGCAACCAGCAGCAATGCCGATCCGGCGAGGGGCATGAAAACCTTGGAAATCTGGGCGATTCGCATGGGCAATACCTAGCAGCGCTCCCGGGCAAAACCTAGGCAATCAACATCTGAATCGTCCATGGGTCTAAGGCGTGGATGGCCGGGCCTTCGCCCGCCGAAGCGATTCTGCGAAGGCGCGGTCATAAGGCTTCGGCCCGCGTAGGCGGGACAAGCCCGCCATGACGAGTGTGTGTGGCAGATGGACACTAATTCGGCGTTACGCTTGCCTCCTTTAGGACCCGGTCGATCAGCGCATGGCTCGGATAGCAGGTGAGCGGCAGGCCGAGTTTCTTCTCCTGCATGCCGATGCTCCGCCTGGTCTTGAAACCGGACAGTCCGTCGACCTTGCCGACATCGTGGCCTTGCGCCACGAGCGCCTCCTGGAAGCGCTGGATACGGTCGCGGGCGAAGCGCTCGACCTTCTGCCACTTGCCCACGAAATCGACCGGCGCTCCGTAAGCGATCATGTCGGCGACATGGCCCACGAAAATCGCGTAGACGTCGGAGTTATTATAGAGCTTGAGCACCGAGAAATTGTTGGTGGCGAGGAAGGCGGGGCCTTTGAGACCGGCGGGCAGCACCAGGAAGGTCTCATCGTTACGCCGCGCTTCCGGGAAGGGCCGGTCGTGCACGCGCGTGACCCCAAGCTTCACCCACTCTTCGATTGTACGGGCGAGATCCGGGCCTTGAAGCGTGCAGTCGAAGCCTTTGGGGAGCTCGACCTCATAGGCCCAGGGCTGTTTGCCGTCCCAGCCTTGACTGTGCAGCGAGTTGCCGGCCGATGCCAGGGCATCTGGAACGGAGTTCCAGATGTCGCGCCGGCCGTCGCCGTCGAAATCGACGCCGTGAGTCTCGAAATCGGAGGGCAGGAATTGGGTGTAGCCCATGGCCCCGGCCCAGGAGCTTTTCATCTCGGATCGCTTCGCGTGACCCAGTTCCAGAATCTTGAGGGCGCCGATGAGCTGCGGGCGGAATTCGTCGGGCCGGCGCCCCATGAAGGCCTGGGTGGCGATGGCGGAAACCGCGTCGTAAGGCAGCGCCGCTTTGCCGAACCCGGTCTCGCGGCCCCAGATGGAGACGATGATGCTTGCCGGCACCTCATATTGTTTCTGGATAGCCGCCAAGGTCGGCGCCAATTGCTTGGACTTTGCGCGCCCGGTATTGGCGAGCGCGGTGAGCGTCCCCTTGTTGAAATAGGCCTCGGGGATGTCGAACTCAGCCTGATGGCGAGGCTTGGGGACAAGGGCTTGGGGCAGAGCCGGCCCGCCCGCCGCCGCCGGGTTGGGCGGCACGAGATGGGGCAAGGACCAATCGAGCTTCAGCCCCTTGAGATGGGTGTCGAACGTTTTGCGCGAGATGCCGGCCGCTTCCGCGTCGGGCCATAGCGCTTCGAGCCATTCGGCGAAACGCTTCTCGACCGCGCGCTTATAGGCGGCGACGTCGTCCTGCGCCTGCACCGGCAAAGCGATGAACAACCCCAGAGCGACGGCAAGAGCTAGTCCAATGGCCTGAAGTGCGCATCCTGGCCTGAGCATGGGCTGTCCCTAGCGATTCGAGGTTCTGGACCGATTGTGGGCAGCGCTTGGGGCGCTGAAAAGGCAAAATCGGCAGAGATATAAGACGTTGTCCGAGTTTGCATTTCTTCGTCTCTTATCGGAAAAGAGACCCGGCACTCAATCTGGTGAGGATCTGATGGCTGCTCGCGTGCGCAAGGCCGTGTTTCCCGTCGCCGGACTCGGCACCCGTTTCCTGCCTGCGACCAAGGTCATGCCGAAGGAGATGCTGACGGTGGTCGATCGGCCGCTCATCCAGCATGTCGTGGAGGAAGCGCGCGCCGCCGGCATCGAGCAATTCATCTTCGTCACCGGCCCCAACAAGAGCGTGATCATAGAACATTTCGCCAAACATCCCGAGCTTGAGCAGGTGCTCGCTGCGCGCGGCAAGACGGCCGAGCTCGCCGAGTTAGCGCGAAGCCTACTCCCGCCCGGCAGCGCGCATTCCGTCATCCAGGAGGAGCCGCTTGGTCTCGGCCATGCAGTGTGGTGCACGCGCGAGCTTGTGGGCGAGGAGCCATTCGCGCTGCTGCTTCCCGACGTGCTGGTGCAGACGCAAGGCAAGACCTGCCTCGCCCAGATGCTCGATATCTATGACAAGCATGGCGCCAACATCATCGCCGTCTATCCCGTGCCCGAGGACCAGGTGCAGAGTTACGGCGTGGTCGCTCTCGGTAAGCGCGACGGCGATGTGTCCCGCATCGACAGCCTGGTGGAAAAGCCGAAGCCGGGGACCGCTCCGTCCAACCTCGCCATTCTCGGCCGCTACATTTTACAGCCGGAGATCTTCGATTTTCTGCTAGCGCATGAGACGGGCGCCGGCGGCGAAATTCAGATCACCGACGCCATGCTCGCCCTGCTGAAGCAGCAGCCCTTCTACGCCGTGCAATGCGAAGGGCGGGTTTTCGACTGCGGCTCCAAGGCCGGATTTCTCGCGGCCAACATCGCCTATGCGCTCGATCGCCCCGATCTTCGTGATACCGTCCTCGCCGAGATCGAGAAACTGACCTGACGGCGGGCATGACGGCGCCACATTCCATGCTAAAATCAGGGCACCACCAGGGGAAGCACATCTAAATGCCGGCCGGCCTCAAACGGGACGTTCTGCCAGGCGACCGCACCGAAGCGGTGCTGTCGGCCACGCGGACCCTGCAATTGGAGGCCGAGGGCCTGAGCGCGCTGAAGGCGGCTTTGGCCAGCGATCTCGTTGGCAGCTTCGCCACCGCCCTTGAGACGCTCCGCGCCTGCAAGGGCCGTGTCATCGTCACCGGCATGGGCAAGAGCGGCCATGTCGGCCTGAAAGTGGCGGCCACCCTCTCCTCCACCGGCACGCCCGCTTATTTCGTGCATCCGAGCGAGGCGAGCCACGGCGATCTCGGCATGATCACAAGCGACGACGTGATCCTCGCCTTCTCCTGGTCCGGCGAGACGGTCGA
>DATMDY010000207.1:0-26053 GCA_035557335.1 Methyloceanibacter sp.
CCAACAATTCGGCGATGATGAAGCAGACCGCGGATCAGGTCGGCGCCCAGTCCAAGGAGGCGGTCTCTGTCCTTACCTCCCAGACGCAGAATCTGCGCGAGGTGTCGCGTGCCCTGCTCGATCAGATCCACGGCCTCACCCAGCGCTTCGAGAGCCAGGGCCAGGCCATCCTTACCGCCGCCAAGGCGCTCGACTCGTCGAATGCCAAGATCGACTCGATCCTGGAGAACAGGCATCAGTCCATCCTCGCCCTCCTGCAAACGGTCAACACCAAGGCGCAGGACCTCGACAGCACGATGCGCAATTATGCGGGCATGATCGAGAACGCACTCAGTCAAGCGGAGAACCGGGCAAAACAAGTGAGCACCACGCTGGCCCGCGACACGGCCGGCGGGGCGCAGCAGGCGCTTGCCCAGATCGAGCGGCTGCGCGAGGAAGCGCAAGCCCACACCGCCCGCGCGGTCGGCGACCTCAAGGGAAGCTTCGAGACGGTCATCACCCAGATCGGCCGACAGCTCGAGCAGATGCGCGGCCAGTTCGACAATACCTCGCGCGGCATGCGCGAAGTGGCACAGCGGACGGCGAGCGATCTCGATAGCCTGCGTCAGGACATGCAGAAGCGGATGGAAGCCTTGCCCGAGCATACCGCTCAAGCGACTGCGGCCATTCGTAAGGCGCTCACCGAGCAATTGAGAGAGATCGAGGCCATCACGCCCGTGCTGACACGCGCGGCCCTGCAAGGGAACGGGGCCGAGCCCTACCGTCAGCCGCCCGCACCCCCGCCGCCGCCTCAGGCCTATGTCCCGCCCCGGAGCGAGCCGACCCGGCCGTCCGGCGAGTTCGGCTCGTCCTCGATGCCGAAATTCGACGTGCGCGGGCGTCAGGTCTTAGGCCTGGGACAGGACAGGGGTAACCTCGACCAGATCACGGGCAGCCTGGCTGAACAGTTGGCTGGCGCGACAGGGGGACCGGGTCAAAGCTCCGCTACCCATCCCGTCTCGACCGTATCCACCAGCAGCGGCCAGTTGCGCCTCGACGAGCTTGCGCGCGCCATCGATTACCTCACCGCGGCCAATGTCTGGCAGCGTCTTCGGGCCGGCGAGCGGGGCGTGCTTGGGCGCCACATCTACGGCCTCGACGGCCAGACGGCCTTCGACGAGATTGCCGTCCGTTACGAGCGCGAGGGCGATTTCCGCGTGACCGTGGACCGCTATATTGGCGACTTCGAGCGCATGCTCGGAGAGGCCGAGCAATCCGATCCAGGCGGGAGCACGCTGAACAGCTACCTGACTTCCGAATCGGGACGCGTTTATCTCCTGCTTGCGCATGCAAGCGGACGCCTGCGTTAGCCTAAAGTCTCGGGCTCCCCCCGCCTAAGGCCCCCTTCTCCTGAAAAGGAGCGAGGGGGCCAGTCATTTCAGGGTCACACATCACACTCGATAAGAAAATCCGATCAGGCCATTAAGTTGCTTTATTGATTTCACAAGCCTTTTTCCCCACTTTCAAATCTGCTCATGAAAGCGGCTGGGCATGCCACGATACGAGCCATGGAACGCCGAGCGCGCGAGCCAAATCATCGCGCGCCATCGGCATCAGGAAGGAGCCACCCTTCCCATCCTGCACGCTCTGCAGGAGGCATTCGGCTGCGTGCCTGAGGCCGCGGTGCCGATGGTGGCAGAGGCGCTGAACCTGTCGCGCGCCGAGGTCCACGGCACGGTGACTTTCTACCATGACTTCCGCGAGGCACCGCCCGGACGGCGGGTGTTGAAGCTCTGCCGCGCCGAATCCTGTCAGGCCGCCGGCGGCGATGCGCTCGCCGCGCGCGCCGAGGAGAAGCTCGGCGTGGAGATGGGTGGCACCACGGCTGACAGACGTGTCACGCTCGAAGCCGTCTATTGTCTCGGGCTTTGTCACTCTTCGCCGGCCGCCCTGCTGGACCACGACCGCGTCTACGGCATGCTCGACGAGGCGAAGCTCGACGCGCTGCTCAAGGAGGCGCAGGCGTGAGCGCGCATCTGTATATCCCCCGCGATTCCGGCGCGCTGTGTGTTGGCGCCGAAGACGTTGCGGCCGCCTTCCGCAAGGCAGCGGAGAAGCGCGGCCTCGAAGTCGAGGTCGTGCGCACCGGGAGCCGCGGCCTGTATTGGCTCGAGCCTCTGGTCGAGGTCGAGACGCCTGAGGGCCGCGTCGGCTATGGGCCGGTGAGCGTGGCCGAGGTCGAGAGCCTGCTCGATGAAGGCGAAAAGCATCGCCTGTGCCTCGGACTGGTCGAGGACATCCCCTGGCTGAAGCAACAGACGCGCCTGACCTTTGCCCGCTGCGGCATCGTCGATCCGCGCAGCCTCGAAGATTACAAGGCGCATAAGGGCTATGTGGGCCTGACGAAGGCGCTTGAAGTCGGGCCCGAAGCGATCGTCGAGGAAGTGGTCAATTCGGGCCTGCGCGGGCGCGGCGGCGCGGGCTTCCCCACCGGCATCAAATGGCGCACGGTGGCGGGGACACCGCCTCAGCAGAAATACATCGTTTGCAATGCCGACGAGGGCGATAGCGGCACCTTCGCCGACCGCATGATCATGGAGGGCGACCCCTTCGTGCTCATCGAGGGCATGACCATCGCCGGCATCGCCGTGGGCGCCACCTACGGCTACATCTATATCCGCTCGGAATATCCCCATGCCATCGAGGCGATGGAGATCGCCATCCGGAAAGCGGGCGAAGGTGGCATGCTCGGCGCGCGCGTCGCCGGCTCCAAATACGCATTCGACATGGAAGTGCGCGCCGGCGCCGGCGCCTATGTGTGCGGCGAGGAGACTTCCCTGCTCGAAAGCCTCGAAGGCAAACGCGGCGAAGTGCGCGCCAAGCCGCCCCTGCCCGCCCATATCGGCCTGTTCGGCAAGCCGACCGTGATCAACAACGTTCTATCGCTCGCCTCCGTGCCCATCATCATGAGCGACGGCGCCGCCTTCTACCGCGATTTCGGCATGGGCAAGTCGCGGGGCACCATGCCCATCCAATTGGCCGGCAATATCAAGCATGGCGGCCTCTACGAGACGGCCTTCGGCATCACCCTCGGCGAGCTGGTGGACGACATCGGCGGCGGCACGCGAACCGGACGCCCGGTGCGTGCCGTCCAAGTCGGCGGCCCGCTCGGCGCCTACTTTCCCCGCGAGCTGTTCGACACCCCGTTCGACTACGAGGCGTTCACGGCCCGCGACGGACTTATCGGCCATGGCGGCATCGTGGTGTTCGACGACAGCGTGGACATGGCCAAGATGGCCCGCTTCGCCATGGAGTTCTGCGCCATCGAGTCTTGCGGCAAGTGCACACCCTGCCGCATCGGCTCCGCCCGTGGCGTCGAGCTGGTGGACAAGATCGTGGCCGACGAGGACCGCGCCGCCAACCTGATCGTGCTGGAAGATTTGTGCAACACCATGAAGTTCGGATCGCTTTGCGCTCTGGGGGGGTTCACTCCATATCCGGTGATGAGCGCGCTTAATCATTTCCCCGAGGATTTTGGCGCCGAGCGCAAGCGGCTCGTCGCTGCTGAATGAGGAAACGCGAAATGTCGCTCATCCAGGATATCGACTACGGCACTCCGGCCTCCAAGGCGGAGAAACAGGTGACGCTCACTATCGATGGCGTCGAGGTCACCGTGCCGGAGGGCACCTCGATCATGCGCGCGGCCATGGAGGTCGGCAACCAGATCCCCAAGCTCTGCGCCACCGACATGCTGGATGCGTTCGGCTCCTGCCGCCTCTGCCTCATCGAGATCGAAGGCCGCAACGGCACGCCCGCTTCCTGCACTACGCCCGTCGCGGAAGGCATGGTGGTGAAGACCATGACCGAGCGACTGAAGCAGCTCCGCAAAGGGGTGATGGAGCTTTATATCTCCGAGCATCCGCTCGACTGCCTGACCTGCTCGGCCAACGGCGATTGCGAGCTTCAGGACATGGCCGGCGCCGTGGGCCTGCGCGACGTGCGCTACGGCTATGATGGCCAGCGCCACCCCAATCCCGGCATCGACGCGTCCAATCCCTATTTCACTTACGAGCCGTCGAAGTGCATCGTGTGCTCGCGCTGCGTGCGCGCTTGCGAGGAGGTGCAAGGCACCTTCGCCCTGACCATCGCCGGTCGCGGCTTCGACTCGGTCGTGTCGCCCTCCATGGAGCAGCCGTTCTTCGACTCCGAATGCGTGTCCTGCGGTGCCTGCGTGCAGGCCTGTCCCACCGCCACGCTGAACGAGAAATCGGTGATCGAGATCGGCACGCCGTCGCGCGCCATCGTCACGACGTGCGCCTATTGCGGCGTCGGCTGCGCCTTCAAGGCCGAAATGCGCGGCGATGAGCTGGTGCGCATGGTCCCTTACAAGGACGGTAAGGCAAATCGCGGCCATTCCTGCGTCAAGGGCCGCTTCGCCTTCGGCTATGCCACGCACAAGGACCGCATCCTGAACCCGATGATCCGCGAGAAGATTACCGATCCGTGGCGCGAAGTGTCGTGGGACGAGGCGATCAATTACGCGGCGTCGGAGTTCAAGCGCATCCAGGCAAAATACGGCCGGAGCTCGGTCGGCGGCATCACCTCGTCGCGCTGCACCAACGAAGAGACCTTCCTGGTGCAGAAGCTGATCCGCGCCGCGTTCGGCAACAATAATGTCGATACCTGCGCACGGGTCTGCCACTCCCCGACCGGCTATGGATTGAAGACCACGTACGGCACCTCCGCCGGCACCCAGGATTTCGACTCGGTCGAAGAGTCCAACGTGATGATGATCATTGGCGCCAATCCGACCGATGGGCACCCGGTATTCGCTTCGCGCATGAAGACGCGGCTCCGCGACGGCGCCAAGCTGATCATCCTCGATCCGCGCCGCATCGACTTGGTGCGCACGCCGCATATCGAGGCCGACTACCATCTACCGCTCCGCCCCGGCACCAACGTCGCCGTGGTGACGTCGCTGTCGCATGTGATCGTGACGGAAGGCCTGGTGAACGAAAAATTCGTGCGCGAGCGCTGCGACTGGGACGAGTTCCAGGACTGGGCCGAGTTCGTCTCGCAAGAGCGGCATAGCCCGGAAGAAGTGGAGAAGCTTTCCGGCGTCCCGGCCGAGGCGATCCGCGGCGCGGCGCGGCTCTATGCCACCGGCGGCAACGGCGCCATCTATTACGGGTTAGGCGTCACCGAGCACAGCCAGGGCTCGACCACGGTCATGGCCATCGCCAATCTCGCCATGGCCACCGGCAATATCGGCCGTCGCGGCGTCGGCGTGAACCCGCTGCGCGGTCAGAACAACGTGCAGGGCTCATGCGACATGGGCTCCTTCCCGCACGAGGTTTCCGGCTATCGCCACGTGTCGGAGGACGCCACGCGCGCCATGTTCGAGGCGCTGTGGGGCCGGCCGCTCGACGAGGAGCCGGGCCTGCGCATTCCCAACATGATGGATGCCGCGCTCGACGGCTCGTTCAAGGGCATCTACATCCAGGGCGAGGACATTCTCCAATCAGACCCCAACACGCAGCACATGGCCGCGGGGCTTGCTGCCATGGAATGCGTGGTGGTGCAGGACCTGTTCCTGATCGAGACGGCGAATTACGCGCATGTGTTCCTGCCGGGCTCCACGTTCCTGGAGAAGAACGGCACCTTCACCAACGCCGAGCGGCGCATCCAGATGGTGCGCAAGGTCATGGCGCCGAAGAACGGCTACGAGGACTGGGAGATCACCTGCCTCCTCTCCAACGCGCTCGGCTATCCGATGCATTACGATCATCCGTCTGAGATCATGGACGAGATCGCGAAATTGACTCCGACATTCGCCGACGTGTCCTTCAAGAAGCTCGACGAGCTCGGCTCGGTGCAGTGGCCGTGCAACGCGGCCGCGCCGGAAGGCACGCCGATCATGCACATGAACGGCTTCGTGCGCGGCAAGGGCAAGTTCGTCATCACCGAATATGTGGCGACCGACGAGAAGACAGGCCCGCGCTTCCCACTGCTGCTCACAACCGGGCGCATCCTCAGCCAGTACAATGTCGGTGCCCAGACGCGGCGCACCGCGAACGTGGTGTGGCACGAGGAGGATCGGCTGGAAATCCATCCGCACGACGCCGAGCAGCGCGGCGTGCGAGACGGCGACTGGGTGAAGCTGTCGAGCCGCGCCGGCGAGACGAGCTTGCGCGCGTTGATCACCGAGCGCGTGGCACCGGGCGTGGTCTATACCACCTTCCATCATCCGAGTACGCAGGTGAACGTGGTGACCACCGAGTTCTCGGACTGGGCCACCAACTGCCCTGAATACAAGGTCACGGCGGTGCAGGTCATGCCGTCCAACGGGCCGTCCGAGTGGCAGGAGGAATACGAGGAGCTGACGCGCCAGTCGCGGCGGATCGCCGAGCCTCTGGTCGCGGCGGAATAGCTCACACCTCGACGGATAGCGGAGCGCTCATCTCCCATGTCGCCCGACCGCCTCGTCTATATGGCGAACCAGATCGGCAAGTTCTTCGAGGTCCAGAAGGCCGACGAGGTCGTTCCGGGAATCGCCAATCATATCAGGAAGTTCTGGGATCCGCGTATGCGCAAGGCGATCTTCGTCTATCTTGATCAAGGCGGCGAAGGGCTCGATCCGAAGGTGCGCGAGGCGCTCGAGCGGCTGAAGGCGGCGGAGGCCGGTCAGTCTTCGGCATCGGTGCCTGAGACGAGCTTCCAAGGGACATGACTGGGGCTTGCCGCCACGGCGTGTGAATGGGCTTCAAGCAGGGACTCATGGGACTCATTCCGTGGCTTGTCGCGGCCTACGTGCTGATCTGCTTGGTGGTCTATTTCGGCAACCGCAATCTCATGTACTTCCCCAATCCGGTTCGCGAGACGCCGGCCGAGGCGGGACTTAATAACGTCGAGGAGATCGAGATCGCCGCTGCCGACGGCACAATGCTGGTGGCTTGGCATTCTCCCGCAAGAGACGGCCAGCCAACCATCCTCTATTTCCACGGCAATGCCTCGAACGCCGCCAACCGCGCCGATAAAATCGAAATCATGCGCGAACACGGCTACGGCGTGTTCTATCTCAACAATCGCGGCTATGGCGGCTCGGGCGGCAAGCCCACAGAAGCGAACAATGTCGCCGACGCCGCCGTCGCCTACGAGTATCTGACCGGGCTCGGGATTCCGGCCGACAAGATCGTCGTTTACGGCGAGTCGCTTGGCTCAGGCCAAGCGATCAAGCTGGTGGCGGAGCGGCCGGTCTCGGCGATCGTGCTGGAAGCGCCGCTCACTTCGACCGTCGACGTGGCGCGTTCGGTCTATTTCTGGCTGCCGCTTCGCCTGCTGATCACCGACAAATACGATAACGAGAAAAATATCCGCGCCGTCGAAGCGCCCGTGCTTATCCTGCATGGCGCGCAGGATGATGTGATCCCGGTTGAGATGGGCAAGCGTCTGTACCAAGCCGCCAACGAGCCGAAACGCATCGAGATTTTTCCCGACGGCGTCCATTACGATCTGTTCGACCGCGGCGCGTGGGACAAGACGCGCGCCTTCCTGCGCACTCAACGCGGCAATTAAACTGTCGCGATTATTTGTCGCGCCCTTTCTTTCGTTTCGCGCGCGCAACTCAAAACGACGCCACACAACGCATATTCGTTTCATCTCGACGCAAATGCGGCGGGACCGTTACCGATTCGCCACATATTGGGAGAGAGAGACTCATAAAGGCCGCTAAGTGAACCAAGTCCGACTCTACCGCGTTGGCTCCCCACGGGAATCAACGAGGAGATTCGGACATCATGAAATTATTTTGGACTGCCTTCACTCTCGCGCTGGCGATCACGCTGCCCGCGCATGCCATGCAGACGGTGCGCGCCACTTGGTACGGCAAGGAGCTTGCCGGCAACCGCACGGCAAACGGTGAAAGATTCAATCCCAATGGATTGACCGCCGCGCACAAATCCTTGCCCTTCGGCACCTGCCTGCGCGTCGGCAATCCCAAGACGGGGAAATCGGTCAAGGTACGCGTAAACGATCGCGGCCCCTTCACCAAGGGCCTCTCCCTCGACCTGTCGCACGGCGCGGCCCGCGCCATCGGCATGAAGTCCACGCAGAACGTAACCATGCAGCATTGCTAAACCGGACGGCGCGTGGGCGCGATCTCGCGTCCGCGCGCTAACCCTGTTTCAGCCAGGGCCCGAGCTCGGCGTTGATGGCGTAGACCAGCGCCGCGCCCATCAGGGCATGATAGACGGCGGCGAGCAGCAATAGGGTGCCGCCGAGGCCCATCGCGGCCGCCCAGCTAAGCAGCACGGCCCCCAGCAGATTGTACGCGGTAAGGCCGTAGACGATAGGCAAGCCACCGGGAGTCTTGAGGTGGTTGCGCGCAAGAAGCGCCGCGATGCCTAACCCTAATGCCGCCGCGCCGAACAGCCTGGTCATGAACTGCGCGGCCTGGGTGGCGTCCGCGCCGAAAAGAATCTCAATGGCCGCGACTGCGGCGACAAGACACAAGAGTCCCACCAACGCCTCGAAAGCCCCAGACACGATCATCAGCAGCCGCAGCATGGTTCCCCCTCCCCTTGGTTTATCAGTGCGTCACGCTTCGCGCCGGATGCAGCGGAAGCCGAGATGGCAGGTCGAAGTGTCGACCGGCTCGGCGTGGCGGGCGGCGGGCCGATAGCGGCGGCAATAATTCGGCGCGCAGAGATGCGAGCCGCCTTTGATCACCTTGCGCGGAATCCTGATCTGCGGCTGGCAGGGGTCGTAGCTATCCTCCATGCGCGGTCCCCGCGGGTTCTCCGGCATGCAACATGATTTCTGCTGCTTGTGGCTTGCCACCAAGTGGCTTGCCACGAACCAGTCGGTGGTCCACTCCCACACATTGCCGATCATGTCGTAGAGGCCGTAGCCGTTGGGCGGGAAGATACCCACCGGTGAAGTGTACTCGTAGCCGTCGGCGAGCAGGTTCTGCCACGGGAACTCGCCCTGCCAAGTATTGGCCATCGGCTTGCCGTCCGGCTCGAATTTATCGCCCCAGGCATATTCGGCGTCGTCCAGACCGCCGCGCGCGGCGAACTCCCACTCGGCTTCCGTCGGCAGCGCCTTGCCGGCCCATTTGGCGTAGGTCTCGGCGTCCCGATAGGAGATATGCAACACGGGATAATCGTCGAGGCCCTTGTTAGTGCTGTCAGGTCCGTAAGGATGCTTCCAGTCGGCGCCGAAGCCGAAGGTCCACCAGTTCGACCAGTCGGTGAGATCGACCGGGCCTTGCGATTTAACGAACACCAGCGATCCCGGCTGCAGCATATGCGGCAGCGCGCCGGGATAATCCTTGGGGTCGGGGGCGATCTCGGCGAAGGTGACGTGCCCCGTCTCCTTGACGAAGCGGCGGAACTCGCGATTCGTCACCGGCGTCCTGTCGATAAAGAAGCCGTCGACCTTGACCCGATGGGCCGGTCTTTCTTCCTCGTAATGATGGTCTGAGCCCATGGTGAACTCGCCGCCCGCGACGAACACCATCTCGCCGTTCGGCTTAGGCCTCGGCGTGCCGGCTCGTTTGACTTTGCGCGCGATACTCAAGGCAAAACTCCACTCACTGACCGGCCACCGGCCCCGGGAAGATCACCTTCCAATCGTCCTTCATGTTTACCACGGTCCAGCCTTTGGCCTCCGCATCGTTGAGCGCCTTGTCGAGCTTGCCGACCGAGGAGTCGCGGTCATAGGCATATTCGCGCACCGCATCGGTGTGATGCACCAGCCCCATGAAGCACACGCGCATGCAATTCGCCGTCCATTCCAACATCTCCTTGTCGCCGTCGGAATTGCCGAAGGCGAAGATCGGCTGGCGCCCGATGAAATGGTTGATGCCTTCGGGCTTGCCGGGACCGTCATCGACGAACAGCACTTTCGGCACCTTCACCAGCACCGGGCTCGCGTCCCACATGCGGTATTCGGTGACGCCGGATGAGCCGATCACCTGCTCGGGCGGCACATCGTAGCTCTTCTCGGCGAAGGTGCGCATGAACTCGATGCCACCGCCCGAGACGATGAAGATCTTGAAGCCGTTGGCGCGAAGATAGGCGAGCAGTTCCAGCATCGGCTGATAGACGAGGCCGGTATAGAGCACCTTGAAGCGCGGATGCTTAGCGGTCTCGAGCCATTGCTTGACCGTGTCGGAGAACTCCGTCGTGGTCATGCCGGAATGGGTCGCCGCCACGATCTCCAGCATGCCATGCTCGCCGGTCGCGACCAGCGCCTTGGTATCGCCGTCGAGCACCGCCTTGAAGGGCTGCTTGGTCTTCCAGTCCGGATTCTCGTTGGCCGTCGCTTTTACCCGATCTATGGCGAAGGCGAACTGCGTATAGATCGGCTGCTCGACCCACAGCGTGCCATCATTGTCGAAGGTAGCGATGCGCTCTTGCGGTGCCACAAAGTCCGGCGAGCCTTCCGTGGTGACCTGGGTGACGAAGTCGATGATGCTCTGCTTGGTGGGGCCTTCGTTCCAGGACGGCAGCGGATCGGTCTCTTGCGCTGCCGCCGTCAAACCGCCCAGGCCGCAGAGAACGACAGCAATCAATGCCATTGGCGCAAAGCGCCGGATCGACATGTTCACGAACATCGTTCCCTCCCTGGGGCGAAAGAACGCGTGGAGTTTCCCTAAGGTTGCGCCAGAAATTCCTTTATGAGCTCGAGTGTCTTTTCTGGCTTCTCGACCATGGGCGAATGACCGGCGCCGTCGATCGTCACCACCTTGGCGCCCGGGACACGCTCATACAATTTGGCTTTCTCCGGCGTCACCAGGGGGTCCTGCGCGCCGGTAATGACCAGGAGCGGCGGGACCCTGTCGAGCGCCATAAGCCGCTCATAAACGGGCTTCGCCGTCTCGAAGTCGACGCCGCCGCCATGCGCCGACGTGAAAGCCCGATAGGTCAGTTGCTCGAGATCGGCGACGAACTTGTCCGGAACCTGAAAGCCGGGAGCGAATCTTTGCGCCAGAGCTTTGCGGAAATCCTCCGGGCTGATGAACCGCCACATGAACTCGTCCCATAGCGGTATGGATAGCGTGCCGGGTTTTTTGGCTGCGTTCTCGGTCTTGGGTGGCGTGTCGATCAGAACCATTTTCTCAATCAGCTCGGGATGTGCCTCGGCGAGTTTGGTCACGACCTCGCCGCCCATGGAATGGCCGATAGCCGCGATACGCTCGACGCCGAGTTTATCGAGCACGCCCTTCACCAGCGCCGCTTGGCGCTCGATGGTGTAGCCGCTGGATGGCGCCTCGGTGCCGCCATGGCCGATCAGGTCGAGACGGATGACCTTGCGCTCGGCGGCAAGCGCCGGCGCGATCTCATCCCACCAGTCGAGCGCCGCGCCGAAGCCGTGGATCAGGATGACCGGCGTCCCGGTCCCCGCGCCTTCAACCTTCACATTGGCCGGAACCACGGCGGTCTCGATAACGGTCCCGCCGTCGCGCGGCGCGGCAGGCCGTATCGCGGACTCAACCAGAAGAGCATTAATGGTGAGCGGCGTCACCATCAACACGAGAACCAGCAAAACGACCAGCCAGGTCTTGCCGCCCTGGCTGGCCGTCGTCTTTTTCGCCGTGCGCGTCATAACGCGCCACACATTGTCCTGCTCATCCGTTCGCTACTGGCCTTGGCGCGCCTGGATGGCCTTGGTGATCTGGGCCTTGACGGCTTCGAGGTTGAAGGACGCCGCCGGCTGCATCGGCGGGAAATCGACGAAGCTCTCGCCGAATTTCGCCACCTCCTGCTGCACGAAAACGAAGCGCCAGAATTCGAAGACGTACCAATTCGCATAGAACATCGAGGTTTCCGGCGAGTTGGTGCGTTCGAAGGGATCGAGCCTGAGATTGCTCAGGATCGGCCAGTCGAGGTGGATGGTGTTGCCCAGCCAGCCGCCGGGCTGGTCGGTAAAGCGGTATTTGTAATCGCCGATCCGCACGGCGCCGAGAATCTGCTCCGTAAAGTAGAAGATTTCGTTGCGCTTGGTCGGCCCCTTGCCGGTGATGAAGTCGATCTGGTTGTAGCCGTCGAGATGCACCTTGTAGGTCTTGTCGCCGATCTCCTTGCCGGCCAGGAGCTCCGTCACGATGTTCGGATTGCCGGCGGCGGCGACAAAGGTCGGGAACCAGTCGAGCCCCGACATGACACTGTTCTCGATCTTGCCGGGCGTGACCTTGCCGGGCCAACGCAGAATGCACGGCACGCGGAAGCCGCCTTCGAGCGCCGTGCCCTTGCCGCCGGCGAACGGCGTCTGGCCGCCATCCGGCCAGGTGAAGTTCTCGGCGCCGTTGTCGGTCGAGAACACGACGATGGTGTTGTCGTCGAGCCCCTGATCCTTGAGATGCTGCAGGATGCCGCCGACCACGTCGTCGAGCTGCGCCATGCCTGCTTCCTGAATCGACCAGCCGTTCTCGGCATTGCGCATGTCCTGATACTTGTCGGCCAGATGGGTGATGATGTGCATGCGGGTCGGGTTCATCCACACGAAGAACGGCTTGCCGTCGCCCTTCGCCTTGGAGATGAACGCCTTGGTCTTGTCGAGGATGACGCCGTCCACCGTCGGCATGTTGTACTTGATACCGTCGATCGGATGCGGCGGTAGAGGACCTTCGTCGGTGATCTTCTGCTTGCCGACCTTGCCCCAACGGGGATCGACGGTCTGGTCGTCCTCGTCGGTCGCGAGGCAATGCAGCAGGTTGCGCGGGCCCACCTTGTCTCTCAGGTCCTGCGGGTAGTTGCGGTGGAACGGGTCCTCCATCGCGTCGAGGTGGTAGAGATAACCCCAGAACTCGTCGAAGCCGTGCACCGTCGGCAGAAACTCGTTGCGGTCGCCGAGATGATTCTTGCCGAATTGTCCGGTGGCATAGCCCATCGACTTGAGCACCGTGGCGATGGTCGGCGCCTTGTCCGGCATGCCGACCGTGGCGCCGGCTTGGCCGACGGTGGTGAGGCCGGTGCGGATCGGTAGCTCGCCGGTGATGAAGTTGGCGCGGCCCGCGGTGCAGCTCGCCTCGGCATAGTAGTCGGTGAATAGCGTGCCCTCGGCGGCGAGCTTGTCCAGATTTGGCGTATGCCCCGCCATCATGCCGCGATTATAGGCGCCGATATTGAACCAGCCGATATCGTCGCCCATGATGAACAGGATGTTCGGCGGGTTGCCCGACGCTGGCGCTTGCGCCGCAGCTTTCTCCGTCTGTGCCGCCGCGGGACCTGCGGATTTTCCGACCGCGGCGAGCGCGAAGAGCGACGCGCCGGTCAGAAGTATCGATCTGCGGTCAAGCCCGTTGGCGGTTTCCTGCTTCGACCCGATGTCGCCCGTATCCTCGCTCATCGTTCCTCTCAGTGTTTGCAGCCGATATCTTGTCGTTGTTCAGCATTGTAATGACATTCGATTGAAGGCATAGCCGGAAAAAACAGCAGGTCGGCGAACCGGCCGGCAGTTCACAAATTGGGATGATGCCGTCCAGCAACAGGCCCGCCGATAATTGCCGACCGGCCCCCTCCCGCATTGACGCAGGCTGGACGCAGGTATGGAATGTGCGGACCATGCCGACTCGATTGCATCAATTGATCGGGTTCGGCTTCATAAGAAGACCTATAATCCGTTAGGCGAAAAGGGGGGATGGGCATGGTTGCGGCGGACCAAATCTTCGCCAACCGGCGGCGCCTGCGCGCGGCGATCGCAGCGGCGCTCTTGACGGTCTGCATGACTGGCGTTGCGCCCACATCTCACGCCGCGGAGTTCGGCACGGGGCCCTGGCTTAAGGGCTATACCGACATCTTCTCAGGATTCGTGCCGCCCGTGCCTGGCGTCTATATCCGCACCGACATTTACAATTATAACGGGTCGGCCGACACCACGATCTTCAATGGCCGCATCGGCCTCGATGTGGATCAGGAGATGCACGCCACCCTGCTCGGTATCAGCTACGTCACCCCGTGGAAGATCCTGGGCGGCACATACGCCGTTGCCGCGTTGCCGACCATGGTCGCCATGGATGTGAATGTCGGCATCGAGATTCCCGCCTTCACAGGGCCTCGGGGAAGGACTTTCGGGCCCTTCAATATCGAGCGCGGCGACACCAATCTCGCGCCGGGCGACACCGCTTTCGCGCCGATCATCCTTGGCTGGCACAGCGGCAAATTCAATTGGAGCACCAGCCTGTTCTTCCTGGCCCCCACCGGCGACTACAGCCGGCGGCAGCTAGCCAATACTAGCCTGAACCATTGGGCCGTCATGCCGCAGATCGCCGCCACCTATTTCGACCCGGCCTCTGGGTGGCAAGCCTCGGGCATGGCTGTCTACTCGGTGAACTGGGAAAATCCCGAAACCGATTATGAGACCGGCAATATCCTGAACCTGGAAGGGTCGCTCACCAAGAATTTCGGCCCGTGGGGCGTCGGCGCCGTGGGGTATGGCATGATTCAAACCACCGGCGATAGCGGCGCGGGCGCCCGTCTCGGCGATTTCAAGTCGCGCGTGTTCGGTGTAGGTCCCATCCTCACCTATACGATGGGTGCCGGCACGCCGACGCCACTCACTTTCATCGCCAAATATTACAAAGAGTTCGACGCGAAGAACACGTTCGAGGGTGAGGTGTGGGACGTCGCCCTGAGCTTCAAGTTCTAAAGCCGTTCGACCGGCTGCTAAACCGCGCAAATACGAGAAAAATCTCTAGGCTCCCCGCGTCATAAATCTCTGCTATGGTCCCGCCGTTCCGAGACCGGGACACGCACCCTTAAATCCCCCATAGGAAAGGTAATGTTCATGATTGTGAACCGCATCGCTTGCGCGGCATTCGTTATCGCCGCCTTGCTCGCCGCTCCGCAATTGGCATTCGCCGAAGACGCCATCAGCCATCCGGCCAAGAAACCCATCGGGCCGTCCAAGCAGGAGATGGTTCCATCGCTCGCCGTCATCAACGCGCGCGGCGCGACCCTTGAAGGCAACAAGCTGACGCTGACTGGCGTCGGACCGAACTCCATCGTGTTCGCCGACCGCCCGGTGCGCGCAGCAGGCCATGTGCTTACCGCGCATTTCATCCAGGAGTGGGACGTAGGGCATGACAGCTTCGCCAAGACTCCGCCCAATGCCACGATCTCGGTGTTGAGCAACGAGGGCGATGCGGTCAAGGACGCCGTGGTGGTGCTCAAGACGCCGAAATTGGACGGCGATAAATTGACGTTCGATGTGTCCGTCCTCGAGGGCGACCTGGATGGCGCGTCGGGAGCCGCCGCGCTCTTCATCGACCGGTTTGCCATGCATGTTGGTGGCGGCGGATATCATGGCGGATGGGGCCATGGCGGCGATGTCGTGGTCGGCCACGGGCCGGCATGGCATGGCGCGTGGTACGGCCGTCCCGGCGCAGCCTTCGCTGCCGGCGCCGCGGTCGGGGCCATCGGCGCAGCGGCAGCGACCGCGCCTTATTACGGACCTCCCGCTTATTACGCGCCTCAGTGCGGCTATTACCCCTACCCGCCCTGTTACTAAAAGGCTGAAGGGCTTGGCGCGGCCTTACCGATTCTCGGGCGAGGCCGCGCCGCTCCCAGCCTGACGGGCCCTTTCATCTTTTGCTCGCCCGCGAGCAGCGCGTAAAACTTGTGCTAACATTCGCGCGAAAAAGCCGGGACAGTGACGCAACGTGAAAGGGGGCAAGCATGACCTTTACATTCAGTCAGATCGTGGTGTGGCTCGTGGTTGGCGCGATAGCCGGGTCGCTTGCCGCGGCCGCGGTGACGGGAAGCCGGGAAGGTCTCGGCCGCTGGACGGGGCTCGGCATCGGGTTGGTTGGCGCCTTGATCGGCGGCGCGATCTTCCGGCTGTTCGATATTTGGCCGGCTCTCGATTCCTTTGCCATCTCGCTGCGCGACGTGCTCGCAGCTTTCATCGGCTCGCTGATTTTCCTCGCCGTGATTTGGTTCATAAAGAACCGCGGGGCATAGCGAGCAGCGCGGAAGGCTCTCAGCCGCGGCGGGCGCCGACCCAGGTCGTGGTGTCCTGCACCACTTGAGTAAAGGCCTGGTTCAGCGCGGCAATGACGTCGCCCGGCGCATCGGTCTTGGCCGGCACGCGGGAACTGAACCCTCTGCTGGCAATCACCCTGCCCGATCCCGTATCGACCAGCTTGGCGAAGATATCGACCTCGACGGCGGCACGGCCGGTGGTGACATCGACCTGAAAGGCGCGGATCTCGGTGGCCAAGCCCATCTGGCCAGAGGTGCTGCTCACCGACTTCACCGCGCCCGAGTTCTGGAAGCTTTCGATCAGACGCGCCTGCACCAGAACGGGCAGCCGGTCGCTCCAGGCGACGCCCTTGTAGTAGGAAATCTGGTCGGCTTGCGGCCGCACCATGAGACGGTTCGTCTCCAGCGCACTTATGGTGGTCGGCTGGTAGACCACGAGCTGGTAGGGAGCCGCCTTTTTGCTGCCGGCGAAGGCGCGTGGCGCGATCAGGTCGTAGGTGGCCGGGGGTTTGGAGCCCATAGCACAGCCCACAAGCACCATGCTTAGCAAGCCGGCAGCAAGAATTGGCGCCGATCGAGACATGTTCGATCGTCCCCTCACGAGGCACGCCTTATAGGCCCAAAAGGCGTGTTTATTGGCCTCTGGGAGTGTATTCCGGGACCTGACTTCCACCAAGCAAAAATCCCCTGGGATTAGCCTCCAACTTTTCCAGAATACGGTTCAGCGTTGCTGCGGCGCGGCGTCCTTCCCGCATAAATGCAGAGAATTCCTGCATGCCCTCGTTGGCCGTGCGGGTCAATTGGTCCACGTTATCGCCGAGCGAGACTTCGAGCTTGCTGCTCAAGCTTCTAAACGATTGCGCCCCCTCGTTGACCGAAGTAATGGCCTGGCTGATGTCCTCCCTCTTGCCGTTCAGCATAGTGGTGAACTGTTCCACATTAGTTACCGTCGAGTTGATCGATTGCTGATTCTCGGCGACGAGATCGTTGAGCCGGGAGAGTAATACATTGGCGTTATTCAGCGCGGCGGGCGCGGCATCGAACAGGCCCTGCCCCGTTCCCGGATCGGCCTTGATGGTGGGAATCGGATCGAGCGCGCTGGCGATGAGGAGAGGCGCATCGGGCGTGCCCGGGGTGATCTGGATACCGCTCCCCCCCGTGAGCCCGAGAGAATGGATGCCCGCGCGCGAATTCTCGCGGATCGGGATGTCGTCGCGCACATTGATGAGCACCCGCACCTTGCGGCCGTCCTCGGGGTCGAGGGCGAAGGATTGCACCTCGCCGATATTGATGCCGTTGAAGGCAACGCTCGAGCCCGAGGTGAGCCCCGCCACCGAGCTTTGGAACACGACGTAGTAGTTCTTTCCGCCCGAGGTGAAATTGCTCATCCAGAACACGAAGATGAAAGCGAACGCCAGCACGCCGAGCACGAAACCGCCGATCATCAGATAGTTGGCTTTGGTTTCCATCCAACCGATTCCTCAAAGAGCGAAAGCATCAGGCCGGTATTCTCGGCCGTTGTCCAGGCGACGCGGCGCGCGCCCGCTCGCCGCAGAAATATTCCTTGATCCACGGGTGATTGGGTTGGCGCTGCAACTCGCTCGGAGATCCCGTCCGCACGATCTTCTTGTCGGCCAGTACGGCCACCCTATCCGCCACGGTGAAGATGGTATCAAGGTCGTGGGTCACCATATAGACAGTTAGGCCAAGTGTCTGTTGTAATTTACGAATTAGGTGGTCGAAGTCCGTCGCGCCGATCGGGTCCAGCCCCGCCGTGGGCTCGTCCAGGAACACGATCTCCGGGTCCAGCGCCAGCGCGCGGGCAAGGCCTGCGCGCTTCCGCATGCCGCCGGAGAGCTCGGAGGGGAATTTGTACGCGGCGTCAGGGGGCAGGCCGACCATTGTCAGCTTGAGGAAGGCAAGGTCGTCCATCATCGCCTGCGGCAGCTTGAGATGCTCGCGCATGGGCACCTGGATGTTCTGCAACACGGTGAGCGAGGAAAACAGCGCGCCGTCCTGAAACAGGATGCCCCAGCGCTTCTCGATGGTAAGGCGGTCCTGCGGCGTGAGAGTCTTGGCGTTGTGCCCGAACAGCCCGACCTCGCCGGCATCGGGGGTCGCCAGGCCGGTGATCACCCGCATCAGCACCGACTTGCCCTGACCCGAACCGCCGACAATGGCCAGGATCTCGCCGCGATAGACGTCGAGATCGAGGCTGTTCCAGATGCGATTGCTGCCGAAGCTCTTGGCGAGCCCGCGCACGCGTATCACCACCTCTCGTCCGTTTTCGAAGATCACACCCCGATCCCCGACAGGAACATGGCAAAAATCGCATCCAGGATGATGACCAGGAAGATGGCCTTGACCACGGCGCTGGTCACATGCTTGCCGAGCGACTCCGCGCTGCCCTCGACCTTGAGGCCTTCGAGGCAGCCGACCAGGCCGATGATGATGGCGGCGAAAGGCGCCTTGATCATGCCGGCCATGAAGTGCTGGAAGTCGACCGCCTCGTGCAGCTTGTCCATGTAGGTGGCAAAGTCTAGGCCGAGCACGCCGAACGCCATGACGCCGCCGCCGGCGAGCCCCATGATGTCGCCGAGAAAGGTGAGCAGCGGCAGCGCCACCACCAAGGCCAGCACGCGTGGCAGCACCAGCGTATCGATCGGATCGATGCCGAGCGTGCGCATGGCGTCGATCTCCTCGCGCATCTTCATCGAGCCGATCTCTGCGGTGAAGGCCGAGCCAGAGCGGCCGGCCACCATGATGGCGGTGAGCAGAATGCCGACCTCACGCAACGCCAGGATGGCGACCATGTTGACGGCGAAGGGCTCGGCGCCGAACGGCCTGAGCTGCACCACGCCTTGCTGCATCACCACCGCCCCGATCAGGAAGCAGATCAGCGCGATGATCGGCACCGCGCGCAAGCCGGCATGATCGAGGTGATGCACGAAGGAGGTGACGCGGAAGCGCCAGGGCTGGCGAATCATGCGTATGAAGCCGGCGGTGACCTCGCCGAGAAAGGCGGTCAGCTGGACCACATCCTGCCACACGCCGGTCAGCGCCCTGGTCATGTCGTCGGCGAATTGCAGCAGCGGATTCTGCTTCTCCAGCACGGGCCGCTTGGCGTTGCCGCGGCTCTGCACCTCCTCGATGAGGATGCGGAAGCTTTCCGTCGCCCCGGCATAATGCGTGCGCAGCCCGCTTGCCTGCCAGGCGGCCGCCGTCCGCTGCAACAGCCACGCACCCGCCGTGTCGATCTCGGCGATGCCGGCAATATCCATCTCGCCGGTGAAATCCGGCGTGGGTGGGATCGGCACGCGCAGGCGCTTCAGCGCCGAGTCGAGCTGGGTCGCCTCGGCCACGGTCCAGGCGCCGGTCGCCACCAGCCGGAAAGTGGTGCCACTGAGTTCAACGCGGAAGCCCGGGGCACGGGCTTGCGTTGGCAGAACAACCTGATGGTCGCGCTTGAGCATATGGGTTTAGCTTGCAGTGGTGACGCCTGGGGGCCTGGGTCGTTGGTGCCCTGGTTTTAGGACGAAAATCGGGAAGAAAGAAAGGCTTATGGCAGGTCCCGAAGTTGAACCTGAGGGCGCGGTGAAGGGCTTGCGCCTGGCTGTCAGGGTCGAAAGCTGGCCGATCAGGGGCGGCTTCACCATCTCGCGCGGGGCAAAGCACGAGGCGGTGGTGGTGGTCGCTGAGCTCAGCGACGGCAGCCATATAGGCCGTGGCGAGTGCGTCCCATATGCGCGCTACGGCGAGAGCGTGGAGGGCGTGGTTGCCGCCATCGAGGCTTGCACTGCCCAGATCGGCCAAGGATTGAGCCGGCCGGAGCTTGCTTCGCTGCTCCCCGCCGGCGCGGCACGCAACGCGCTCGATTGCGCCTTGTGGGATCTGGAAGCCAAGCGAAGCGGCCAAAGCGCCGCACGCCTTGCCGGGATTGCCCCTCTGCGTTCCGTAACCACCGCGTTCACCATCTCGCTCGACACGCCTGAAGCGATGGCGGGGCGGGCGCGCGAAGCAAGCGCCTACCCCTTGCTCAAGCTCAAGCTTGGCGGTGATGGCGACGAAGAGAGACTTGCCGCCGTGCGCGAGGCCGTTCCCGCCGCGCGTCTTGTCGTTGATGCCAACGAGGCGTGGCGGCCGGAGCAGATCGAGCCGTTGCTGGCTGCCGCGGCGCAGGCCCGCGTGGAACTGGTGGAGCAGCCCCTCCCCGCCGGCCATGACGATCTCCTGGCGCACATTGCGCGGCCGGTGCCGGTCTGTGCCGACGAATCCGTCCATGACCGCGCCTCGCTGCAACGCCTCGCCGGACGCTACGACGCGGTGAACGTCAAGCTCGACAAGACCGGCGGGCTGACCGAGGCGCTGCTGACCGTCGCCGAAGCGCGCGCGCTCGGCCTGAAGATCATGGTTGGCAGCATGATCGCCACCTCGCTCGCCATGGCCCCTGCTTTGCTGCTGGCCCAGGACGCCGATTGGGTCGACCTCGACGGGCCGCTTCTGCTCGAGCGTGACCGCGAGTCAGGCCTGACCTACGCTTCGGATCAGGTCTTGCCGCCCTCGCCTGCGCTTTGGGGCTGAGCCGCGTCACCACCCGCGACCAGCCCACCGCGCCAGTACCGCATGAGGAGATAGGCGCACGCCGCACCGATCAGCGCCAGCACCGCCATGACCCCGTAGGCCTCCCCCGCCAGCGCGCGGTAGAGCGGGCCCGAGGCGACCGTGGCCAAGCCCATGACCAGGCCGGCCACCACCGCGGCATACAGGCCTTGGGCCGTGGCGGCGCGATCCTCCGGCACCGCCCGGGTCAGGAAATGCATGGCGGCGAGATGCGCCGCCCCGAAGCTCAAGGCATGCAGAGTCTGCAAAATCGCCGTCGCCCAGAGGGGAGGATCGGCGGCCATCAAGCCCCAGCGAACACTGGCCGCGAGACCTGCGAGCAGCAGCAGGCGCGTCGCGCCGTGATGCGTCATGATCCGGCCCGAGGCGGCGAACAGCACGATTTCGGCGATGACGCCGAGCGACCACAGCCCGCCGATCGCGCCCGAGGGGAAGCCCTGCGCCTGCCAGTGCAAGGTGCCGAAGGTGTAGATCAGCGCATGGCTCGCCTGGATCAGGCTCGCCGCGGCGAGGAACAGCAAAAAGAGCGGCGAGCGGGCGAGCGCAAACGCGTCGGCGAGCTTGAGGCGTTCGAGCACCGAGGGGGCCGTACGGCCGGTGCTGGTCTGCGCGCGCGGCAGAAGATGCGTGCCGAGGACCAGCAATGCGCTCGCGCCCACCAAGAGCGGGAGCACCGTCTGCGGCCCCAGTTCGCCGATGACCAGCCCCGATCCGAGGCTCGCCACGATGAAGCTCAGAGATCCCCACAGCCGCACGCGTCCATAGTCGAGAGCGCCGTTGCGGAGGCCGGTCATGGCTACCGTCTCGGTCAGCGGCATGATCGCCGTCCAGTTGATGGCAAGCAGAAGCATGGCGAGGAACATCTGCCAGAAGCCGTCCGCCGCCCACAGCAGCAGGAAGGAGATCAGCGATCCCCAGGCCAGCGCGATGAGGATGGCGCGCCGGTCGCCCAGCCGGTCGGCGGCAAAGCTGATGACCGGCGTGAACAGGATGCGCGCGAACAGCGGCGTGGCGAGCAGGATGGCGATCTCGTTGACGCCGAGGTCGCGCCATTTGAGCCAGACCGGCAGATACGGCAGGTAGATTCCGACCACCAGGAACAGGGCGGCATAGAGAAACGCGAGACGCCAAGCGAGCGAACTCGCGGCACGCGCTTTAAGCGTCTTCGCCATCGATCCCCCTTCGAGACGCACCCCAACGGGTGCTCCTCAGGTCAGGATTGATCTTTTTTCTAGAAAATAATCAATAAGTTAGATGGAGTTATGCAGATTTTTCGAAGGCCCCCTTGAAACCAAATGGGCCGCTATCCATCTCTTGGAGGACGCAAATTTCCCCCAAAGCGTCCCCCAAACTGACGCATAAAAATAAAACGGCCCGGTTCCCCCCACCGGGCCGTTTCTTTTTGCGCCGCCGCGCTTGCGGCGAAGGCATCGTCTCTGTCCCGGCCGGCTCTCCCGGCGGCTTGCAGCACATTGCCGATGAACTGCCGCGCCGAGTTCTCCCAGTCATAGGTGAGCGCATGCGCCCGCGCCGCGCGCCGGTCGAGATCGAGCGCGCCGAGCGCCGCCCGTCGGAGATCCTCGTCGAGCACGCCCGCGCCGGAGCCAGCCAGCACGTCCTTCGGCCCGCTCACCGGATAGGCCGCGACCGGGACGCCCGAGGCGAGCGCCTCCAGCAGCACCAGGCCGAACGTGTCGGTGTGGCTGGGGAACACGAACACATCGGCCGAGGCGTAAGCACGCGCCAAATCTTCCCCCACCTTAGACCCGGCGAACAGCACGTCAGGATAGCGCCGCTTCAGCTCCGCCTCCTGCGGACCGCTGCCGACCAGCACCTTGCGGCCCGGCAGGTCGAGATCGAGAAACGCCTTGATGTTCTTCTCCACGGCGATGCGGCCGACATAGAGGAAGACCGGGCCCTTGCCGAACTGGCGCACCTTGCGCGGCTTGAACCGCCTTGTGTCGACGCCGCGCGACCATCGCATCAGCCGCTTGAAGCCGTGCGCCGCAAGATCCGCCTCCACCGACGGCGTGGCCACGAAGATGCCGGCGCCCGCATTGTGGAAGCGCCGCTGCAACCGGTAGAGCCAGGCGCGCGGTACCGGCCAGCGCGCGGCGACATATTCGGGAAAGCGGGTGTGATAGCTCGTGGTGAACGGGCGATGCATCTTGCGGCAATAGCGCCTGGTCATGAACCCCACCGGTCCCTCCGTGGCGATGTGGATGAAATCGGGGCGCGCCTCATCGATGGCCCGCGCGATCGCGTCAGGGCCGGCAAGCGCCAGTCTGATCTCGGGATAAGTGGGGCAAGGCAGCGTGCGGAACTGCGCGGGCGAGAGAAAACTCACCTCGAAGCCGAGCTTCGGCGCCTCGAGCGCCAGCCGCTCATAGGTGCGCACCACCCCATTGACCTGGGGGTGCCAGGCATCTGTCGCGACCAGCACCCGTATCAAGCGGCGGCCTCGAGCTCCTCGACGCGGGTTTCGGGCTCCTGACGCAGGCCCTGATGCGGGTGGCTCCAGCGGATGATCTCGAAGGTGCCGGCCTCGGTCTCGGCGACCGCCGTGCAGCTTTCCACCCAGTCGCCGGTATTGATGTAGAGCACCTCGCCGACCTGGCGCATGGCGGCGTGATGGATATGGCCGCAGATCACCCCTTGCGCCCCGTGGCGGCGCGCTTCGGCGGCGAGCGCCGCCTCGAACTCGCCGATATAGTTCACCGCGCGCTTCACCCGCTGCTTGAGATAATCCGACAGCGACCAATAAGGCTGGCCCAGCAGGCGGCGCACGGCGTTGACATGCCGGTTCGCCCAGAGCGCCAGCGTGTAGCCGACATCGCCGAGCAGCGCGAGCCACTTGGCGTAGCGCACCACCACGTCGAACTCATCGCCATGGATCACGAGATAGCGCCGCCCGTCGGCGCCGGTATGCACGATGTTGCGCTCGATGGCGATGCCGCCGAAGCGCACGCCGCAATATTCGCGCATGGCCTCGTCGTGATTGCCGGGGATGAACACGAGATCGGTGCCCTTGCGCGCCTTGCGCAGAAGCTTCTGAAGCACGTCGTTATGCGCTTGCGGCCAATAGACGCCGCGCCGGATGCGCCAGAAATCGACGATGTCGCCGATCAGGAAGATGCGGTCGGCGTCGTGGCAGCGCAGGAAATCGAGAAAGGCATGCGCCTGGCAGGCCTTGGTACCGAGATGGATATCGGAGATGAACAGCGCGCGGTAACGCCTCGTCGCGGCGTCGTTGTCCATATCGTCGTCGCGCGTTGTCAACACGATGCGCCGCGACTTACGGTGCTTTTGTTACGGGGATGTGACAGCGGGGTGATTCCGGAAGAGCCAGGGAGCGACTCACCCAATCGTAGCGATCACATACTCCATCGCGCGTTGCTTGCACCAGATCTCAGCGGCCTTGCGTTTCCGTAAGACATCGGGTGAATCCATTCGGCTTGGGTCTTTCACCTCGATAATTGCCTTCCGGCCATCCTCATACTCGACCAAGAAATCAGGAGCATATTTGCGTTGATGCTTTTGTCCGTCGATCCACGGAATCACGATTCCATGCCGCTTCATCCATTTCGTGACATGCGGATCGGCTTCGAGCCGGTGCATCATCCGGCATTCGAGATCACTTTGATACTTCTCGAAGTTCCACGGGCTCTTCTGTGGGTTTGTAAAATCGCCGCGCTTGCTAATCGCCATGTTCGATGATCCCTGCGACGAGTCCGGGAACGGCACCGACCTTCGACCTCACTTGGCTCAACATCTTCCAGGCAAAATTAACTTCCTGCCGGTCGGCAAGTCCGAGCGAACCGAACCGCACCGGTGGTCGCCAGAACTCCTCCTGAGGTGGCAGTGCATCTGTCGCTTCATCCGCCGTATCGATCTCCGGCGGCGCAATAAAATCTCCCTTCGCCGGTTGAAAAGGCGATTCCTCCTCGGAGTTTTCCGACATGGCTCCCTCCCCCAACAAGGCAAAGACTTTACAGCCATCATAATCGAAGTTGAAACGGCTGCTTCTGCCAGTATTGAAAATCGGAAGGGCGGGCAACCGGAAGGTGTGGCCCCCTCACCCGGCGCGGGGTCTCGCCGCGGAGGACGCCGGCCCGTCGGATGCGAGCGAAATGCGGTTTGAGGGGCTCGGGAGCTGGTTTCGATCGTCGCGAATTATTGCCCAATCAAATTTGATCGATCACGGCGTTATTTCCGCGTTTATTCGCACGCAAATCGCACGCTATCGCAAACAGCCGCAATAGGCCGCGTGTTTTCCGCAAATCACCGCAAACAGCCGTATAAAAAAGAACCGGCCCGGATGAACCGGGCCGGTCTTCCCTGCGAAACGAGTCGAGCGCAAAAGGTTTTGCCTAGATGCGGGCTTCGACTCGCCCCCCCATTTTTCCTGAGCCGTAAATTTCTATGTTGCTTCAGGTCCCTCTGTCAGTCCCGGGTGACTAGAGCCCCCCAGCCCCGTCCCCCATCTGTGAGTCGAAGGCTAGCTTAGCCGCGACCCGCGCTTCAACCTTGTGCAGGGGCGCGAATGCAAAACGCTCGACGACTGTTGCGGAAATGTCATTCGGCCCTGTCAGGGGCTGCCGGGGGGCGGATTTAGTTATTTGTAATCAGTCTATTAGTCGTTCGGGCGCGACGCCTTTACGGCGGCCGATCGCCCGTCTTTCTGCCTCCGCGGGAGGCTCTTGCGCCCCGGCAAGGCGCAAACTTTATGGGCGTCTGTTGCAGATCGGAAACGGCCTCTCACCGCGTCCTATGCATCATGCAAAACCACCGCGAGGAGAAGGACGATGAAGCTTTTGCGCTTTGGTGATGTCGGTCAGGAAAAGCCGGGAATTCTCGACGGCGAGGGGCGACTGCGCGATTTGTCGGCGGTCGTTGCCGATCTCGCCGGCGACGTTCTCGGGCGCGAAAGCCTCGCTCGTCTCAAGGCTCTCGATCCATCTTCGCTCCCCCCGGTCGCGGGCAGCCCACGCATCGGTCCACCGGTCGGGATTGTGCCGAAATTTCTCGGCATCGGCCTGAATTACCGCGACCATGCCGAGGAAACCGGCATGCCCATTCCCGAGGCACCCATCGTGTTCGCCAAGGCCAGTTCCTGCGTCTCGGGGCCTTACGACCCGGTGCTGCAGCCGGAAGGCTGGCAGCGCATGGATTTCGAGGTCGAGCTGGCGATAGTGATCGGCACGCGCGCCAAGAACGTGGCGCAAGCCGACGCTCTCGATCATGTCGCCGGCTATTGCATCGGCAACGACGTCTCGGAGCGGAGCCTTCAGAAAGGTGGGCCCGGCGAATGGATCAAGGCTAAGAGCCATGACAGCTTCGGCCCGCTCGGCCCGTGGCTGGTCACCACCGACGAGGTTCCCGATCCACAAAATCTCGACCTTGCGCTAGACCTCAACGGCGAGCGGATGCAGACCGGCTCGACTTCGACCATGATCTTCGGGGTGGCG
>DATMDY010000208.1:0-2679 GCA_035557335.1 Methyloceanibacter sp.
TCTGGACGATGATGGCACGGCGCTACGAAGCCTATAAGGCGTATGTGGTCAGGCCCTTCTTCCACCATCACTTCGCGCGGCTCGACCGCCAGATCGTGCTGATCGACGTGCTCGCCGCGCTGAATGGCGGTGCGGAAGCGGTGAATGATCTCGAACGCGCCATGACCGAGATCCTCGAATGCTTCCGCACCGGCGCCAACAGCCTGTGGTCGAGCCTGTTCGCGCCGCGCATCGACCGCATCGTGCTTGCCGCCACCAAGGCCGACCACCTGCACCAGCAAAGCCATGACCGGCTGGAAGCGATCCTCGCCAGGCTCACCGGCAGAGCCATGGCGCGTGCGGAATATGCCGGCGCCGAAATGAAGGTGCTGGCGATGGCCGCGGTGCGCGCCACCCGCGAGGGCGAGGCGAAGCGGGGCGGCGAGACGCTCCCCTGCATCATCGGCTATCCGCTAGCGGGCGAGACCATCGGCCGGCGCACCTTCGACGGCAACGAGGAGTTCGCCATCTTTCCCGGCGACCTCCCCAAGGATCCCGACCTTGCCCTCAAGGGCTGGCACACGGAGCATGGCGAGATGCGCTTCGTGCGCTTCCGTCCGCCTAATCCGGTACCGCTCCCTTCCGGCGGCTTCGCGCCGTTCCCAAATATCCGGCTCGACCGCGCCATCGAGACCCTGATCGGAGACCACCTCGCATGAGCAAGAGCAAGCGCAAGCCCGCCGCCTTCCGCATCGAGGAGGTAGAGGTGTTCGTGCCGCCTGCCACGCCGACAGCGGCAGCCGCCGAGCCAGTGCCGCTGCCGCGCACCCGCGCCATGCCCGATCTCAGGCGCGGCTTGCGCTGGGGAAGCATCTTCCTCGGCGCGCTCGCAGCGCTCGTGAGCCTCATCGCCTCGATCTGGCTCTATGACTGGGTGGTCTCGCTCATCGCCCGCGACGACTGGATCGGCTGGGTTGCCGCCGGCCTGTTGGGTCTCGTCGTGCTCGCGCTGGTCATGATCATCCTGCGTGAGATCGCCGGGCTCGCGCGGCTCGGGCGCCTCGGCAAGATCAGGCACGAGGCCGATAGCGCCGCGCGCCAGAACGATAAGGAGCTCGCTGTCGACGTCACCGCGCGGCTCAAGCGACTCTATGCGGGGCGCAAGGACATTGCCTGGGGGCTCGAGCGCTTGGCCTCGCACGAGCACGACATCATGGATGCCGAGGAGCTGCTGCGGTTGACCGAGCGCACACTGGTCGCGCCGCTCGATCCGGTGGCGCGGAGGATCGTCGCCTCCTCGGCCAAGCGCGTGTCGGTCGTGACGGCGGTCAGTCCCGGCGCGCTGATCGACATGCTGTTCGTCGGCGCGGAGAATTTGCGCATGCTGCGCCGGCTGTCCACGCTCTATGGCGCGCGGCCCGGCACGCTGTCGCTGTTGAAGCTCGCACGCATGGTGGTGACCCATATCGTACTGACCGGCGGCATCGCCATCGGCGACGACGTGATCCATCAGGTCATCGGCCACGGGCTGACCGCGAAGCTGTCGGCACGGCTCGGCGAAGGCCTGTTCAACGGCGCGCTGACCACCAGGGTCGGCATCGCGGCCATCGATGTGTGCAGGCCGCTTCCCTATATCGAGAGCCAGCGGCCACGTTTCCGCGAGCTGGTGGCGGAAGTCGCCGGCATGCGCTCAGCTTAGAAGCCGGCAGCTGTCGACCGCCACTTGCTGTGAGCGGCCGTCGTCGAATTTGAGGGTGACGGTTATGTTGTCGGCACAGGCCAAGCCGCCGACCGCCACACGGAAGCCGGTCTTGCCCTCGCTCGATACCTGCGATTGGGGCATTACCGCGGGCGTATTGAAGTCGTAAGCTACCGCGACCAGGCGCTGCTTGATCTCGGCCGGCGCATCGAGCCAAAGCTCGAAATGATAGATCGGCCGCCCCCTGTTCTCGCCCTTCAGCGTCGTCGCCTTGACCTTCACCCATGCCTTCACGTCGCCGGTTGCCGGCAGCGCGCTCTGTGGCGCCGGAAGGACGGGTCCGGGGTCGGGCACGCTGGTCTTCGGTCTCGTGGTGCTGGGTTTCGCGACATGCGTGAACGGCACGGGCTCGATCGCATCCCAAGGCAGCGCGTTGGTCGCGTTGGCGGCTTGAGCCAACATGTTGGTGGGCCTCGGCGCGGGTTTGGTTTTTGCCGGCTCTTCGCGCTCCCAAGGAATATCGCCGCCAAGGCCCTTGAGCTGAGGCTCGGCTTCGGGAGCGGCGGCGTCGATTTGGAGACTGCGCGCGGCCTCGGCAAGCTTGGAGATGGTCGTCTCGCCGCCCGGCTTGGCGCGCACGCCAGCGCTCTCATCCGCGACGCGGACAAGGGGAAGGTCCGGACTCACCACGCCAAGCATCAGCGCAGCCCCGAACGTCATCAAACCCGCAGCTAACGCTAGACTGATCGTGCGGGCGCTACAGTGGTTTCCCACGGCACGCATGTGCGACCCGCCAATTATGCCGCATAAACGCGCGAGGCCTCTCGCGCGACTCACTAAGCATACCGGTCTTGGCTGTTCAGGGAAACTCCTGTGCGGCGCAACATGGTTTTCGTCGCAGCTTCAAGGCCGTTCGGTGGATAGCGGGGATAAGCGTTTCCCCTTTCGTGCACCCCCGGCACCATCGTGTATGCTGGCAGTGTAAGTGGACCGGTTGCGGA
>DATMDY010000209.1:0-11975 GCA_035557335.1 Methyloceanibacter sp.
TGGTGATCCAGCTCGACCCATGCCTGATCATGGCGGCGACGACCTTGCCCGCGCACACGAATAGCCGCCAATCCTGGTGCTGCTCCTGCGCCGGCGGGATGAACTCCTGCAGATAATAAACTCCGTTGATCTCTTCTGGTGCCGAAAGATCGCTGATTTTCGAAATCAGGCGCAAGCCTTTGCCCTGGGCGCCGAACAGCGGCTTCTGCACGAGCTTATGACCCTCGGCGAGCAGGGTTGCCGCGATCTGCTCGGCCTCGGTCCGATTCACGCCGGCAAAGGTGCGCGGCGTCGGCAGGCCCTCGCGTTGCAGGAAGAAGGTAGTGGTGGACTTATCGACACAGCGCTCGATGGCGCGCGCGTCGTTCCACACCGTCACGCCGAGTTCGCGCAGCGCATGCAGCACGCCGAGATAGAGCGTGACCTCCTCGAAACTGCCGCCCGGCACGAAGCGCACGAACGCGCCATCGGGGCGATGGTCGCCCAGGCCGGGAATGGCGAGCCCCGTCGCCGTCTCGGTGGAGAAGCCGCATGCGTTGAGCGGCGCGAGCAGCGGCGCGATGCCCCGCCGCTTGAAGGCCCGGAGTAGACTCTTGCCATGCCAGTCACGCCCATCGCCGAACACCACGATAGCCGGACGGGCGGGACTCTCGACTGACATAGATTTAGGCGAAGGAGCGGGACAGCACGGCGGTGTCGATATGGCCCGCCTCGAAGCTCTCGCCGGTCTTGAGCGCCGTTACCGTCACCTTGGCGGGTGAGAACAGCATGCGGTCGATGGCGTAGAAATCGCCCTTCACCGCCGCGAAGATGTCGGCGAACGGCTTGCCGTAATCCTTCGACTTGAGGCTCGGCAGATTCTCGGCCAGCACCTTCGCCGCCTTGGCGTCACCGCTGACGTAAAGCTGCGCGCGTCCGCCATAAATGATGGCGTCGTTGGTGCGTCCCATGGCGGCGGCGAAGTCCGGAGCCGGCGGGGGCAGGGGCGCGGTGGCGATGCCGTCGACAATATGGTCGAGCGGGAAGTGCAATTCGTGCGTCTTGTGTAGCGCGACCTCGAGGCAGCGCGCGGCGATCTGCACAGTACCGGCGAGGCTCGATGTGGGCGCGTAGATAAAAGTGAGGCGGTTGGGCGGCAGCTTGCAGGCATCCGCCACCTGCTGAACCAGCGTCTTCGGCGGCGGACAGTCGGCTTCGAGCACGAGTACGGCGCTCGCCGCCTCGTCACGGTAGCCAAGTTCATCGAACAGCTTCTCGGAAGAGCCCATGGCGCGCGCCGGGCCTGAGCCGAGCACGCTGTACTTCTTGCCGTTCTCTTCGACGGAGAGGCTCCAGCCCGCATATTGCGAGCCGAGACAGGCGAGCACCGGTTGCGACGTATGCACAGTGACCATGAACGGCCAGGACAATTCGGGATTGGTGGTTTCGAGCAGGACGCGGCCAAGCCCGCCGAGGCAGATCTCCGCGATGCGGCGCCCAGCCTCGAGCCCGCCGGTGGCGCGTACGCCGCAATCGATGCGGCATTCGCCGAGCGATCCTTGGCTGACGTCTACACGCAAGGCCTCGGCGTCGTCGATCAGGGCCTTTACGAGCGGCGCGACCTTAGTGTTGACGCTCGGCCAGTCCGCCCGGGACGACTCGATCTCTTTCTGCTTCACGGCCTTGTCCACGTATCTTCCCTCTCGTAACATCATGTAAGGCATTAAGAATATTGACAATTCGTTCCTCGGCCAGTCGCTTGGCCCGGGCGCTTGTGGTCGCGCGGGCCCACACAGTGCATATCGGACGCGATTTGTCGATTCTGTCTCCTGGCTTGGGACGATCCGCCGCCCAGGCCGGCCAAGTCATCCCGGAGGGCACAACGAGCGCCTCGGGCGCATAGACGATTGCCGAAGCCATGCCGCCGCCGAGCTTGAGCCCAAGGCGCGGCAGCTTCCCCGCGAGCACCGCGTCGAGATGGAGCTCGAGCAGCGGCGTGGTTTCGCTGTCGAAGATATCGAGTGTGGCGCCGGGACGCGGATTGATCTCGAGCAGGAGCGGCCCGGTCTCGCCCAGCAGGAAATCCGCGGAAGCCAGTCCCCTGATGCGAAAAGCGGCGGCAAGACGTTCGACCGCTTCAGCTATCTTGCCCTTCACCGCGGCGGAGAGAGAAGCTGGCTGCGCCGCGCCGCCATAGCGCCACGGGCTGCGCTTCGTGGGCGCCGTCCATTGCTCGCTGAAGCCGAGCACGCGGGCGCGTTCGCCGTTGGCGACGAACAGCGCCGAGACGGCGATGCCTTCGGCATAGTGTTGGTAATACGTGCCGGGCTGATCCTTGCCGTGCCGGCTCCGGACGATATGGTTGCCGCCGGCGCCACCACGGCGTTTGACAAGCCAGCCCGCGTCTTGCGCCGGCCGCTTCAGAACAGTCTTGGGGTGCGCGATGCCGAGACGATCGAGCATGGCAAAGAAACGTTCCGGCGACTTGATACGATCAACCGTCGTCGCGTCGTTGCCGAGCAGTGGCCAATGTTCCGCGATCCTCGCGAGCAGAGGCGTCCGGTCCTCGAGGCCTGCGCCATAGACGACGCCGAGTACGGGAGAAGGCGCCTCCTTCACCAAGGCATCGAATGCGCGCCGCAAGCTCTGCCAGCGCATGCCGCGCTCGATGCTGCCGAGCTTGCGACAAGCGTGCGCGATCTTTTGCGTATCGGCGTCGGCGAAGAAATCGGCAACCAGCGGCGTGAACCCGGCGCGCCGTGCGCACGCCGCCAGCGACCGTCCCGAAACCGCCGCGATCAGCAGCGCACCCCGCTCAGGATGTGATTTTCTTGGCAAGTGTGTAGGCGTCCCGGAAATCGAGATAGACCGGCTTGTCGGAGTCGATCATCTGTTTGAACAGGCCGGCCTCGGTCTTGTACTTGACGTTGCCGACCGCCAGCGCGCCGATGGCCACGGCGTTGGTGCCTGGGATGGGCTTCGACTTGTCGTTCACCTCGACGCCTTCGACGCCGGCGGGCGGCACCGCGTTGACGTCGGTCACCACTTTCAGATTCTTGGCCTGCTTGACCTGAGCGGCGGACAGCAGCTGGCGCCCGGCGGGCCCCGCGGAAAACACTACGTCGGCGCCGCGCACGAGCTCCGTCTTCTGCTCCTCGGTCGAGCCGTCGGCATACCCGACATCGATGCTGAAACGCGAATTGATGTCCTCGGCGAATTTGCGCACGCGCTCGGGGCCGTCATAGCCGACCAGCGTGACCTTGGCGCCTTCCAGTGCCGAGATCACCGCGGAGGCGAAACCGACCACGCCAGTGCCGCCATAGATCACGACGCTCTTTCCCTTGAGGTCGGTCGAGAATTTCTTCTTGAGCGCCTTCATGGCGCAGGCGACCATGGCCGCGGCGGTGGTGAAGGATCCGGCCGGATCGGCGAAAACCGACATCTCGAAGGGCGGCACCATCGATTCTTTGGCGCGCTGCATCATGTCGAGCGCCTCGACCGCGCGCTTGCCGGCGATGAACATGCCGGTGCGCTTCACGCCGTCGGGACTGCGCGAGAAGATCGCGTCCTGCACCAGGCCTTTCACGTCGTCGATGGTGACATTGGTATAGGGGACAGCGGCGTCGAAGCCTGCGTCGAGCGCCATGTTCACGTCGAAGGGGCTCATATGCTTGAGCGGCGTGATCATGTGCAGAATGCGGGGCATACTCATAGGCGTGTCGTCTCCCTGCTAAGGCGCGATCTTGAGATGCCCCGCTTTAGCACAACCGGCGAGGTGGCAAAGCGTCTCAATGGCCGGATTTCAGCGATGTTCCTGTGGGTTTATCTCGATCACAGCGCCTTGGTTCCACCCTTGCGCCAGGGCGAAATGCAGATGTCCGCCGTTGGCGCGGAGGCGGGCGAGAAGGGCTTCGCCTTCTTCCGCCGACGCCACGAAGGCGAAGCCGGTCGGTCCCCAGGAGCTTTGCCCCAGCCCGGTGACACCCTGGCTTGAGAGCCAGTCGAGCACGTCACTGACGCCGGCACTGACATAGCGCCCTCCCTGCAATGGCGCGAAATACGCACCCATCATAGCTTGCAGATGTCCGACCTCCGCGCAGAAGGTGGCGAAGTCGTCATTGGCAAGTGCGGGCAGCGCGGTTTGCGTGATCCGCCGGTGAAGTTCGTCCGCCTCGCTTGCCGGGAAGTCGGGCAGCGAGTCGAAGGCCGCTGTTTCGCTCTCGCCGGCAAGTCCGCGCGACGCGGGATCGAGGATCAAGAGCGCGCGCCATTCGGCGGGGAAGGGGACACGTGCTACGATCTGGGGAAGCGCGCCGTCGCCTGGGCCGCTGTCGAGCACCGCACCGCCATGCTCGAAGGCGAAGATGCCGATGCCGGAGCGCGCGCCGCGGCCGAGCCGTGCCGCGATCTCTTGCGGTGAAAGAGCGAGACCTTCGAGCGCGGCGAAGGCGGTGCCTATCGCCAGCGCAAGCTGCGTGCCCGAGCCGAGCCCGGCATGTGGCGGGATGGCTTCGTCGATATGGAGCGCATAGGCATGGGTCACGCCGCAGCTTGCGGCGATCCTCTTCAGATAACGTGCGGCGCGCTCGCGCTCGGGCCCGCTGACCTTAGGCTCGACGGCGCGCTTGAGCGTGAGCTGTGTCTTGGGCCTATCGAGCGACAGGCCGAAACTGCCAAAGGGGCACGTGCCCCGCCCGCTCGGATCGAGAAAGCCGAAATGCAGCCGCGCCGTCGCCGTGACCGTCACGCTTGGTGGGACGATGCGAGGCTCGGGCGAGCCCGGCGATGTGGCGGGAAAGGCCTCCATTGATCGGACCGGCACCTCTCGATATGCTCTTGGTTGGCGGGGAGTGGCCTTACTTTTTCAGAGGACGGAAGCGATGGCAACGTCCGAACGTACCTATACCGACGAAGAGGTTGAGGCGCGGCTTAAGAAGGAGCTGCCGCACTGGTATCTCGAAGGCGGCTGGATCAGGCGCAAATTCAAGACCAATAGCTGGAAGGGCACGCTGATGGTGATCAACACCGTCGGCCATCTGTCCGAGGCCGCCTGGCATCATCCCGACATCACCGCGTCTTATGCCTGGGTCGAGGTCAGGCTGATGAACCACGCGGCCAAGGGCATCACCGACAAGGATTTCGCGCTCGCCAAGAAGATCGAGGAGGTGGTGCACTGGCAGCCGGGACTGGAAGGCGGCGCGCTCGAAGGCTGTCCCAAGGACGACATGCGCTTCGCCTATATCAAATACGACAAGCCCAAGGCTTGAGCGCTTCCCCGGCCACGAAAGCTTGCGCCGCCTAAGCCACCTGTTTAATGGTGCGCGGCTGTGACGCCGATCATTCCCGTTCGGCGTATCCCACCAATATCGTCCGTCGCTGCGCCATGCCCGAACTGAAGATCAAAGGCGTCACCATCGTCGAGACCTTCGCCGAGGCCTTTCCCATGGTGGCCACGCGCGTGATCATCACCGCACCGACCTTGGAATGGGCGCTGATTTCCGCGCGCACCATGACCGGCTTCGCCACCTCGGTGATCGCCTGCGGCGCGGAAGCCGGCATCGAGCGCATCCTCACACCGAGGGAGACGATGGACGGTCGCCCCGGCGTGGCGGTGCTGCTCTTCACCATGAACGCCGACAAGCTGCAAACGCAGCTCCGCAACCGCGTCGGCCAGTGCGTGCTGACTAGCCCGGGCTCCGCCTGCTTCGCCGGGCTCGAAGGCGAGAAGAAGCTGAAGCTCGGCGCTTCGCTGCGTTTCTTCGGCGACGGCTGGCAGGTGTCCAAGGTCATCGGCGGGCGCCGCTTCTGGCGCATCCCGGTGATGGACGGCGAGTTCCTGTGCGAGGCGACCACCGGCCTCACCAAGAAGGCCGTCGGCGGCGGCAATCTGCTCGTGCTCGGCAAGTCCCATAAATCGGTGCTCACCGCCTGCACCCGCGCGGTCAAGGCGATCGCCGAGCTTCCCGACGTAATCACGCCGTTCCCCGGCGGCATCGTGCGTTCGGGCTCCAAGGTCGGCTCCAAATACAAGGGCCAGATCGCCTCGACCAACGACGCCTATTGTCCGACCCTGAAAGCCGCCGTGGACACGGCGCTTCCCCTCGATATCGAGGCGGTGATGGAGATCGTCATCGACGGCCTCAGCTTCGAGGCCATCCACAAGGCCATGCATGCCGGCATCCACGCCATCGCCAAAGGCGGCGCGCGCGAAGGCGTGACCCATATCAGCGCCGGCAATTACGGCGGCAATCTCGGGCCGCATCATTTCCACCTCAAGGAGATCGTCGGGTGAGCGCGCTAACCTTCAAGCTCAGGAGCAAGCCCGACCAGAGGCTCGATCTGTCGCCGCTGGTGCCGGCGCGCCTCGCCAAGCTGAAGGAAAAGCAGATCGAGGCGCTGGTCATCGGCACGACGCGCGCGAAGCTCACCGTGGGAGACGTCTTCAAGATCAAAGGCGACGAAGTCGCCAAGCTCCGCTTCGCCGGCACCGATGGGCGCTGTGACAATATCGGCCGCGGCCTCACCGAGGGCGAGATCGTGGTGGATGGCCATGCCGGCGCCTATCTCGGCGCCGCCATGAAGCGCGGCAAGATCGAGGTCAAGGGCAATGCCGGCGCGCTCGCCGGCGCCAGCATGGCGGGCGGCATTCTCACGATCGGCGGTAACGCGGGCGAGAACGCTGCCGGCGTTCTCGTCGGCGAAACGCAAGGCATGAGAGGCGGCGTGCTGACCATCGGCCGCAATGCCGGGCCGCTGGTCGGTGAGCGCATGCGCCGGGGCCTGGTGATCGTCGGCGGCAATGCCGGCGACTATGCGGGCGGGCGCATGATCGCTGGCACCATCCTGATCAAGCGCGGCGTCGGCCGTCACGCGGGCTTCGGGTTGCGCCGCGGCAGCCTGATCTTCCTGAGGGAACCCGAGGACATCTTGCCGACCTTCGGCGATTGCGGCGTGCTCGAATTCGACTACCTCCGGCTGCTCGAGCATTGGCTCCGCGAGACGGGCAGGCCGGTTCGACTCGGCGGCCGTGCGCGCCGCCTGATGGGCGACATGTCCGTGCTTGGCAAAGGCGAGATGCTGATTTTGGATTGATTGTCGTCTCCAATTGAGCGTCATACCGGCGTAAGCCGGTATCCAGAGCCACTGGCTCCGTGCTTGTTCTTCTGAGTTCAGGCTTTCGCCGGAATGACGGTGTGAATGACCATGATGACCGCGTCCCCCTATGTGCTGCTCGACGACAGCCTGACCCAGGGCGGCAGGAGCCTGCTGTTCACCGCGCCTGAGCAGGTGGTCGTGGCCCTCAATCCTGAAGACGTCGAAGCCGCGCTCGCCATCGTGTCGAAGGGTCTGGCGCGCGGCCTGCACGCGGCGGGCTTCTTCTCCTACGAGCTCGGCTACTGCTTGGAGCCGAAGCTCAGCGGTCTCATCCCTGAAGAGCGGCGCGTGCCGCTGTTCTGGATCGGGCTGTTCCGTGAGCCGCAACCGCTCGACGATGCCGGCACGCGCGCCTGGCTCGACGCCAATGGCGGCGCGGAGCGGGCCAAGATCTCGGACTTGAGGCTTTCTTGGACGCGCGAGCAATACCAGGAAGCCTTTGCCGCGGTGGAGGACTACATCGCCGCTGGCGACGTCTATCAGATCAACCTGACGCTTAAATATCGCTTCGCCTTCGAGGGCAATCCGGTCGCGTTCTACGCCGCGCTCAGGCGCAAGCAACGCGTTGCCTATAGCGCACTGATCTCGACACCGGAACTCTCCATACTGTCGCTGTCGCCCGAATTGTTCTTGCGGCGCGAGGGCAAGCATATGTCGACGCGGCCGATGAAGGGCACGGCGCCGCGGGGCCGCACGCCGCGCGAGGATGCCCGCATCAAGACCTGGCTCGCTATGGACGAGAAGCAACGCGCCGAGAATTTGATGATCGTCGATCTCTTGCGCAACGATCTCGGCCGCGTGGCCAGGATCGGCTCGGTCGAGGTCACCGACCTGTTCACGGTGGAGACCTATCGCAGCGTGCATCAGATGACGTCCGGCATTTCCGCGGAGCTGCGCTCGGACATGGAGCTCAAGGACGTGCTGCGTGCGCTGTTCCCCTGCGGCTCGGTCACCGGCGCGCCCAAGGTCCGCGCCATGGAGATCATCCGCGAATTGGAGACCGATGCGCGCGGCGTCTATACCGGCGCCATAGGTCATATCGCGCCGTCCGGCGATTTGCAGTTCAACGTGGCGATCCGCACCGTGGTGCTCGATGGCGCGAGCGGCGAGATGGGCATCGGCGGCGGCATCGTCGCCGACTCCAAGGAAGAGTCGGAATTCGAGGAATGCCTGTTGAAGGCGCAGTTCCTCACGCGGGTCGATGCGCCGTTCGAGTTGATCGAGACTTTGCGCTACGAGCAGGACAAAGGCTTCCATCTGCTCGAGCGGCATCTGGCGCGGCTGCAATCGTCAGCCAACCATTTCGGCTATCCATACGCGCGCGAGGCGGTGCTCGCCGCGCTCGACCAAGAGGCTGTGCGGGTTCAGGCGCCGGTCGCTTTGGTGCGGCTGCTGCTTGCCGAGGACGGCGGCATCACCGTGACTTCGACGCCGATAGAATTGCCGACCAAGGACACGGTCTGGCGCTTCGTGATCTCGGACCAGCGGCTCGACGAGAAGGACCCGCTGTTCTACCACAAGACCACGCGGCGGCAGTTCTTCGACCGCGAGATGGAGCGGCAGAAGGCCGCGACCGGCTGCGACGAGGTGATCTTCCTCAACAAGAAGGGCGAACTGACCGAAGGCACCCGCACCAATCTCTTCCTCGATCTTGACGGGCGCCTGTTTACCCCGGCGCTGGCCTCGGGCTTGCTTCCCGGCACGTTGCGCGAGGAGTTGCTCGATCTGCCGCGCGCCGCGGCAAGCGAGGCGGTGCTGACGCCCGCCGACCTGCTCCACGCCGACCGCATCTATCTTGGCAACTCGGTGCGCGGTCTCGTCCGCGCCGAGCTGATGCAGCCCGCGCGCGAAGAAACCCGCGCCCCCGCCAGGGCAGCTTCTTAGCCCCGCTAAGTCGTCTCGCGGCGGTTGTCGGTGGCTGACGGCGTGGCGTCGGTAGAGGACGAAGCCTCGGTCTCCGTCTGGAGACGTTGAGCGGCTTTGCCGAAAGAGGTGCGCAGTTCGCCCCAGGCGCGCGCTAGTCCTTCGCCAACGTCCTTGGCGCCCTCGCGCAGTGGCTGCGCCTTTTCCCAGATTTCCCGCGCGGCGTCCTTCGCCGCCTCGGTGGAATGGGTCCGCGCGTCCTTGAATGTGCCTTCGGCCTCTTGACGCGTCCGCTCGATCTGTTCCTCGGTCGCCTGTCTATAGGTGGTGGCCTGGGCCTGCACGTCCTTGAAGCGGGCCTGAAGACTGTCCAGGAAATGCTCGCCAAGGGCCGCGCCATGGGAGCCGAGCTCGGCAAGCTGGCGGCCGAGCGTGTCGAGGTCGCGCTGGAACGCCTCCCATTCCCTCGCCGCCTCGCTTTCGTCGGATGTGGTCTTACTGCCGGAATATGTAGGAGTGTCGTCGGTCATCTCTCGCCTCGCGATCGCAAATCCTTGACCCTAGATTTGCGCTCGATCCGTGGCGATTCAAGGGGCGAGGCCTAAAGAGGGAAGCGAAATCCATCCCAGCCCCAGCGCCAGCCCGGCGATGACCGCAAGCCCAAGCGAAATGAGTAGCACCCAGAGCATGGCCCGGGGGCGGCCGCCTTGGCGCGCTTCCGTGGTGGTGAGCACGGCACCCTCGGTGCCTTCGTCGATATTGGTCTTAGCGGCCATCGGAGCTTTCCTTTCGGCGGTGATGTGCGGAGTTCAGCCAATTACAACGCGTTAAGGCACGCATTTGTTCCGCCTTCTAAGGGGGAGGGGCCCTAGCGGAGGCCTTCGTGGGCCAGCGACTGCAATGCTGCCTGCACCTCGCGCAGCAATTCTCCTGGGCCACGATTGTCGGAGGGTGGCATACCCTCCTCGGTCGCGCGGATCAGCGCCTCGGCGTCGGCCTCCCAACGCAGAAGGATCGCCTTCTTGTCCTCGGGAGACATGCCGTCGGCCCGAAGCACGTCCTTGGGACGGCGGAACACGGTGGCCGGGTCGAGCTTGGCTTGTTCGATGTCCATGGGCCGAAGTCTATAACCAAGGCCCCGACTCGTTGCCAAGGTGGAAAAGCGCAAGGAGGGTAAGTCTCAGTCTGCGACGGGGTGAAGTTCAGGCACTCTTGCTGAGGCCTTCTTTCGCTTCGACCTCAGCCTCGGCGAGACCGAGCATATCGGCGAGACGGTTGCGGGCACGGTTTACGCGGCTCTTGATGGTGCCGACGGCACAGCCGGAAATTTCCGCCGCCTCCTCGTAGGAGAATCCGGCGGCGCCCACCAGGACCAGGGCCTCGCGCTGATCATCGGGCAGCCGCACCAGCACCGCGCGGAAATCCTGCATGTCCATATGGCCGTACTGCTCGGGTTGGGTGGCGAGTCGCGCCGCGTAGCTGCCGTCGGCGTCTTCCACCTCGCGCCTGCGCTTGCGCCGCTCGGAGAAATACGTGTTGCGCAGGATGGTGAAGAGCCACGCCTTGAGGTTAGTACCCTCTTTGAAGGAGTCGAGATGGTTCCATGCCTTGAACAAGGTCTCCTGCACGAGATCGTCCGCGCGCTCACGATCGCCGCAGAGCGACACCGCGAACGCACGAAGATTACCCATATGGCCCACGAGTGAGTCCCGCAGGCTGGCAGATACCTTGCGTGGCAAGTTATTCGTCTCCGCTTCGCTCGAGGTCTTTAAGAAGCCGCAGGAGATGATCGGGAATAGGTTCTCGCGCAACCTCGTCGAAGGCCGCGCGCACATGGCGGCCGATATGAGCTTGCAGGCTGGGGGACAATCCTTCGTCCATCTCCGTTCCTGAGGACGCTCCACCTGACGACTTTCCGGCGCCGCTTTGAGCTGCTTGGTCCATTTTTTTGTTTTCGCCTGGCATTTTTCGCCGGCGGTCCTTTTTGCCTGTGCTGCTGTCCACGGTCCGTGCCCTATCCGCCTTCGTCGGTAACGCTGAATAGTAGCGGATTCTCTCAAGCCTTAGGTCCCAAAAACGCCTAAGAGGTCAAATAGTTCCATCTTCCGGGAACCTGCTGACCAGCTTCCGCGTTTATTCCAGCTAACTGCGAATTTGAAATGCTACCCTCCCTCCCGGTTTGTGAGAAAATGGGGTCCGCCGGGCTCACCAAAGAAAGCGATGATGTGATGCCGATGACGACAACAATCGCGCCTCATCTTCCTTATTTGCGACGCTTCGCGCGCGCCCTTTCCGGCACGCAAGGAGCGGGCGACGCCTATGTGGCAGCGACGCTCGAAACCTTGATCGAGGATCCCTCGCTGGTCGATGCGAGCCTCGAGCCTCGGGTGGCGCTGTACCGGACCTTTCTCAATCTGTGGAACTCGGTCGATCTCAATCTGAAGCCCGAGGTGGCGGACGGTCAGCCTTTGGCGGTCGATCGCAAGCTCGAATCGATCACGCCGATGCCGCGGCAAGCCTTTCTGCTGTGCTCGGTGGAGGGCTTTTCCAACGGCGAGGCGGCAACCATCCTCAATGTCGATGTCAGCGATCTGGATACGCTGATCGACACGGCGGGGCACGAGATTGCCGCGCAAGTGGCGACCGACGTGCTGATCATCGAGGACGAGCCGATGATCGCCATGGACCTCGAAAGCATTGTCGAGGGGCTCGGCCACCGCGTCACCGCTACCGCACGCACCCATGACGAGGCGGTCAAGGCCGTGCGCAGGCAGGTGCCGGGCCTGGTGCTGGCCGACATTCAGCTCGCCGACGGCAGCTCAGGACTCGATGCGGTCAACGAGATGCTCGGCTCGATCGAAGTGCCGGTAATTTTCATCACCGCCTATCCCGACCGGCTGTTGACCGGCGAACGGCCCGAGCCCGCTTTCCTCATCACCAAGCCGTATCAGCCCGATACGGTGAAGGCGATTGTGAGC
>DATMDY010000210.1:0-18168 GCA_035557335.1 Methyloceanibacter sp.
TTGCCATAATTTTCGCTAGGGTTGTTTTGGGCGCCCCGCGCGACTAAAACCGGGGGCAAGACGGGTGAATCATGGACATTACGGCCCCAGCCAAACCGACGAAGCAACGGCGCCGCCGCCGCGGCTTCTTCCTGCGCTTCATCGGCTTCATGTTCGCCGCGGCGATGATCGTGTTCATCGCGGTCGCCGGCGCCGCCGCCTTCGTGTTGTGGAAAGTGTCGAGCGAATTGCCGGATTACGAGGTGCTCGCCAAATACGAGCCCCCGGTGATGACCCGCATCCACGCCAATGACGGCAGACTGATCGCCGAGTTCGCCCGCGAGCGGCGCATCTACGTGCCCATCACCGCCGTCCCCAGACATTTGATCGACGCCTTCATCTCGGCGGAGGACAAGAACTTCTATCAGCATGGCGGGCTGGATATTCAGGGCATCGTGCGCGCTGCAACCACCAATCTCAGCAGCCTGCAATCGGGACGGCGCATGGTCGGCGCCTCGACCATCACCCAGCAGGTGGCCAAGAACTTCCTGCTCACCAGCGATCAGAACGTCGAGCGCAAGTTGAAGGAGGCGATCCTCGCCATCCGCATCGAGCGCGCCTTTACCAAGGAGCAGATCCTCGAGCTTTACATGAACGAGATCTATCTCGGCGCCGGCGCTTACGGCGTCGCCGCGGCGGCGCAGACCTATTGGGGCAAGGCCCTCAACGAGCTCACACTTGCCGACGCCGCCTATCTCGCCACGTTGCCCAAGGCGCCGAGCAATTACGATCCGTTCAAGTTCCCCGACCGTGCCGTCGCCCGGCGCAACTGGGTCATCGACCGCGTCGTCGAGAACGGCTTCGTCACCCATGCGGAAGGGGAGGAAGCCAAGGCTCAGCCGCTCGGCGCGCGCGTGCGTACTTATGGCCCGAAGATCGAGGCTTCGGAATATTTCGCAGAGGAAGTGCGCCGCGAGATTCTCGACCGCTTCGGTGAGGACAAGCTCTATGGCGGCGGGCTGTCGGTTCGCACCACGCTCGATCCGCGGCTCCAGATCATCGCGCGCAAGGCGCTGGTCGATGGCTTGGTCTCCTACGACCGCCGGCGCGTCGGCTGGCGCGGGGTGGAAGACAACATCGACATCGCCGGCGATTGGGGCAAGACGCTCGCCGCCAGGCCGATGTTTGGCGATATCGCCCCATGGCGGATCGCCGTCGTGCTCGAAGCGACGAAGGACCAGGCCAAGATCGGCATCCGGCCCGGCCGTACCTCGACCGGCAAGCTGGTTGACGAGCGCGAGACCGGAATCATTCCCTTCGAGGAAGTGAAATGGGCGCGGCCCAAGCTCGAGCGCGGTCTTGGCGGCGCGCCGGGATCGGTGACCGCGGTGCTGAAGGCGGGCGACGTCATCTATGTCGCGCCGCGCCGGCCTAAGGTCGGCGAGGACGGCAAGCCGACGGTCTCGGAAGAAAGCCTCAAGGGGCAATGGTCGTTGCAGCAGCCGCCCGCCATCGGCGGCGCGCTGGTCGCCATGGATCCGCATACCGGCCGCGTGCTCGCCATCGCCGGCGGCTTCAGTTTCGCCCAGAGCCAGTTCGATCGCGCCACGCAAGCGCGGCGTCAGCCCGGCTCGTCCTTCAAGCCGCTGATCTACACCGTTGCCCTCGACAACGGTTACACACCGTCGAGCGTCATCGTCGACGGCCCGATCTGCATCAGCCAGGGGAAGGGCATGCCGCAATGGTGTCCCAAGAACTATGACGCAGGCTCCGCCGCCGGCCCCTCGACCTTGCGCTTCGGCATCGAGAAATCGCGCAACTTGATGACGGTGCGGCTCGCCCGCGACATGGGCATGCCGATCATTGCCGAATATTCGAAACGCTTCGGGGTCTACGACAATCTGATGCCGGCGCTGTCCATGGCGCTCGGCGCGGGCGAGACCACGCTCATGCGCATGGTGACCGGCTATTCCGTGATCGCCAATGGCGGCAAGCAGGTCAAAGCCACCTTCATCGACCGCATCCAGGACCGCTATGGCCGCACCGTTTGGCGCCACGACGGGCGCGATTGCAGCCAATGCGCCGCGCGGGAATGGACCGGCCAGGCGGAACCCGCCCTGGTCGATGTCCGCGAGCAGGTGATCGATCCCATCGCCGCCTATCAGATGACCATGATCATGGACGGCGTGGTGCAGCGCGGCACGGCAACGCGGCTCAAAGTGCTGAACCGGCCGATCGCCGGCAAGACCGGAACGACCAACGACTACAAGGATGCCTGGTTCGTCGGCTATACGCCCGACATGTCCGTCGGCGTCTATATCGGCTTCGACCAGCCGAAACCGATGGGCCATGGCGAGACGGGCGGCAGCCTCGCCGCGCCCGTGGTACGCGATTTCCTGAAGGAGGCGCTCGAAGGCGTGCCTGCGGTACCGTTCCGTGCGCCCTCAGGTGTCAAGCTCGTGCGCGTCAACCACAAATCCGGCCAACCCGCGGGCTCCGGCGGCGGCGCCGGCACCATCGTGGAAGCGTTCAAGCCGGGTCTCGAGCCGGACGGTGCGGTCGGGGTCGATCCGGAAGGTTTCGGCGACGACATGGCTGGAGAGCCGGAAATGCCGCAAGGTGCAGCGCCGCCTCCCGGTTACCGGCAGCCGCCTCCGGGTTACCGGCCTCCGCCGCCTCCCGGCTTCCCGCCGGCTAGGGGCGTGCAAGCCGCGCCACCCGGCAGCGACCGCGCTTTGACATCGGGTACCGGCGGGCTTTACTAGACCCTATATCAGTTGCATGACTTGGCCGACGCTTCGCGCCGTTGACGCTTTGCGTCTCGTCCGCCGGACGTTTGAAATGCAAGCCTGAGGATTACGATGCGCGCCGAAACCGAGACGGTCGTCAACGACATCAAAGAGTCCTTATCCCTGCTCAGGAGGCATCTTTGACCCCGATCAGGCCAGGGCGCGATTAGCCACGCTCGACCGCGAAGCGGAAGCCCCGGACTTCTGGAACGACAGCCGCCGCGCGCAAACTCTCATGCGCGAGCGGCAGCAGCTCGACACCGCACTCACCGCCTACGATCGGATCGTCCGCGAGCTCGACGACAATCTGGCGCTCATCGCGCTTGGCGATGAGGAGGGCGACGAGAGCGTCGTCGCCGAGGCGGAGGCGGTGCTGAGCAAGCTCAGGCAGGAGGCGCACACCAGCGAGGTGGAAGCACTGCTCTCCGGCGAAGCCGACATCAACGACGCTTATGTCGAGATTCACGCCGGCGCCGGCGGCACCGAAAGCCAGGACTGGGCGCAGATGCTCGAGCGCATGTATATCCGCTGGGGGGAGGGGCGCGACTACAAGGTCGAGATCATCGGCGAGACCTACGGGGAGGAAGCGGGCATCAAATCCGCGACTCTCCTCGTCAAGGGCGCCAACGCCTATGGCTGGCTCAAGACCGAGTCGGGCGTGCACCGGCTGGTCCGCATCTCGCCTTTCGACTCGAACGCGCGCCGGCACACGAGCTTTGCCTCGGTGTGGGTGTACCCGGCGATCGACGACACCATCGCCATCGACATCGACGAGAAGGACGTGCGCATCGACACCTACCGCGCCTCAGGGGCCGGCGGCCAGCACGTCAACACCACCGACAGCGCGGTGCGCATCACGCACATCCCCACCAACATCGTCGTGCAGTGCCAGAACGAGCGGTCGCAGCACAAGAACCGCGCCACGGCCTGGGCGATGCTGCGCGCGCGACTCTACGAGGCCGAGCTAAAACGCCGGGAGGAGGAGGCTCAGGCGGTCGCCGCGGCCAAGACCGATATCGGTTTCGGCCATCAGATCCGGTCTTACGTGCTGCAGCCCTATCAGTTGGTGAAGGATCTGCGCACCGGGGTTGAGAGCACCAATCCCGCGGCCGTGCTCGACGGCGATATCGATCGCTTCATCGAGGCGGCGCTGGCCGAGCGCATACAGACAGACGCGAAGGCCTAAGCGGGCACTCGCGCGCCGTCATCAATAGGAATTCTAGACGACTGCCGTTTATTCGGCGGCCGAGGTCAGTGGGTGATCGTCCTCATCCGACCGAGACTCGAACGGCCGTTCGGAGCGGGACTGGCTCGCGCTTTTTTCCGCTTTGAACTCAGCTATCGGATCGTCGGACCGGCGCGATTTCCCTTCGAAATACGCACCCTGCTCGATGGCGAGGCTCTGATGGAAAATATCGCCCTCGACATGAGCTTGCGACTGTAGCGTGACGCGAAGGCCCCGGATCGTGCCGACCACGCGGCCGCGCACCACGATATCCTCGGCGATCAGCCCGCCGATGACCCGCGACTTGTCGCCGAGAAGGAGCGAGCCGCAATGCACATCGCCCTGAATCTCGCCATCGACCTGAAGCTCGCCCTTCGACTTCACATTGCCGGTGATCGAGAGATCCTCACCGACGATGGAGGGAACCATTTTGCTTGAGTTCGCACTCTTGGCGTAGGTCGCCGGCCGCTCGGTGAAAGGCGACTCGGCGTCGCTTCTCTCGCCCAACTTGGTGACGCCGCCGCCCGGCTCCAACTTCTTTGTGAACATGGTACACCCCCTCGCTACTATAACGCGCGCCCTGGAATTTTAGCTGCAGGCCCACATTAAACATAGAACTGCCCCCAAGGATTGTCGAGGCGTTTCCCCATAAGTGTTAACGCGCAGCCTGCTCATTATGACACAATCGCCACACCGGCGCTGGGCGACGGGGCTCCGTTTCAGGACCCGGCGGATCGTGCAGGCGATTGACGCGTCTTGGTTTTTGCCGATCGAACCGCCTTCCTTTAGCCGATTTTAGTATCTCCTATGCGACAAGACCTTAGCCTCGCATGATGGGCCGTGTTACGGAGCCATCAGAGGGAGGCTGCCTTGGGGGGATTGCCGGCACTAAAGCCATGAGCGAACCGAGGCACCGCCTTACCTTGATCGACGAAGCTGCCGCCGCGTTCAGGCGCCTGTTGTCGGCCTTGGGCCTAGACCGCGACGCGCGGGCGGGAGAGGCTTCTTCTCAGACATCACCATCTCAAACGCCATCGGAGATGATGCAGCCGATCGCCGGCGCCTTGGTCAAATGGACAGAGGAAAGCCGTAAGGTGCTGCTCACTTTGCCCGAGCAGGGCCGGGCGCTGGTGAAGAGCGTCCCCGAGCCGGTGCAAGTCGGAATGGCGAAACTGTCGGCGCGCGGCGCTCATGTCTGCCGCGAGATCTTCGCCGGCATTCTGGTGGTGGGCCTGATCGCCATCGTCATGGGCTATGGACGACTCGCACAGGGCCCGATCTCTCTGCCGACGCTCGTGCCCACCATCGAGACGGCCATCAACGAACAGCTTTCCGGCCTCACGGTGAAGATCGACGACGCCATTCTTCAGCGCTCCTCCGACGGACCCGGTGTCCTGTTCCGCCTGCGCAATATCAAGCTCATCGACCAGGACGGCTCGATCGTGGCGCAAGCGCCTCTTGCGGCCATCGGCATGAGCGGCAGCGCCCTGCTCACGGGACGCCTCGCGCCGGGAAGCGTCGACTTTATCGGCCCCCGGCTTCTGCTCTTCTATAATGACGAACAGGGTCTCACTTTGAGCTTCTCGCGGCCGCCCGGCAGCGAAGGTGCGCCGCCGGGCCAGCCGGCGGGGTCCGTTTCACCCGAGACGGTGATTTCCAAGCGGCCGGAGATACCCGTCGGCGCCGGCGCCCGGAAACTCGACCTGACCAGCGCCGTGACCGAAGTGTTCGACCGAGCGCGCCGCGGCGATAGCTCCTATTTGACCCGGTTCGGCTTCAAGGATGCCCTGGTGGTGCTCGATCAGAGCGGCACGAAGACTTCGTGGCAGGTGCCGGACTTCTCCATCGACCTCGAACATCGCAACCAGCGCAGCCTCATCGTCGGCCAAGCCAATCTCGCCTCGACCAAAGGCGACTGGCAACTCGAGCTCCGCACCGAGCAGCGGACCAGACGGCAAAGTTTCGGCATCACCGCGTTGATCCAGAACTTGGTTCCTTCCGGCATCGCCGGCAACTTCCCGTCAATCGGCTTGCTCAAGGCCCTCGACATGGCGGTCGACGGCGAAGGCACGGCCGAGCTCTCCGATACCGGCGAGTTCTTGTCGGGCGAGGCGGCGCTCAGATTGGCGCCAGGCCAGATCACGCCGCCTTGGGATCGCGATACCGCCATGCGCATCGACCATGGCAATCTCAAGCTGAGCTATCTGAAAGAAAAGGACGTGGTCGAGATCGCTCCCTCGACGCTTGCCTGGGGGAAGAGCAAGGCCACGATTAGCGGCACGTTCCGCCCGACGCGCGGCGCCGATGGCTCGCCAGCCTCCTGGGATTTCGCTCTGAAGGCGGACGATACGGTGCTCGCGCTCGAGGATTTCAAGATTGCCCCGATGAAGGTCGATGAGTGGTCGGCGACGGGGAGCATCGTGCCCGGGGAAGGGCGCGTGACCATCTCCCGCTTCGTCATTCGTTCAGGGACCGCCTCCATCACGCTTGCCGGCTACGCCGTCGACGCGCCGACTTCGCCGGAAGTCCGCGTGGCCGGCGAGGTGAGCCCCATGACGGTCGACACGTTCAAACTGCTGTGGCCGAAATTTTTGGCCGGCAAGGCGCGGCAATGGGTGCTGGAGCGGATCAAGGGCGGGGAGGTGCTCGGCGGCAAGTTCAATGTGTCCTTGGCCGCCGGCCAGCTCGCGGAAATCGAACAGGGTGGGGAAATCCCTCCTGACGCCGTCACGGCCGAGCTTAACCTCGCCGGCATGAGCATCGCCTATATCCCGGAATTGCCGCCGGTGATCACCGGCGAGGCGAAGCTCGTCGTTGCCGGCAGCGAATTTTCCGTCGACATTCCTCAGGGCAAGATCGTGCTGCCGTCGGGGCAGGAGATCGCGCTCACCGAAGGCCGCTTCTACATCCCCGATCTGCGGATTGACCCGCAAGAAGGCGTGATCGCGTTCAAGGCGAACGGCGCCACGCCGACGGTGCTCGAGCTTCTCGACCACCAGCCGCTCGGCTACATCCAAAGCGTCGGCATGAAGCCCGACTTTCTCGGCGGCACGGCCGCGGGTGGCTTTACCCTGTCCATGCCGCTTCTGGCCGACCTTGAATTCAAGGACATCAAGCTGAACGGGCTGGCGCGGCTCGAGGACGCGATCGTGCCCAAGCTCGTCGGCGACATGCTGATCGAAGGCGGGGGCGTCGACCTGAACGCCACCGAGGAGGGCGTCGAGGCGAGGGGCGATCTTCGTGTCCAGGGCGTGCCGGCGGAACTGTTCTGGCAGCGCGTGTTCAACGTGCCCGACGATCGCCAGCCGCCGATCCGCGTGACGGCCACGCTGGACGAAGCCACGCGCGAGCAGCTCGGGCTCAAGCTCAACCACCTGATCAAGGGACCGACGCCGGTCACATTGTCGATCGCGAGCCTGGGGCAGGCCGACCAGACGGTAAATCTACAGGCCGACCTCACCGAAGCGCGGCTGCTGTTCGACAATGTCGGCTGGACCAAGCCGGCAGGCCGCGCGGCAAGCGTTCAATTCGACTTGGAGCAGAAGGAGGACGGCTCGACCGATCTGCAGAACTTCACGATCCTCGGCGACGATATCGCCGTCAACGGCTTGATCTCGCTAGATCCCGAGCAGCATCTGAAAAGCTTCTATTTCCCGCACTTCTCGGTCAGCGCGCTGACCCACGTGGAAATCTCCGGGGCCATTGGCGACGACAAGGTGCTCGACATCAAGGTCGAAGGTCCGAGCTTCGACGGAAGGCAATTCTTCCAGTCTTTGTTCTCGGCCGATCAACTTGCGGCTTCGGAGTCCGCTGACGCGGGCGATTGGTCCGGCATCGATTTTACCGCCGAGATCGGCACAGTGGTCGGCTCCTACGACACGACCGTCAAGGATTTGTCTGCCACGATGCAGAAGCGCGATGGACGCCTCGTCGCACTCGATGCACAGGGGAATCTGAACGGCAAGACCCCGACGGCGGTGAAGCTCGAGCAGCAGGGCGGCGCGCGGCTGATCAAGGCGGAAGCGCTCGATGCCGGCTCGGCCTTCCGTCTCGTCGGATTCTATCCGAGTGTCGAAGGCGGAGAAGCGACACTCCAGGTCAATCTCGATGCGGGCACGGCGGGCGCGATGAGCGGCACGCTCTGGGTGCGCGACTTCACCGTGGTGGGCGATCCCGTGGTGGACGACGTTCTTACCGATCCGCACTCAACCGCCGTGCTTGGTGATGGCAAGAAGAAGCAAAAGCAGCAGATGTCACGAATCGGCTTCACACAACTGCGCGCGCCTTTCAGTGTCGGCGGCGGCAAGTTCCGGCTGCATGACGCCTATATGAATGGGCCGTCGCTCGGCGCCACCATGCGCGGTACGGCCGACTTCAAGGCACGCACGGTCGATCTCGGCGGCACCTATGTCCCGCTTTACGGTCTCAACTCCGCCTTCCGGGCGATCCCCATCCTCGGTCCCATCATCGGCGGGCGGCAAGGGGAGGGGTTGGTCGGCATTACCTTCGCCATCAAAGGCAAGCTCGACGACCCCGCCGTGCTGGTCAATCCGATGTCGGTGATGACGCCCGGCATTTTCCGCCAGATCTTCGAGTTCGGCGATGGGACCCCCCCGGATGCTGCGGCTGCCGCCTCTTCGTCTTCGAGCAGCGGCGGCTTCGGCCCGCCGGGGCAATAACGTTCAAACCGGCCTGATCAGAACGTGCCGCTTCTTGCCGAGCGATAATTTGATCACGCCTTCCGGCGTGAGGTCGGCGAGGGTAAGGGACCGTTTCTCGTCGGCGACGGACTGATCGTTCACCTTCAGCCCACCGCCTTTGATTTGACGCCGTGCCTCTCCGGTGGATTGAACGAAGCCGGCGAGCAGGCTCGCGTTCAGCACGCCGAGACCTTTATCCAGCTCGGCACGCGGCACCTCCACGGTGGGCAGGCTCGCGGCGATCTCGCCTTGCTCGAACGTGGTACGCGCCGTCTCCGCCGCGCGGTCGGCGGCATCGCGCCCATGCACCAGCGCCGTCGCCTCGGTGGCGAGGATTTTCTTCGCCTCGTTAAGCTCCGCGCCTTTCAGCTTGGCGAGCTTGGCGATCTCGGGGAGCGGCAACTCGGTGAACAGCTTGAGGAAGCGCTCGACGTCGGCATCCTCGCTATTCCGCCAGAATTGCCAATAGTCGTAGGGTGAGAGCATGTCGGGATTGAGCCAAACGGCACCCGCGGCGGTCTTGCCCATCTTGGCGCCCGATGACGTGGTGAGCAGCGGTGTGGTGAGCCCGAATAGCTCGACCCCGTCGCTACGGCGTCCAAGCTCGATGCCGCTCACGATATTGCCCCACTGGTCCGAGCCGCCCATCTGCAAGCGGCAGCCGAAGCGGCGGTAAAGCTCCACGAAATCGTAAGATTGCAGCACCATGTAATTGAACTCGATGAAGCTTAGCGGCTGCTCGCGCTCGAGCCTGAGCTTGACCGAATCGTAGGTCAGCATGCGGTTGACGCTGAAATGGCGTCCGTAGTCGCGTAGGAAATCGATGTAGTTCAGCGTGTCGAGCCAATCGGCGTTGTTGATCATCAGCGCGCCGCCATTCCCGAATCTCAGGAATTTGCTGAACACCGACTCGATGCCGGCGATGTTGGCGGCGATCTCGGTGTCGGAGAGCAGCTTGCGCGCCTCGTCCTTGCCGGAAGGGTCGCCGACCTTGGTGGTGCCCCCGCCGATCAGTACGATCGGGCGGTGCCCGGTCTGCTGCAATTTGCGCAACAGCATGATGCTGAGCAGATTGCCGACATGGAGGCTCGGCGCGGTGCAGTCGAAGCCGATATAGCCGGTGACGGTCTCGGCCCGCGCCAAGCTGTCCAGCGCGGTCTCGTCGGTCGCCTGGTGGATATAGCCGCGCTCGATAAGCTCGCGCAGGAAGTCGGATTTGACGATGCCCATGGCCTGCTGGCGGCGCGTCCCCAGTCGCTCTTTCCTTGCAGAGCCTCTATCAGGTTTGGGCCGCGAATGCACGGCACTGGCGCTTAAGCGGCGGAGTCTTTGCGCTTCTTCTTCTGCTGCTTGCCCAGGCGCTTGTCGAGATAGGCGTCGACCACCTCCATCAGCCCGTCCATGCGGCCTTCGAAGAAATGGTTGGCATCCGGCACGGTGGCATGGTCGATGACGATGCCCTTCTGCGTCTTGAGACGGTCCACGAGCCCGCGCACCGATTCCGTTGGCACGACTCGATCTTTCGCCCCGTTGACCATCAGGCCCGAAGACGGGCAGGGGGCAAGGAACGTAAAGTCGTAGAGATTGGCGGGTGGCGCCACCGAGATGAAGCCATCAAGCTCCGGGCGCCGCATCAGAAGCTGCATGGCGATCCACGAGCCGAAGGACACCCCGGCGATCCAGCAGGTCGAGGCATCGGCATTATAGGCTTGCAGCCAATCGAGCGCGGTGGCTGCGTCCGCCAATTCGCCGGGCCCGTTGTCGAACAGGCCCTCGCTCCGGCCCACGCCGCGGAAGTTGAAGCGCAACACCGAGAAGCCACGCCGCTGGAACGCGTAATACAGGTGATACACCACCTGATTATTCATCGTTCCGCCGAATTGCGGGTGGGGGTGGAGGATGAGCGCCACGGGCGTATTCGGCCCGCGCTCGTGATGGTAGCGGGCCTCGATACGGCCGCTCGGACCGCTGATATTGACTTCAGGCATGAACCACTGGCCTCGGCAGCACGTTACGTCGGTTGGGCAAACAAACGGAGATGGGCCTGCGCCGGAACATGGGAAGCGCCAGACGCCGCCGCAAACCTTGACTCTGCCGCCCCAGAATCTTATACACGTAAGATTAGAATTGTTCCAAACAAGGCCGCTCCAGAACTGCTGGGCGTTCGGGGCGGCTCCGTATTTCAGGCCGCGCTTCATAGCACGCGCAACGGGGGCTCGTGCAAGCGTTTAACCGGCGGCGAACGGCCGCAAGCTTTCGGCAGAGCATGAACCAGCGCTCCTATCTCGATTACAACGCTACTTCGCCGCTCCGCGACGAGGTGCGCGCGGCTGTCATCGATGCGCTGTCGCTGACCGGCAATCCTTCCTCCGTGCATGAGGAGGGAAGGAACGCGCGCGCGGCGATCGAGTCGGCACGAGCGAAGGTGGCGAAGCTGGCCGGCGCACGCCCCGAGGATGTGATCTTCACCAGTGGCGGCACCGAAGCCAACGCACTGGCGCTTAGCCCCCAAAGAGGCGAGGCGTGGCACTGCTATGTCTCGGCGGTGGAGCATCCTTCGGTGCTCGCGGGCGGTCGCTTACACCCCGAGACCATGACGCAAATTCCCGTCACACCGGACGGCGTTATCAACCTCGAAATCCTTGCCAGCGAGCTTGCAAAACACCATCTAGGAGGTTGGCGGCCCTTGGTGGCCCTGATGGCTGCCAACAACGAAACCGGCGCCATTCAGCCGGTGGCGGAAGCGGCGAAGATCGTCAAAGACACTGGTGGGCTGTTCCATACCGACGCCGTTCAGGCGGCGGGGCGGATGAGCCTCGATCTGGCCGCGCTCGGCGCCGACATGGTGAGCCTCTCGGCCCACAAGATCGGCGGTCCCAAAGGGGTTGGCGCGCTGGTGGTGCGTGAGGGTGTATCGGTCGAACCGCTGCTCAAGGGCGGCGGACAGGAGCGCCGCAGGCGCGCCGGCACCGAGAATGTCCCCGGCATTGTCGGCTTCGGCGTGGCGGCGGAGTTGGCGAGCGCCGATCTCTCCAGGGTGGATGGGATTGAGGCGCTCAGGGATGAGTTGGAGGCGAAGGTTCTGAGCCTCGCCCCTGACGCGGCGGTGCTTTCGGCTGGTGTTAAGCGGCTGCCCAATACGAGCTGCATCGCCGTGCCGGGCGCCAAGGCCGAGACGCTGGTGATCGGGCTCGATTTGGCCGGCGTCGCGGTGAGCTCGGGCAGCGCCTGCTCGTCGGGCAAGGTCGAGGCGTCGCATGTGCTGGCCGCCATGGGCGTGGCGCCGGAGCTCGCGCAAGGCGCGATCAGGATAAGCCTTGGTTTTGCGACCAGGCGTGACGATATCGAAAGCTTCCTTGAAGCCTTCGCTCAGCTGATCAAGCGGATGAGGCAGGGAAGCAAGGTGGCGGCGTAACCGCCGAGAATGAAAAGGATTTTGGAGTAGATAATGCCGGCAGTGCAAGAGACCGTCGCCCGCGTCCGCGAGATCGACGTCGACAAATATAAGTACGGCTTCTCGACCGACATCGAGTCGATCAGGGCCCCCAAAGGCCTGAGCGAGGAGATCGTGCGCTTCATCTCGGCCAAGAAGGGCGAGCCCGAGTGGCTGCTCGAATGGCGGCTCGAGGCCTATCGGCGCTGGCTGACCATGCACGAGCCGAATTGGGCCAACGTGCACTACCCCAAGATCGACTTCCAGGACCTCTACTACTATTCCGCGCCCAAGAGCACCGAGGGACCTAAGAGCCTCGCCGATGTCGATCCCGAGCTGCTTGCGACCTATGCCAAGCTCGGCATCCCGCTGAAAGAGCAGGCGGTGCTGGCCGGCGTGCAGGGCGCGCCGCGCGTGGCGGTCGATGCCGTGTTCGACTCCGTCTCCGTGGTCACCACCTTCAAGGAGGAGCTGGCCAAGGCCGGCGTGATCTTCTCCTCTGTGTCCGAGGCGGTGAAGACCCATCCCGAGCTCGTGCGCAAATATCTGGGCTCGGTGGTGCCGGTCACCGACAATTTCTACGCCACGCTCAACTCGGCTGTGTTCTCCGACGGCTCGTTCGTCTACGTGCCGCCCGGCGTGCGCTGCCCGATGGAGCTTTCCACCTATTTCCGCATCAATGCGGAGCAGACCGGCCAGTTCGAGCGCACCCTGATCATCGCCGACAAGGGCTCCTACGTCAGCTATCTCGAAGGCTGCACCGCGCCCATGCGCGACGAGAACCAGCTGCACGCCGCCGTGGTCGAACTGGTGGCGCTGGACGACGCCGAGATCAAATACTCGACGGTGCAGAACTGGTATCCGGGCGACAAGGCGGGCAAAGGCGGCGTCTATAATTTCGTCACCAAGCGCGGCGATTGCCGGGGCGCTCGCTCCAAAATTTCCTGGACGCAGGTGGAGACCGGCTCGGCCATCACCTGGAAATATCCGAGCTGCATCCTGCGCGGCGACGGGTCGCGCGGTGAATTCTATTCGATCGCCATCTCCAACGGCTATCAGCAGATCGATTCCGGCACCAAGATGATCCACCTCGGCAAGGACACGTTGAGCCGCATCATCTCCAAGGGCATCGCCGCCGGCCATTCCAACAACACCTATCGCGGCCTGGTCTCGGCGCATCGCCGCGCCACCAATGCGCGGAACTTCACCAATTGCGATTCATTGCTGATCGGCGACAAATGCGGTGCGCACACCGTGCCCTATATCGAGGCGAAGAATGCGAGCGCAACCTTCGAGCACGAGGCGACCACCTCGAAGATCTCCGACGACCAGCTGTTCTATTGCCTATCCCGTGGGCTGTCGGCGGAGGAGGCGGTGGCGCTGATCGTCAACGGCTTCGTGCGCGACGTGCTCCAGCATCTGCCCATGGAGTTCATGGCCGAGACGCAGAAGCTCATCTCCATCTCGCTGGAGGGCAGCGTTGGGTAACGTGGTCCGTCTCGACGATGACCTGACTGGTATGTCCCGCGACCAACTGGTCGAGGAGGTCAAGCGGCTGCGCGCAGCCATTAGGGAGCATCGCGATTCGAGCGGCCAAGACCTGTGCTGGCATCACCCCCAGCTTTGGGGGCTCCTGCCGGAAAAGACCGACCCGTTGCCGGTGGTGCCGCCATGGCCCGAGTTCCTCGCCGGCTGCCTTAGATACCGCAAATCCCTGGACGAGGCCTTCCCGGACCGGGTCCGCCAGGTTGGAGACTATGAAAGTGAAGGCGCGCAGGAGTTGCAGCGGCGGAAACAGAGTCAGCAACAGACGGTTGGAAAGAAGTCGTAATGCTTGAAGTCAAGAATTTGCACGTCAATGTCGATGGCCGCGAGATCCTGAAAGGTCTCGACCTCACGCTACCAGCCGGCGAGGTGCACGCCGTCATGGGCCCGAACGGCTCGGGCAAGTCGACGCTCGCTTACGTGCTCGCCGGCAAGCAGGACTATGAGGTCACCGCCGGCACCGTCACCTGGAACGGCGAGGATCTGCTCGCCATGGATCCGGCCGAGCGCGCCGCCGCCGGTGTGTTTCTGGCGTTCCAATATCCGATGGAAATTCCCGGCGTTGCCACCATGACCTTCTTGCGCACGGCGGTGAACGCGGTGCGCAAGGCGCGCGGCGAGGAGGAGCTGTCCACGCCGGATTTTTTGCGCTTCGTGCGCGAGAAGGCCAAGGCGCTCAAGATTGACCCCGACATGCTCAAGCGCCCGCTCAATGTGGGCTTCTCCGGCGGCGAAAAAAAGCGCAATGAAATCCTACAGATGGCCCTGCTTGAGCCGTCGCTCTGCGTGCTCGACGAGACCGATTCCGGTCTCGATATCGATGCCGTGCGCATCGTCGCGGAAGGCGTGAATGCGCTGCGTTCGCCCGAGCGCGCCATGCTGGTCATCACCCACTATCAGCGGCTGCTCAATTACATCGTGCCAGACCGGGTGCATGTGCTCTCCGACGGTCGCGTGGCCCGCTCCGGCGGTCCTGAGCTGGCGTTCGAGCTCGAGGAATCCGGTTACGCCGAATTCGGCGGCGACAAGGCTGCGTAAGGGGAAGCGCCGATCATGGACCTGCCCGTCCAGCAATTCAGAACCAAAGCCGAGCAGGAGCTTCTCGACCTCTTCACGAGCGCCGAGAAGGCGCTTCCTGGCGCGCGCAATGCGTGGGTGTCGGAGCTTAGGCGCAAGGCCATCGAGACTTACGGCCATCTCGGCCTGCCGCATCGGCGTGTCGAGGCGTGGAAATATACCGATCTGCGCGCATGGTTGACCGAGGCGCAGCCGCTTCTGCGCGCGACCGGGCTGCCGATCGAGGCCACGGACATAAAGACGGCGCTGGGCGCGCGGGTGGCGATGCTTCCCGCCTACCGGCTGGTCATGGCCGAAGGCGAGCTGCGGGCCGATCTGTCCGACATCGCCGGACTGAAAGCAGCCGGCGTCGAGGCGGTGTCACTGGCGCAAGCTTTGGAGAAGCCACCTGCATGGCTCCAGCAGACGTTGGGCGCGGTCAATCCGCGCGCCGACGACCCGGTGCTGGCGCTGAACACGGCGCTGATGACCGGCGGCATCGCCTTGCGGCTCGGCAAGGATGTCACCCTCGACAAGCCGGTCCATCTCATCCAGCTCGACGGCAAAGGCGAGCCCGCTTCGACCTTCACCCGCAATGTCGTGGTTGCCGAACAGGGCAGCGCGGCCATGGTGCTGGAAAGCTACGGCACCCTCGGATTGAAAGGGTTGCAGCGAAATGCCGTGACCGAAATATTGGTCGGCGACAAAGCGGCCATCGACCACGTCAAGCTCCAGCGGGAAGGGGAGGACGCGCTGCATCTCTCAACGTGGCTGGTCAGGATCGGGACTGACGCCCGCTACAACGCCTTTCAGGTCTCGACTGGCGCCTCGCTCTCCCGCAATCAGATCTATGCACGTTTCGCCGGGGAAGGCTCGGTTCTCGATGTCTCCGGCGCGTTCCTGATGCGCGGCCGGCAGCATTGCGACACGACCCTCCTGGTCGAGCACGTCGTGCCCCGTTGCACCAGCCGCGAGCTGTTCAAGGCCGTGCTCGACGACGAGGCGCGCGGCGTGTTCCAGGGCAAGATCGTCGTTGCCCCCGGCGCGCAGAAGACCGACGGCAAGCAGGTGGCGAACGCATTGCTTCTGTCGGAGACGGCCGAGTTCGATTCCAAGCCCGAACTTGAGATTTTCGCCGACGACGTGGTCTGCGGCCACGGCGCTACCTCCGGCCAGATCGACGAAGATTTGCTCTTCTATCTCGAAGCGCGCGGCATCCCCGAGCCCGAGGCACGCGCGCTGCTGATCCAGGCCTTTGTCGGCGAGGCGTTCGAACAGGTCGACAACGAGGCTTTGCGCAACGCCTTTGCCGCGGCCTCGGCCGAGTGGCTCGGCGTCCGCTTCGACTGAGAGCGGGCGATGACCGTCCTGACACCCCCGGCCAAGGACCTCCACGCGGCGCAGGCGCCATACGATGTTGACGCGATCCGCGCCGACTTCCCGATCCTGTCTCAGAAGGTCCACGGCAAGCCGCTCGTCTATCTCGACAATGGCGCCTCGGCGCAGAAGCCGCGGGCGGTGCTCGACACCATCCAGCGCGCCTATGCGGAGGAATACGCCAACGTCCATCGCGGCCTGCATTACCTGAGCAATCTCTCGACCGCCAATTTCGAGAAGGCGCGCGAGACGGTGCGCTGCTTCATAAACGCGCGCTCCGACGAGGAGATCATCTTCACCCGTAACGCCACCGAGGCGATCAATCTAGTGGCCTCCTCCTTCGGCCGTCCGCGCATCGGCGCGGGCGACGAGATTCTGCTCACCATCATGGAGCACCACTCCAACATCGTGCCCTGGCATTTCATCCGCGAACGGCAGGGCGCGGTGCTGAAATGGGCGCCGGTGTCCGAAGAGGGCGAGTTCTCACTTGCGGAATTCGAGCGGCTGATCACGCCCCGCACCAGGATGATCGCCATTACCCATATGTCGAACGTGCTCGGCACCGTCGTGCCGGTGAAGGAGGTGGCGCGGATCGCCCATGACCGCGGCATCCCCGTGCTGGTCGATGGCGCGCAAGGCGCGGTGCATCTCCCTGTCGACGTTCAGGACCTCGATGTCGATTTCTACGCCTTCACCGGGCACAAGCTCTACGGCCCGACCGGTATCGGCGTGCTCTACGGTAAGAAGGAGCATCTTGAAGAGATGCCGCCTTACCAGGGCGGCGGCGAGATGATCGGCTACGTGACGCGCGACGAGATCACCTATGGCAAGCCGCCGCATAGATTCGAGGCAGGCACGCCGGCTATCGTCCAGGCGATCGGGCTTGGCGCCGCCATCGATTATGTCGAAAGCGTCGGCCGCGAACGCATCAAGGCCTACGAGGATAGGCTGCTCGTCTACGCCAACGAGCGCCTGTCAGAACTGAACTGGCTGCGAATCTTCGGCCAAGCCAAGGACAAAGGCAGCATCATCTCTTTTAATGTCGACGGCGCCCATCCCCATGACGTCAGCACCATACTCGACCGCTACGGGGTGGCGGTCAGGGCAGGAACCCATTGCGCCGAGCCGCTTTTGGCGCGCTACGGGGTGACCTCGACATGCCGTGCCTCATTCGCCATGTATAATACGCTGGAAGAGGTCGACCGCTTGGTCGAAGCGCTCAAGAAAGCGCGTGAGATGTTCGCTTAGGGCGATAGACAAAGTGACTGAGAACAAACAGGAAAAACCGGACGAGATCAAGGGCTGCATCGGCGCGGCCGGCGGCGCGGAGGACTCGGCTCCCGAGCCGGGTTCGGCCATTCCGCCCGAGGAGCTTGAGCGCCTGCACGCCGACCTGGTCGCCGCGCTCAAGACCGTTTACGACCCCGAGATCCCGGTCGACATCTACGAACTCGGCCTGATCTACCGGATCGAGGTCGACGACGACCGCAATATCGAGGTGGACATGACCTTGACCGCGCCGGGTTGTCCGGTCGCAGGCGACATGCCCGGCTGGGTGGAGAATGCCGTCGCCTCGGTGCCGGGCGTGGGTCAGGTGAAGGTGAAGCTGACCTTCGACCCGCCCTGGGACATGAGCCGCATGAGCGACGAAGCCAAGCTCGAACTAAACATGTTCTAAAGTACGACCCTTGAAGCCCTTCGTGATTTGCCCCACTTTCAAACCATGACCATACAGACCCGCCCGCAACTGATGAGCCTGACCGAAGCCGCCGCCGAGCGCCTGCGCGCGCTGGCCGCCGAGTCGGGCCAAGGCATTGAAGGCGTGCGTATCGGCGTGAAGAACGGCGGCTGCGCCGGCATGGAATACACTATGACTTACGCACAGAAGCGCGGCCCGCATGACGAGGTGATCGAGGACAAGGGCGTCAAGCTCCTGATCGATCCGACCGCGGTGATGTTCCTGCTCGGCACCGAGATGGATTACAAGAGCGACCGGATGCGCTCGGGCTTCGTGTTCAACAACCCGAACCAGACGAGCGCTTGCGGCTGCGGCGAGTCGGTCTC
>DATMDY010000211.1:0-19233 GCA_035557335.1 Methyloceanibacter sp.
CGTTCGTCGTACTACTCGGACTACACGTTCGGGGCCTGGCGCGACAGCGAGGACGGAGAGAAGGAGCTCGTGCCGGTCGGCAAGTCCTATTTCGGTTTCACCGACGAGGAATTGAAAGAGCTCGACCGTTGGGTCAGGAACCACACGGTTGAGAGCTTCGGGCCTGTGCGGCAGGTCGAGCCCAAGCTCGTGTTCGAGGTCGCCTTCGATTCCGTGCATCGCTCCACGCGCCACAAATCCGGTGTGGCCATGCGCTTCCCCCGCATCCATCGCATCCGCTGGGACAAGCCTGCCGAGGAGGCAGACCGGCTCGATACGCTGACCGCGATGATCGTGGATCAAGGTTAGAGCTGAGTGAGAAGGCCTTGCAGATTCCAATCGGGGCCGAAGCCGATCAACATCGGCGGTCTGCCGCCAGCGAGAACCAGATAGGCGGCCGGGGCGATCAAAAAGAGATTCTTCAAGCCCGCAGTCATGTGGCCAAAGGCTGCCGTGGCCCCGAGCGCGCTCACGTCGCTCGTCGTGGTGACGTCGATCTTGCCGTTCGTCTCCCGCAGGATCTTCGCCTGCAGCACGAGAGACTCACGCTGCATGGCGAAATGGACCATCGCCGCCGGGACCAGGTAAATGACCATTGCGAGCGCCCCCAGGCGGGGGAAGACGCCAAGCAAAACCGACAATGCACCAGCAGCCGCCAGCAAGACACTCGCCGTGGCAAAGAGTTCTGGACGCCGTTTGAAGACAAGCGCCGTGGCGGCTACCGCGTTTTGACGCGCCGTGGCGCCCTTGCTGCAACCCCAGACGCAAGACAAGAAAAGCACGCCCAGAATCACGCGGAGCAACAGCGCACCGATATCTTCTAGAGCCATACCGCCCCCCTATTCCACGATCAGCTTAGCGGCTTTGACATGGTATCGCGTCCCTGTTTCTTGTCATGGACGTGTCGATTGCCAGGGGTGGCCTATGAGCGGGGGATTGATTCATGTGGCGGGGATCAGGGATACCGAAGAAGCGGAATTGCTGATCGATTGTGGGGTCGCATATCTCGGTTTTCCGCTGGTTCTCGACCACCACGCCGAGGATTTGCCCTCAGGCGAGGCGGCGAAAATCGTCGCGAAATATAGCGGACAGGCCACGTTTTTCGTCATTACCTACCTGTCCAAGGCCGCGAAAATTGCCGAACTTTGCCGCAAATTGCATGTCGATATGGTTCAGCTGCACGGCGATATTTCTCATGCCGAGTTGAAGCGGCTCCGCGCCGAACAGCCCGGCTGGCGCATCGTCAAGAGCCTGGTAGTGACCGAGGATAATACCGACACGCTGGTCGAAGAGGCCGAGCGCCTCGCGCAGTGGGTCGATGCCTTCATCACCGATACATTCGATCCCGTAACCGGTGCGCGTGGCGCCACCGGCAAGACCCATGATTGGGCGGTAAGCCGGAGGCTGGTGGAAGTCTCGCCCAAGCCGGTGATCCTGGCCGGCGGTCTCAATCCCGATAATGTGCGTGAAGCGATACACGCGGTGTGCCCCGCCGGTGTCGATGTGCATACAGGGATCGAGGGAAAAGACGGGCGCAAGCGGCGTGACCTCACCTTGCGTTTCGTGACCCAAGCGCGGAAGGGGTTTGCCGAGATCGATTAGACATGACGGGCGTGGTCGCCGGCGGCCATCTTCTTCAGCGCGACGCGATCAACCTTGCCGGTGGCGTTGAGCGGCATGGCGTCGAGAACCACGATGTCCTCGGGTGCCTTGTAGCCGACGCGGGCGCGAGCGAAGGCGATCAACTCGGCGGCCGTGGGCCGGGACTGGCCCCGCTTCAGCTCGACATAGGCGCGCACGTTCTCGCCATGCACCTCGTGGTGCACACCGATGACCCCGGCGCTCTCGACGGCGGGATGCTGGAGAAGCGCATCTTCCACCTCTTGTGGCGAGATGTTGGAGCCGTCATGCACGATGATCTGCTTTTGTCGGCCACTGAACCAGTGATAGCCGTCCTCGTCGGCCTTCATTACATCGCCCGTGTCGAACCAGCCGTCGCCTATTACCTCGGCGCTGGCCTCAGGGTCGTTCCAGTAGCCGGCAGCCTGGCTTCGCGTTTTGATCCACACGCGTCCCTCCTCCCCGTGCTGCCTCTCCTCGCCATTGCTGTCGCGGATCGAAAAGACAAAGCCTGGATTTGGCACGCCGACCGAGCCGACCTTGTCAGTGCCCGACGGCGGATTGTTGGCGGCAAGCCCGATCTCGGTCATGCCGTAGCCTTCATGGATCTTGTGTCCGGTCAGCTCTTCGAATTCCTTCTCGAGCTCGGCCGGGACCTTGTCGCCCGCCGAGCGGACGAGCCTCAGCGAGGCGAAATCCTCGGCGGTGGTATCGGGCTCGCGGATGAAGTGCATCAGGGTCGCCGGCAGCATCGACATCACGGTCGGCCGCGCCTTGCGCATCAGCGGCCCGAGTTCGGCATGGTCGAAACTCCGCGCCATGGCTATCGGCGCGCCGACCGAAAAACCAGAGAGCGACACGGTGAAGCCGCCGATATGGGAGCATGACGAGCCGGCGAGCACCACATCGGCCGGCGTCAGCTCGAAGGCCTTGGCGGCGCTCGCAAACATCCAGCCGAGCGACTCCGCGGTATGCGTCACGCCCTTGGCCGGGCCGGTGCTGCCCGAGGTGAAGAAAATCGCCGCCGGCGCATCCGGTTTCACAGCGGGCAGACTGACCCCAGGCGCCTCGGTCTTGATGAGGTCTTCGAAGCGCGTCCCCTTGCCGGTCTCGCCGCCATAGGTAATGACGCCGAGCGGCAGGCTGCTTGCTTTGCTCGCGGCGATGTCGGCCGCGCGTTCGGCATGGGCGAGGATGATCTTCGCTTCGCTCACCGTCAAAGCATGATCGATCTCGGACGGCGTGTAGCGGTAATTGAGCGGCGTGGCGACCAGCCCCGCCTTGAAGCAGGCAAGGTAGTGCACCATGAGTGCCGAGCGGTTGGGCATGAGCGACGCCACGCGGTCACCGGGCTTCAGGCCAAGCGCTAGATAATTGGCCGCCAGCCGGTTCGATGTCTGTTCGAGCTCGGACCAAGACCAATTGTCCTCCAGCGAGATCAGGGCAGGTTCGTTCGGGCGATCCTTCAGCCCAACCTGAAGCAGCCTGGGAAGTTGTATCGGTTCTTCCAGTGCGGGACCCGAATGCGACATGGTGTTTCCTCAGCGGTCGTAGCGGTAAAGGCCGTAGAAGCCGGTCGGGTCGAGGAAGATCTGGCTCGCCTTGGCGAAGCCGGCCTTCCGGCCAAGGTCCAGCCAAGTGGCCGCATGCTCCGGCAGATCGCAGGTGGTGACGTGGTGGTCGATCTGATCCCACTCCGTTTGCGTCATGAACGTCCAGAGGGGGCGGTTCACGCGCCGGAAGCGCTCGAGATAGCCCTCGCGGTCCTCGCCTTCGGCCAGGGTCGGCTCGTAGATCATCAGGAAGTCGCCAGTCGAATCGTGGATCGCCTTGAGCAGGCGCTCTTTTCCATCCGTCTGTAAATGATGGACGGAGAGACCGCACCACGCGGCATCGGCGGGCTCGGGGCGCTTGGTCAGCGCCTCGACGAAATCGCGATGATCGAGCTCGACCGCGAAGGATACGCCGTCGAGATTCTTGGCCGCGAGCTCGAGCGCGGGCTCGGAGAGATCGATGCCGTGATAATGCCTGACCTTGGTCCCGCCGAGCGCCGCACGCATCTGCCCCGCGTCGCCGCAAGCGATGTCGAGAAAGGCAAACGGCTTGGCCAGACCCGCGAGCGCGCCGTGGAGAATACTGCCCACCTTCTTATGGGACAGCGAATCGGCATCCACCAATTTCTGGTAGGTGGCCCATTGCTTCTGGAATTGCTCGAGCGCGGCCGCGTCATCGACCGCGCCGCCCGGCGCGAATTGATGGATATGAATGTTCATGAGCCCTCCCCGTGTTCGATCCGATGATACCGTTCTAGTGGCGTTAGGGAAGGGCCCGTCAGAATTTCCAGCCCGGATCGTGGACGATATCGTGGAACGCCTTGTAAAGCGCCCCGCCCCATCGCTCGCGGATGGCCTGCAGATAGGGATCGTCGTCCTCGAGCCTGACGGTGAAGCTCGGCTTCAGCGTATCGCGCCGATAGATCATGAGGTCGATGGGCGGCCCGACCGAGACGTTCGAGCGCATGGTCGAATCGAAGGAAATCAGCGCGCATTTGGCGGCGGCGGCAAGACTCGTATCGCGGCGCAAGATGCGGTCGAGGATGGGCTTGCCGTATTTCACCTCACCAATCTGGAAATAGATGGTCTCGCCTAACGCCTCGATGAAATTGCCCGCGTCGTAGAGCATGAACAGCCTGAGCTGGCCGCCCTTGAGCTGGCCGCACAGGATGAACGACGCGCTGAAATCGACCTCGTGCTGCTGAAGATAACCGCCGTCGATCTTGTGGATCTCGCGGATCGCTTGGCCTACCACGCGGGCCGCGCCGAACATCGAGGTCACGGCGAACAAATCGCGCTCGGGGTCCTCGCTGTTCAACCACTCGCTGATGAGGCTGATGACCCCTTGGGTCAGCGACAGATTCCCGGCGGTAAGCAGGGTGAAGAAGCGCTCGCCCGGCTTCTCGAAGGTGAACATCTTGCGGAAGGTCGAGACGCGATCGATGCCGGCATTGGTGCGCGAATCCGCCGCAAGCACCGCCCCCTCATCCAGCAGAATACCGATGCAGTAGGTCAAGTGTCCTCCCCCTCATCTCTTCATTGGGCTTCATTGAGCCTGTTGTTGTTGGCTTGGGAAACTCACGCGCACGGTCATGGTCTCGGTCCCGCCGCCGCTGCGCACGCCCCGCACCGGACTCGCCTCTGCATAGTCGAGGCCGATGGCAGTGCGAATATAGGCTTCCGTGGCGCTGGTTCCATTGGTGGGGTCGAAGCCTACCCAGCCAAGATAATCGATATAGGCCTCGGCCCAGGCATGGCTCGAGGCATGGGCCTCATAACCAAACCCCTGGGTAAGATAGCCGCTGATATAGCGGGAAGGAACACGAAGCGCGCGGCAGACAGCGCAGAAGATGTGCGCATGGTCCTGGCAAACGCCGCTCCCCTGCTCCAACGCCTCGGCGCCGGTGGTGTGAACGTGGGTGTCGCCGGGGCTGTACGCCACCTCCTCGGCGACGGCGAGCATGATCTCGTGCAAGGTCTCGATGGCATCGCGTCCGAGCTTGATCTCGAAACGTGAGGCAAAGTCGCGGATGGACTCCGACATGACCGTATAGGGCGTGTCGCGAAGATATAGGCCGGCCGGCAGTTCCGCCGGTGCCATCCCCACCACGCCGTTGGTGTCGCGGGTGCGCACCATGCCTGAGACATTGATCTCAAGCTCGGTCGCCGGCTTCGCCACCGTCAAGGTATGGCAGCAATTGCCGTACTGATCTTGCCAGGGCGTGGTGACCGCGCCGGGACAGGAGAGGGACCAGCTCTCGACGGCTTGTGTGCGGCCGGAGAGCGGCGTCATGCGCAGATATTGCGTGCTGGCGAGCAGCGGCTCGGTATAGGCGTAGGACGTGGTGTGCTCGACCCTGATCAGCATGGCGCTTATGCCGCCGCTCCGGCCATGGGTGTCGGGATCATCAGGAAATCGTCCTGGATCTGAGCGCCCAGCGCGTTGTTGCTGGCGATGAAATCGGTCAGGAACTCGTGCAGACCGCCGCCGAAAATCTTGTCGATGCGGCCGTAGCGGAGCCGGGCATAGGTCTGGCCCGCGAGGCTGCGACATTCGAGCTGCTTCTTGCCTGCCAGCTCGTTGAGCGTGCCGATCAGCACCTCGTAGCAATGATGCAGCGAGCGCGGCATGTCGGCGCGCAGGATGAGCAGTTCGGCGATGCGCCACGGATAGACCGTGTCGTGATAGACGCGACGATAGGCGCGGAAAGCGCCGACCGAGCGGAGAAGCGCGCCCCATTGGTAATAATCGACATAGCCGCCTACCTGCTCGGTCTCGGGCAGCAGCACGTGATATTTCACATCGAGGATGCGGGCGGTGTTGTCGGCCCGCTCGATGAAGGTGCCGAGCCGGATGAAGCGGAAGGCGTCGTCATGCAGCATGGTGCCGAACACCACGCCGCGGAAGAGATGGGAGCGTTCCTTCACCCAGTCGAAGAAATCGCGATAGCCCCAGCGCTTCAGTCCCTCATAGTCGAGATTCTGCACTTGTAGCCAGGTCGAGTTGATGCTTTCCCACGCCTCGCTGGAAATGGCCGAACGCTGGGCGCGGGCATTCTCGCGCGCGTCCTTTATCAGCGAGCAGATCGAGCCGGCGTTCTGCTGGTCGAGCGCCACATAGCGGACGGTGGTCTCGTGACTAAGCTCACCGTAAAGCTCGTTAAAGCTCCCCGATCCGGGGGCAATGGCCAGGACTGGCTCAAAATGCAGCGCCTGCTTGTCCAACGTAGAGGGCAACAGCGACATGCGGAAGCTCACGTCGAGCATGCGCGCGGTGTTCTCGGCCCGCTCCATGTTGCGGGACATCCAGAACAGATTTTCGGCGGTGCGGCTCAGCATGGTCAGCGTTCCAGCACCCACGTATCCTTGGTGCCGCCGCCTTGGCTCGAATTGACCACGAGAGATCCTTCGCGCAGCGCCACCCGCGTCAGCCCGCCGGGGATCACGCTGGTTTCCTTGCCTGATAGGATGAAGGGCCTGAGATCGACATGGCGGGAGACGATCTCGCCACCGCACAGGGTCGGCGCGGTGGAAAGCGCGAGCGTCGGCTGGGCGATGTAATTTTCCGGGTTCTGCATGACTCGAAGCTTGTAGGCCTCGCGCTCCTCTACCGTGGAGGCCGGACCGATCAGCATGCCGTAGCCGCCAGAGCCGTGCACTTCCTTGACCACCAGATTGTGCAAATTCTCGAACACGTGCTGCCGCTGCTTCGGATCGCGCAGCATATACGTGTGCACGTTGTTCAGAATCGCATGCTCACCGAGATAGAACTCGATCATGCGCGGCACGTAGACATACATGGCCTTGTCGTCGGCGACTCCGGTGCCGAGCGCGTTGGCGAGCGCCACCCTTCCCGTTCGCACCACCGACAGAAGCCCCGGCACCGCGAGCACGGAATCGGCACGGAAGGCGAGCGTGTCCATGAAATCGTCGTCGACGCGGCGATAGATGACGTCGACCCTGACCGGGCCTTCGGTGGTGCGCATCCACACGAAGCCCTCGCGCACGAACAGATCGCCGCCTTCGACCAGTTCGATGCCCATCTGCTCGGCGAGGAACACATGCTCGAAATAGGCGCTGTTGTAGCGGCCGGGCGTGAGCAGCACGACCACGGGATCGTCGGCGGCGCCGGGCGCCACCGCGCGCAGATTTTCGAGCAGCCGTTCCGGGTAATTGCCGACCGGCGAGATGCTCTGCCCGGCGAAGGCGTCGGGGAACAGCCGCATCATGATCTCGCGGTTCTCCAGCACATAGGATACGCCCGACGGCGTGCGCACATTATCCTCGAGCACGAAGAAGTCACGCTCGCCGGTGCGGATGAGGTCGACGCCGGCGATATGGGCGTAGACGTCGCGGGGCGGCGCGATGCCGAGCATCTCCGGGCGGAAGGCGGCATTGAGCAGCACGAAATCGGACGGCACCAGCCCTGCCTTGATGATCTCCTGGTCGTGATAGATGTCGTAGAGGAAAATGTTGATGGCCTTGACCCGCTGGATGCAGCCCCGCTCGATCAGGTTCCACTCGGCGCGATCGAGGATGCGGGGGATGAGGTCGAAGGGGATCAGCCGCTCGGTCGAGCTGCCTTCGGTATAGACGGCGAAGGTGATGCCGAGGCGGCGGAACAGCTCCTCGGCGGCGTTCTGCTTGGTGACCAGGGACTCGATGGAAAGATCATCGAGAAGGCTGGCAAGTGCGCCGTAAGTCCGCCGGACTTTGCCGTCGGGCGCCCGCATTTCGTCAAAAAATTTGCGGGGTAGCACCGCCGGCTCGGCCTCTTGCGGCGCGGCCGACCCGGTCTCAGCGGCCCTGGCTATCAGTTTCTCGGCACTTTGCGGCAAGCGCGCCCGTCCTGGTTCTCTCAAGCGTCCGACGGCCCGCCCCGACGCGTTTCCTCAAGTCCTATTATTACCTTGGCCGGCCCATCTTATGACGGTGGCGTCCGAATGAGCAACGCCCTTAGACGCCTATATTTTGATCAGCCTAAAGTCTCGCCTGTGCCTGACACCTGCCAAGTCTTGGGTTCAAGCCCGATAGCACACGGCGAGCCCGTCCAGAAAAGTGTTAAAAGCTCCGCCAAGACGACCTTGCAAATAGCACCATGCTTGAAACCTTCCTCACCGCCTTCACCACCTTTTTCGCCGTCATCGGCCCGATCGAGGCTGCGGTGCTGCTCGCCTCCATCACACCCAACATGACGCGTGGCGAACGGCGCGCCATCTCGGTCAAGGCGGTGATCATCGCCACCGTGATTATTTTGCTTTTTGCGCTGGTTGGAGAGCCGGTGCTAAGGCAGCTCGGGGTGTCGCTCGCGGCGCTGCAGGTGGCGGGTGGCATCGTCCTGTTCATCATCGCGCTGGACATGACGCTGTCGCAACGCCCGGGACTGGCGCCGCTGACGTCCAAGGAAAGCGAGGAGGCCGAGACCAGGGCCGAACGCCATGCCGAGATCGCCGTGTTTCCTCTTGCCACCCCCCTACTCGCCGGACCCGGCGCCATGACCGGCGCCATCGTACTCGCCGCCAACACCAAAGGTGACGTCACGCTGCTTGCCGCCGTCATCGCCGCGATCCTGACGGTGATGCTGGTGACTCTGATCCTCCTCCTACTCGCCCAGGAGGTGCATCAGCTGATCGGGGTGACGGCCCGGAAAGTAATCGTGCGCGTGTTCGGCGTGCTGCTGGCTGCGCTGGCGGTGCAGTCGATCTTCAACGGCCTCGCCGAGAGCCGTATCTTCGGTTGAGCTTCACTCGGCTGGCGCGGGACGCGGCTTTTCGTGCGCATGCGGCTTCCGCGCGAATTTGCGCACCACCACGTAAAACACCGGGGTGAAGATCAGACCGAAGACGGTCACGCCGAGCATGCCGAAAAACACCGCCGTGCCGAGCGACTGGCGCATTTCGGCGCCGGCGCCCGTGGCGATCACCAGCGGCACCACGCCGAGAATGAAGGCGAAGGAGGTCATAAGGATTGGCCGCAGACGCACACGTGCGGCTTCGGCGGCGGCCTGGTAGCGGTCCTCGCCACGCTCTTCGTTCTGCCGCGCGAACTCCACGATCAGAATCGCATTCTTGGCGGCGAGGCCGATCAGCACCACGAAGCCGATCTGTCCCAATATGTTCACGTCCATGCCTCGTAACAGCAAGCCGCTCACCGCGGCGAGCAGACACATGGGCACGATGAGAATAACGGCGAGCGGCAAGGCCCAGCTCTCATATTGCGCCGCGAGCAGCAGAAACACGAACACCACGGAGGCGAGGAAAACATAGATCGCCGTGCTGCCAGCCTGCTTCTCCTGAAAGGCGAGCTCGGTCCACTGGAAGGCGTAGCCTTCGGGCAGAAGCTTGTTGGCGATTGTCTCCATGGCCTCGAGCCCATAGCCGGAGGAATAGCCGGGTAGCGTACCGCCCTGGACCGCCGCTGCCGGGAACAGGTTGAAATGCTCGACACGGAAGGGTCCGGTGATGTCGCGGAACGAAGCGACCGAGCCGAGCGGCACCATCTGGCCCTGGGCGTTTCGCGTCTTGAGTTGCGAGATGGCATGCAGATCCTGGCGGAACTGGCCGTCGGCTTGCGCCGTGACCCGATAGGTACGGCCGAGGAAATTGAAGTCGTTCACATATTGCGAGCCGACAAAGACCTCGAGCGTCTGGAAGATATTGTCGGGATTGACGCCCAGCATTTCGGCGCGAACGCGGTCGATATCCGCGTAGATTTTCGGCGTGCGGGTGTTGAACGTGGTGAACACGCCGGCAAGTCCCGGCGTCTGGTTGGCGGCACCGACGATCGACATGGCCACCTCTTCGAGCTGGGCAAGATCGCCGCCGCGTGTATCTTGCACCTCCATCTTGAAGCCGCCGGTGGTGCCGATACCGCGTACCGGCGGCGGCGACACGCTGATGACGAATCCGTCTTGAATCGCCGCGAATTTCTGGTTGAGCGCGGCCATGATCGCGGTAGCGCTTTGACCCTGCTTTGCGCGCTCGGGGAAAGGATCGAGCGGAGAAAAGACGACGGCAGAATTCGGTGCGGAGGTGAAGGTCGCTCCATCCAGCCCGACAATGGGAACGGCGTGGGCGATGCCGGGCGTGCCGAGAGTGATCTCGGTGACTTTCTTCGCCACCTCGTCGGTGCGGGCAAGCGAGGCCCCGGGCGGCAGCTGGACGATATTGATCAGATAACCGAGATCCTGCTGCGGAATAAATCCGGTTGGCGCCGACCTGAACTGGAACACCGTCAGGCCAATCAGTCCCACATAGATCAAGAGCATGATCGCCGAAATACGCACCAGTTTCGCCGTAAAGGCCCCGTAACGGGACGACACCCAATCGAATCCGCGATTGAAGCCTTTGAAGAAGCCGTTGATGGCGCGAGTGAGAATGTTTCCGCCCCGATGATGCGGATCGTGCGGCTTGAACAAAAGCGCGCACAAGGCCGGACTCAAGGTCAACGATACGATGAGCGAAATCACCGTGGCTGTGGCGATAGTTACGGCGAATTGGCGGAAGAACTGGCCGAGAATACCGCTCAGGAACACGGACGGAATGAACACCGCGGTGAGCACCAGGGCGATGGCGACCAACGCGCCGCCGACTTCCTCCATGGTTCGGTAGGCCGCCTCGCGCGGCGACATGCCCTCGCGAATATTGCGCTCGACGTTCTCGACCACGACGATGGCGTCGTCGACCACGATGCCGATGGCGAGCACTAGGCCGAATAGCGATAGATTGTTGAGCGAATAGCCGAGCACGGCCAGCACGGCGAACGTGCCGACCAGCGAAACCGGGATCGCGATGATCGGCACCACCGACGCGCGCCAAGTCTGGAGGAAAAGGATGATGACGATGACCACGAGGATCACGGCCTCGAAGATCGTCTCGATTACCGCATCGACGGATTGAGAGATGAACTCGGTGGGATTGTAGACGATGTCGTAGCGGAGCCCCGACGGAAAGGACTTCGACAGCTCCGCCATGGCCGTTTTGACCTGGTCTGCCGTTTGTAGCGCGTTCGACCCCGGACGCTGAAAGATACCCAAGGGAATGGCCACCTTGTCGTCGAGATAGCCGTTGCGATTGTAGTCGGCAGCACCAAGCTCGACGCGGGCGACGTCGCTGACCCGCACGACGCGGCCATTCTCCTCGGACTTCACGATGATATTGCCGAAGGCCTGGGGATCAACGAGACGCCCTTGCGTCTCGATATTGAACTGGAACGCACCAGGCTGCGGCACTGGAGGCTGATTGATAACCCCGGCCGCCACCTGCACGTTCTGGCCGCGCAGCGCCGTGAGGACGTCGCCGGCAGTGAGGTCGCGCACCGCGAGCTTCTCCGGATCGAGCCAGATACGCATCGAGTAGTCGCGAGCGCCGAAGATGGTAACATTGCCTACGCCGTCGATGCGGGAGAGCACGTCCCTGACATGCAGCGTGGCGTAGTTGGAAATGTAGAGCAGGTCGCGGGTGTCGTCGGGCGAGTAGAGATGGATCACCATCATGAGATCGGGTGACTGCTTTGTCACCGTTACGCCGAGAGCGCGGACCTCCTCGGGGAGGCGCGGCAAGGCAATAGAGACCCGGTTTTGCACCAGAACTTGCGCCGTATCGAGATCGGTGCCGAGCTTGAAGGTGACGACCAGCGCCATTGCGCCGTCGCTTGTCGATTGCGACGTCATATAGAGCATGTCGTCGACACCGTTGACTTCCTGCTCGATCGGCGTGGCCACGGTCTTGGCCACGATTTCGGCGGAAGCCCCCGGATATTGGGAAGTGACCTGAACGGAAGGTGGTGCGATCTCAGGGTATTGCGCGACCGGCAGGCTGAAATAGGCCACCGCGCCGATCAGCGTGATGAGAATGGATATGACCGCCGCGAAGATCGGACGGTCGATGAAGAAGTGGGAGAGGTTCATTGGCCGTTGGCGCCGGGCGGCGTGGCCGGGGCTTGGATCGTGCCCTGCTCAGGCGTGATCTTCTGCCCAGGCCGCGCCCGCAAGAGGCCATTAATGATCACCTCGTCGCTGGGCTCTATGCCGTTACGAATGATCCGCAAATTGTCGTCGGTGACCTGCCCAAGCTCGACCGGCTTCGGCACCACGGTGCCGTCAGGCGCCACGGTGAACAGCAATTTCATCGATTGGTCGGTGACCACCGCCGCGTCAGGAACGAGGATGGTCGGGCGATCTTGCGACATCGGCACGCGAACGCGGCCGAATTGGCCGGGGGTAATGAACAAGTCCGGATTGGAGAAGGCTGCGCGGACGCGGATCGTGCCCGAGGAGCGGTCATATTGATTGTCGACGAAGTCGATGGTGCCTTTGAGCGTCCATGTCTTCTCGTCCATCAGCTGGCCCTGCACTTCGATGGCATTGTCGCGCGGCGACTTGATCTCGCCTCGCTGCACGAGGCGCTTATAGGTCATGCCGTCTCCCTCGCTGACGTTGAACATGAGCCAGATCGGATCGAGAGAGACGATGGTGGTAAGCAGCGTGGTGGAACCGCCGGTGCCGCCCATGATGAGATTGCCGACGCTCACTTCGTGACGTCCGACGCGGCCCGAGACCGGCGCCAGGACATGGGTGTAATCGAGATTGAGCTCAGCCTGATTGACCGCGGCGATGGCATTGTCCCTGGACGCGGTGGCGCTCTTCACCTCGGCAGCCCGCTCGTCATAGGTCTCCTGCGTGGCGTAGTCGTTCTTGCGCAGCTGCGCCGTGCGTTGCAGCTGCAACTCGGCCAACTGCAGCTGCGCTTCGGTCTGGGTGAGCTGGGCCTTGGCCTGGGCAAGCGCGATCTCATACGGCCTTGGCTCGATGACGAAGAGAAGATCGCCCTTCTTCACCAACTGGCCGTCGGTGAAATTGACCGATTCGAGATAGCCGCTGACGCGGGCGCGGATCTCGACCGACTCCCGCGCCTCGAATTGGCCGGTGAAGTCGCTCCACTCCTGCATCTCCACGACCAAGGGCTTGGCCACGGTGACAGTAGGTGGAGGCGGTGCGGCAGGAGCTGCCTGCTCCATCTGCCAGAAGCCCCAATAACGATAGAGGAGAGCACCGGCCGCGATCAGCACGAGCAATAAAAGCAGCGTGCCCCACCGCCGTTTCGGTGGCGCTGCGGGCTCGTCAGGTGGAAGCGGCCTGTCGGATGGATCGCGCACGGGTGCCGTCGGCTCCCTGAGCGACGTTACCTCGTCCGCATCGTCGTCACTGGTTCTTTTTTGCATCCTGGCCACATCGGGGCGGGAGGCTCTATCCATCTGTGGCGTACGCCCGCCTAATGCAAGATTCGCCTGTCCGCACGCTATCGCAAAGCTTCGCCTAAACACAGTGGGAACAGGCACGTGCCACGTCTCAGATACCGCTCCGCCCGAGGCGTTAGCGGATTGTTAACCATAATCTAATCCTCTGATGTGGGGGGTAAAACCCCGGAAATGGCTTCAATAGAGGCCCGAACTTCGGGATCTAGACCCCATGATCAGGGGACTAAGCGCTAAGGGCCGCAATTCTCTCGTCGGGGTGGGCGCCATCGCCGTCCTGGTATTAGGTTCACCAGCGGACGCGGAGGATACAAGAGCGATCGAGGCCCAGCTGAAAGCCTTACAGGCACAGATCTCCGCTCTGCAGAAGGAGGTCGAAAAAGCCAAGGCGGCAGCCGCTTCGGCAAAGGCGAGCGCCGAGAAGTCCAATAGCGGCGACCTCGACCTGGACGTCAAGTGGCGTGGCGCGCCGGAATTCTCCAGCGCCGATGGCAAGTTCAAGATGAAGGTCCGCGGCCGCCTGCAGGCAGACTACAACGCCATCGATCAGGATGAGGCCATTACCGGCGAGCCTGACGTTAACGCCGCCACCATCAGGCGAGCGCGCCTCGGTGTCGAAGGTGTCGTCTGGGGTGAAGTGAAATACATCGTCGAGGTCGATTTCGCCAACGATACCGCTTCGCTCAGGGATGCCTATGTCGAGTACACGGGCCTCGCCGAAGACCTCGGCCTGCGTTTTGGCAATTTCAAGACATTCAACGGTCTCGAGCATTTGGAGAGCGCAAACTACCTCACCTTCCTCGAGCGTGCCGCTTTCCAAGAGGCCTGGACGCTCGACCGCCAGATCGGCGCCGGCACGATCTACGCCAAGGATCACTACACGCTATCGGCCGGAATTTTTGGGCCGCGGGTCGCCGAACAGGAAAACTGGCTGCAAGACGTCAAGACCGGATCGGCCCGCCTGACGCTCGCACCGATCAATCAGGAGGGCAAAGTGATCCACGCTGGCGCAAGCTGGCGCACGCGCGACGGCGCGGAGGATTTGCGCGGCGATCCGGTCCCGGTGAACAATCAGTTCTTTCAATACCGTGCGCGCGGAGCCGATCTGCGTCTTGCCGACCGCTTCGTGTCAACGCCCGCTATCTTCGATAAGGACACCTTTTGGGGCTTGGAGGGCCTCCTGATCTGGAAATCCTTCTCGGTGCAGGGTGAATACACGCAATTAAGGGCTGACTCCTCACCGATCTTCGGCATCAACCCCGACCCGACCTATGACGGCTGGTATGTCGAGGTCAACTGGTTCCTGACCGGCGAGTCGCAGACCTATCAGAAGGGCGTGATCGGCCGGCCAACGGTCAAGAATCCGGTGTTCCAGGGCGGCTACGGCGCCTGGCAACTCGCCGGCAGATACGACGTTCTCGATCTGACCGACAAAGCCGTCAACATCGCCGCCTGCGACTTGTGCGGCGAGCAGAAGACTTGGCTGATCAGCCTCAACTGGTGGCTCAACAACCACACGCGTTTCCAGTTTCAATACAGCGAATCCGATATCGACGGCGGCTTGATGAACGGAGCCAACCTCGATAACGGAGCGACGATCAAAGGCTTCGGCGCACGCGCCCAAGTCGATTGGTAGGCACTTTCTCAATATGAGGGCCCAGAATCTCTCCGTCCAGAGACCGTGCTTTCTCAGCCATCGATATTCATCTTGATCTCGGTGAGCGTGACCGATCCGCGCCCCCAGGCCGTCGGCACGAAAATCTGGTAAGGCACATAGAGGGGCGTGCGCGGCAAAGGCACCAGCCAGACTTCGATTTCATCCGTCTCGGACATGAACTTTATCCCGGGATGGTCGGGACGATAGCCTCCGATCGGCTTGAACTTCACTTGGCAGACCGCCACTGGACCGGAAAGGCCCACAGGCCCCTTGGTCGCATCGAGCCTATCGGCGCGTTTAGGGGTGAGCACGATATCGAAGCGCTGCTTGCCGTCGAACACCGGCACCGTCTGATGGCAGACTTTGAGATCGCCGCGCGGGCCATCGTAGCGCGCATATAAGAAGGCCGCGGTCAGAGGATCGAGCGCATTCGCAAGCTGCTCCTTGGTCACGGGTATGCGCTTTTGCGGGTTCTGTTTCTTGCGGGGGGTTATGGAGACTTTGACCGTCCCGCCCGTGAAACGCATGAGACGCGTCTCCTTCTTATCCCCGCCTTTATAGTGCAGCGTGAAGCGCGACGGCTCGGGGCCGAACCTGGTCATCTTGCCGCTGCTCGTGGTCGTGCCCGATGCGCGGTAGACGAGACCCGCGAGCACGGAAAAGTCTCCGTTGGCCTTCATTTCATAGGCGGACCCCTTGAACGCCGCGTTCAATTGGAACTCGCCCAGATTCACGCCTGCCCAGTCGACGCGATAAGTCGCCTCGATCCGTCCTTTCGCGGGGTTGTCCTCGCCCGAGCTCTCATCACGGGCCGACGCCAATAGTAGAAGCGCGAGACCAGTCAGGGCTACAACGCCGTATCGGCTTACACGCATTCCAGCCCCTTTCACGCCGGCAGAAGGATCGATCGACTATTGACCAAGTCAGCGGTCAAATTGTGAAGCATCAAGGCCGAACGCGCCTAGAAAAAACAGTGACTTAGAGGCCGCGGGCAATCCAACTTCTGCCACGCGCGGCCGACTGTGCGAGGAAAAACCACAGTCTCGAAGCAGGCCAGCGTACGCCCTGCCGCGTCACGCGCGAGGCAAGGTCTTCGATCCGGGGCCAAGAAATTTCCCGCGCGGGCTGTTCTCGCGCTGGTAAGCCGCCCCTCTTTGAGAGAGGTGGTGCCCAGGGGCGGATTTGAACCACCGACACGCGGATTTTCAGTCCGCCTCATATGATTGATTTTATTTAAGTATTATGCTTTATGTCGCGCGTATGTCGCGTTGTGTGATCCCCTTGCGGCAGCAAGGACTTAACCGAGATCTTCGTGCTCAATCCGCTTGTCAAGCGAGCAGCGCCCGTTCGGCTGCTTCGATTTCTTCGGCGTCGTCGCCGCGCGGGAACAGGTGTCCATAGCGATCATAGGTCATGGTGATCGAGGAATGTCCGAGCCGCTCCTGTACGATCTTAGGCGTAAGACCGAGACCGCCTTGCTCGGGCCGATTGATGAGCCACGAGGCGTAGAAATGCCGCAGCGAATGCATGCCGGTATATTTGGCCTTGACCATCGGCTTACCCTCGTCGTCATGCTTGGGCTTTCCCTTGTCGTCGCGTAGCGGGACGTTAACGCTGGCCGCAAGCTGGGCCGGAATCAGACCGCGGTTGATGATATTCGCCAGCGATTCAACGTTGCCTTCGCCGTTCGGGAACACGAGATCGCCGTCGCTTTTGGGACAGGCCAGTTTCCATTCCTTGAGCATGTTGGCGACGAATTTTCCGAAGGGGACCTGGCGCTCGCCGGCTGCGGACTTGGGCTTGCCGATGTCGTTGAACCTGTCGGCGCGCTGGCGGACGTGGATCTCCCCGGCGTTGAGGTCAATGTCTTTCCACCGCAATCCGCGAAGCTCGGAAGCGCGCAGACCTGTGAAAATGGCCGTGATCAAAAGCGGGCGCCAGCGGCCCCTAACGTGCGCCAAAATCGCCTTGATCTCGGCCGGAATGGGAATGTCCTCGCCGACCTTGAGCTTGCCCTTCTGCCGTTTCTCCGCCTGGTGGTCCTTGCCGCGACGTCGATTGCGCCGAAGATCCCGAACAGCGTTGCGGGCAGCAAGACCCTGCTCCTGAGCATCGGCCAGAAGCGAGCCGAGACTTCCGATCACCTTGCGGATCATGGCCGGCGATCGGCCCTCCTCGCGCAGTCGGTCCTCGAACTTCCGGATCGACTGTGCCCTGAGATCTGAAGCTTCACCGTCCCGATGAACGGGACAATGTGTTGGTCAACGTGCTCCTTGTATTGCTTGATGGTTGCGCGCTCGAGGCCGGCAGCTTCAGCAGTGGCTATCCAACTCTTGCCAGCCTCTTTGACCGTGACGCTCTTGCTCGGTGCCACGTGGACCCCGGCTCGCACATCCACCTTGACTTCGGAATGTCGGGCATCGGCATCTTTCTTCTTGTCGAAAGTCTCTATGTGCCGCTCGCCTTGCCGATCGGTGTAGTCGACGATCCAGGCCTCACGCACCTCGCCCGAGCGGGTGATCCATCTACGTTTGCGAACAGACATGGTCCCTCGCGTCCCTCAGTATGTCGCCGTATGTCGCGCTTGAATCTGCTTGTCAAGTGGGCTGAGAAACGGGTTCCGCGGTCACGGGCCTTCCGCGGAAGGGTTCCGGTAATCAGGGCGTCGGTAACGATCGCGAGAAACTCGACCGAGCCGCGCGAGAGCCCCAGGGGGATCGCGCCCCTTACGCTGTAACCTTTCGTCTCGTAAAGACGGTCAATGTCTTCGGGCTTATTCGCCCGCACTCCCTCGACGTTCTCACCGGAGAGGAAGAAGAAGCGAGCAGGCAACCTGGGAAACTCATTGTGCGCTGCGCTAAAGATTAAGGGCGCCCGCCAAAGCGAGCGCCCCGCATGAATCTCTCGACTCAGAACTTTACCAGTTCACACTAGCGTGTTGAGCTTCCTTCGCTGAAGTCTGCACTTGATTCGATGCCGACCCCGAAAGGTGTCCAACCGGACCGACAGCAACGTTCACTAGCGAAGATAATAGCGAGAATAGCGTCAGTAGCCCTGCGAAGGCCCAAGCCGCTAGTGGTACACGCGATTTTACCGGGATACTGCCGATTGTTTGGTTCATGGCATTTCCCTCAGAAAGCCCACTCCGTGCTGAACCAACGTGGAGTCGAAGGGATCAGTTCCTCTCGGGCCTTCGCATTCGTCCCGACCGCACAAAAAATTACGTGAAGCTAAGTATCCGATTAAGTTTCCATTAACCTCGTCGACCGCTGACCCACGTCTCAGCAATCACGGCAGCCCCGGCTGGGGCCTGGGACGCTAGAGAGTTCTACTACGTGGGTCCAATCTTCAAAGGAAATCAAAGGGGATATTTCCGCTGCCTAGTGCCAGGGTATGGCTGACGGCACTGCTAGTGGTTGCGCTTGGGCAGCTTTTTCTTTCGAGCCCTCGTACACTTTGGAACAATCCCCTTTGCAAGGTGTTCTTTTGCAGAGGTGTTGGCTGGCTCCGCTTCCCTGCAGTCCACGCCAATGTCCAGGGAGGTATAGAGTACTTAGAAGCCCGGCTGTCCCCCGCATGCCGGGCTTCTTCTATTTGGTGCTTTTATGATCTAATTCCGCAAGGACCTTCTTCGCCGCGTTCTCAAGCAATCAGGTAGCCTATGCCCACGATCTATATTTCCGATAGTGGCGACGATAAGAACGATGGTCTGTCGCTTCAGACGCCGATTTATTCGTTCAAACGGGCGAAGGAACTCCATGGCGTCAGGAATGACTGTAGCTGGCATTTCGGGCCGCGAGCATGGAAGCGGATTCAAAAGGAGCTTTCCGAGAAGGATAAGCGCCCGATGTAGGTGTCATCGGCCACCTAGATGGAAACCGAACTTTCCCTTCGTCATTCCTGTCTTCGCTCCTTTCCGTATGGAGCCGTCAGCCCTTGCGCTTCTCTTTTAATGCAGCCGCGAGCTCTCGTACGAGTGGCTTCATGAAGAACTTGTTGTCGCGAGGAGTAACATTCACCTGCACTCCAATCGCATTAAGCTCGGCTGCAACAATAGGCCCAACCGCCGCAACGACAATGCGTTCCAAACCTTGCCGCAGCTCCGCTTCT
>DATMDY010000212.1:0-8232 GCA_035557335.1 Methyloceanibacter sp.
TGACCGTCTGGGTGATGGTGCGGCGGCCGTCGCGATGGTCCTGCGGCGCCTGCACCAGGCCGACTTCGGGGTCGGCGAAAGCGGGCACGAGGTCCTTCAGCCAATCGGAATGGACCACGTAGTCCGCGTCGAGGACGCCGATGATCTCGGCCTCGGGCGCGGTGTGCTCGAGCGCGAGTCGGAGCGCGCCCGCCTTGAAGCCCTGAAGCTGGTCGGCGCGCAGGAATTTGAAGCGCTCCACAAGCAGCCGACAATGATCCTCGATCGGCTCCCACAAAGCGGGATCCGGCGTGTTGTTGATGACCACGATACATTCGAAATTGGGCCAGTCCAGTTTGGCCACGCTGTCGAGCGTCTGCCGGAGCATCTCGGGTGGCTCGCGGTAGGCCGGGATGTGGATCGACACCAGCGGCGTATGCGCGGGCAATGCGCCTCCCCGTGGAAGCAAACGCGCGGGGCTAACGCCGAACATGATGGCGGCGAGCTCGTCGATGCGCCGGCGCAGGATCATGACAAGCGGAATGAGGAGAGCGGCGCCGAGCAGCATGGCAATCTGCGCGCCGAGCACGAAATAATGAGTCACCCAGTAGTCCACGACATTGGCAGACCAGGCGCCGATCATCTGCGCGGTGAGCGCCAATACGCCGGCCTGCGCCGCCGTCACGCGCGGGATGGCGAAGATCGGGATCGACAGCAAAAGCCCGATGGCGAGCGCTGTCATCACCTTGAAGAGGAAATTGGGCGTTTCGACCACGCCGCTAAGGGCAAATTTCGGCTCGCGGTCGGCGTTGAAGATGCCCCAATACGGTCCGACGCTGCCTTCGTTGGTCTTCCACGGCTGATCGAAGGCCTCGATGATCGAATAGTCGATCCCCAAGGCGTCGGCGCGAGAGAGGAAGTCGCGTATCACCTCGGCCTGGACGAGCCGTCCGGGCACGGCCGCATTGCGGTTTAGGCCAGCGCTCGGCCAACCAAACTCGGCGATCACGATGCGCTTGCCGGGAAACGCCTCCCTCAGGCGCTTATAGACGTCCATGGCATGATCGACGGCGGCAGTGCCCGGCATGCCCTCCCAATAGGGAAGGATATGCACGGCGAGGAAGTCCACCGTTGAGGCAAGCTCGGGGTGTTCGAGCCAGATGTCCCACACCTCGGCGGTGGACACCGGTACCGCCACCTCGCGCTTCACGCGCTGGATATTGGCGATGAGCTTCTTGACTGCTTCTTTGGTATCCAGAGCCTGGCTTCGGTAGATCGTTTCGTTACCGACAATCACGCCGTCCACATTCCGGTGGCTCTTGGCGAGCGCGATGACGCTTTCGATCTCTTTCTCGTTACGCTCTTCCGTATAGGTGTCCAGCCAAGCGCCGAGGGTAACGCGCAGGCCATACTCGGAGGCGAGCCCCGGCACCAGCTCCAGGCCTTGGGTGGAACTATACGTTCTGATCGCGCGCGTATAGGGCGCGATCGCCGCGAGGTCGGACCGGATCTGGGCCTCGGTCGTGGCATCGACCTCACCGTCGCTTTTCGGATCGAGCGGCGCGAACGAGACGCTGGCGAGCGCCCCGTTGGTATTCGGGGGCGACACCGCCTCGTGCATCAGAAACCAAACGGCCGCATGGAGGACGGTCGCAAGGGCGACCACAACAGCGACGAGAGCGTTGCGCATTGTACTGAAATCTCAAGTTTAGACTCGATCAGCCCGCCCCCTCAGCCGCCGAGCCGCATGAATCCCTGCAGTCTCTTCCCTAAAAACGTTTTTTAGTTGGGAATCGTTCCGTCTTTTTCCGTCGCGCCGGTCGTTGCCTGGCTCGACTGCGTCGGCTCTGTTGGAGAAATCCAGCACCCATGCACGCGCGACGCGAGACGGTCGGCGGCCTTGGGATCGATCGGACCCTGTTGCACGACACAGCGGAACGCGATCTTCAGATGGTCCTGTGAGCAGCCGAAGCGGTCGTAAAGACCGATGTAGCGGTTGGCCGTGTCGATGTCGTCACGCCACAGCAGACTCGCAATCCGCCGTCCAGTCCACACGCATTCCGCCGCGCCGGCGCTGCGCGGAAGCTTGACGGCAGCCTCTTCATATTCCGCCATCGCCCTGGCTTTGGCTTGCTCCTCCTCCGCCTTGGCCTGATCGGCGGACTTCTCCTTCCCGTCCTCTTTACCGTCAGGCTTCTGCCCCTCCTGGGTTTGACCCGGGGGCCCGCTTTGCGCCTGAACGGAAAGGATGGATGCGACCGACAACAACAGGCCACCGGCGATAACCACCGTGGCGGCACGGAAGGTGCGACGCAGCATGAAAAGTGTCCCCTCGCTGGACTGTGTCATTTTTGGCCATAAACCACTAAATTTTGTCGGCCCAGCGGCAAACTGAATTTTTATCTCTTCGCAGGCGCACACACCAGAGCAATCGATATGATGTGCACCGCGAAGCTGCTATTCGTCGCATCCTCCTGGCCTGAAGTCTCTCCATGATCCGCTCCCTATTACTCTTCGCGCTCGTAGCAGGCGCCATCGGCCTCGTTTGGCATGGCCTTGGGCAGACGGTTCCCATGCCCCTTTCACCCTTGCCGGCGGGTGAAAAGCTAACGTGCGTCTCCTACACACCGTTCCATGGCGACCAGGCCCCTTTTTCGAAGCCGCATATTCCCGATGAGCAGATCGCCGAGGACATGGAGCGGCTCGCCGGCCTGACCTCCTGTGTCCGGACCTATGCGTCGGCAGGCCCGGAACGGAATGTCCCTGAACATGCAAGCCGACACGGCCTCAAAGTCCTGCAGGGTATCTGGTTGTCACGCGACAAGGCCGAGAACCGCCGCGAGATCGAGGCGGCTCTGGAACTCGCCCGCCGCCATCCCGAGACGATCGAAGCCTTGATCGTCGGGAACGAGGCGCTGCTGCGGGGTGAGCTCTCCGCCGGCCAGGTCGAGGCCTATCTCGAGGAGGTCCGGACGCGGTCCGGGAGGCCGGTGACCTATGCCGATGTGTGGGAGTTCTGGCTCAAGGCGCCCGAGCTTGCCGCGGCGACTGACTTTCTGACCATCCACATCCTGCCTTATTGGGAGGACGATCCGGTCTCGGCGCAGCATGCCGTCGCGCATGTGCGCGAGGCCCGGCGGCGCATAGAGGAGGCTTTTCCGGGGAAGGCGATCTGGATCGGGGAGGTCGGCTGGCCGAGCGCGGGGCGGATGCGCGAACGCGCCCTCCCCTCGCCCGCCAATCAGGCCCGCGTCTTGAGCGGGGTCGTGGCGGCGGCGAAGGAGGAAGGCTGGAAGGTGAACCTCATCGAGGCCTTCGATCAGCCCTGGAAGCGTCAGTTGGAGGGGACTGTGGGGGGGAATTGGGGGCTGTTCGACAATGTCCATCGAGAGCCGAAATTCCGGTTCGGTGAACCGGTGTCGAACCACCCTCGCTGGCGTCTCGTGGCGGGCCTCGGGATCGTCGCCGCCTTTCTCGTCTTCTTTTCTGCCTGGCTGGGCGGCAGCAGCCAGAGACAGCGGCAAAAAGACGCGGCGGTCGTCGGCATGGCGCTGGCGTCAGGCTTGGTATTCGGCTGGGCCGCCTTGAAGCTTCCCCAGGAAGACATTCTGCCGGGTGATCAGCTCCAGGGCACCATCCTACTCGTGCTCGCCTTAGTCGTGCCCATGGCCGCCGCGTTCGCGGTTGCCAGCGCCGACCGGCTTCATGGCTTTGCCACGTCGCTCGACCCGTCCCGTTGGCGGGGACAGGGTACCGTCACGCTTATTCTCGCCGGCCTGCTCGTAATAGCGGTCGTCATGGCGATGCAGGCCGGGCTCGGCCTGGTGTTCGACCCCCGCTACAAGGACTTCCCTTTTGCCTCGCTCACGGGTCCCGTGGTTGCGCTGGCCATCCTCGCCTTTACCGGGAGCAACGGCTCTCCCCACTCCGGCGTTGCCGAGATCGTGGCGGCTGCCATTCTTCTGAGCGCGGCTCTGTTCATCATCGTCAATGAAGGGATCGCCAACTGGCAGGCGCTGTGGTTCTCAGGCCTTTTGATCGTGCTGGCGCTTACCGTCCTTCGGGTGCGGGCCGCGCCAGGCTGAGCACCAGCAGGGCTATGGCCAGTGCCGAGAGGCGCGTGTTGTAGAGACCCAGTCCCAACATCGCGAAGACGAGGCCGATCCCGAATGCGGTCACGTTCGGGCGCCAGAGCTGGATTGCGGCGGCGACCATCGCCACCACGCCGAAAACATTCCACGTGAACAGGAGGATCACGGCGAGCCGCACATGACAGGTGAGACTCTCCTCGCCGGCTTCGCAACTCAGAGCGAGCGGCGTGTTCTCGATAACGGCGTAACGGAAGAAGAGCGCAAGAGCGAGCGCGGCGAGTGCGAGCATGGCGAGTACCGCGGCGTCCCTCCTCGATGGCACGAACAGAGCGCGCGCGTTGGAGTTCGTTAGTTGATTGCTGTTCACGAAGGATAACCAAGCAAAGCCTTAGCCGGCTATCCTTAACAGAACGGCCAGGAGGACGAGAAGGATCAGCGTGCCGAAAAAGACCACGCGCCGCCGAGGCCGGTCGAGAATGATGACACCCTGCCGTGCCTTCTCCGCCGGATAGGGTCGCGGCCTGGGTGGTGCGTGGTCCAGTTCCTTGGTTTTCGACGCACTCATCAAAGTCTCTCCATTGCTCTGGGAGGATCAACGCATGGCTCAGGCGTTCGGTTTCCCGGCTGAGGAAAGCCTGACCCAAGCGGGCCAATTTACCGTTCAGGCTTGGCAGCGCGAGTGCGGCCCTCTAAGAGCGGTGCCATGCAGAAATCCGACCGCAAGCCAAAATTCCTCAAAGACTACGCGCCGCCCGATTATCTCATCGAGGAGGTCGCTCTTGACGTGGCGCTGGCGCCAAAGGCGGCGCGGGTCGCGTCAAAGCTCCGCATCCGGCCCAACCCCAAAGTGGCGACAGGCGGCAAGCCGCTCGTGCTCGACGGCGAAGACCTCACCCTGGAAAGCCTGACGCTCGACGGCAAGGCGCTCTCCCCGGGCGACTACGAGGTTAAAGACGGGTCTCTCACCATCAAACGCGTGCCGGCGCGACCCTTCACGCTTGAAGCGTTCACTACCTGCGATCCCGAGGCCAACACGGAACTCTCCGGCCTCTATCTGTCGCGCGGCACCTATTGCACCCAATGCGAGCCGGAGGGCTTTCGCCGCATCACCTACTTCCTCGACCGGCCCGACGTGCTCGCCGTTTACACGGTGCGCATCGAGGCCGAACGCGATGCGGCCCCGGTGCTGCTCTCCAACGGCAACCCCGTGGCGCGGGGCGACATCCCAGGCACCAACCGGCATTTCGCCACCTGGCACGACCCCTTCCCCAAGCCGTCTTATCTCTTTGCGCTTGTCGGCGGCAATCTCGCCGCCGTGCCGGATGAATTCGTCACCGCCTCGGGGCGCAAGGTGGCGCTCACCATCTATGTCGAGCCGGGCAAGCAGGATCGCTGCGCCTGGGCCATGGAGTCGCTGAAGCGCTCCATGCGCTGGGACGAGGAGCGCTTCGGACGCGAATACGATCTCGACGTGTTCAACATCGTCGCGGTCAGCGACTTCAATATGGGGGCGATGGAGAACAAGGGCCTCAACATCTTCAACGACAAGCTGGTGCTGGCGAGGCCCGACACCGCGAGCGACGGCGACTATGTCTCGATCGAGAGCGTGATCGCGCATGAATATTTCCATAATTGGACCGGCGACCGCGTCACCTGCCGCGACTGGTTCCAGCTCTGCCTCAAGGAAGGCCTGACCGTGTTTCGCGATCAGGAGTTCACCGGCGATACGCGTTCGGGCGCGGTCGAGCGCATTGGCGCCGTGCGCATATTGAAATCCAATCAGTTCCCCGAGGACGCCGGCCCCCTCGCCCATCCGGTGCGGCCGCCGTCCTTCATCGAGATCAACAATTTCTATACCGCCACGGTCTACGAGAAGGGCGCCGAAGTCTGCCGCATGTTGCAGACGCTGCTCGGCCGAGAGGGCTTCCGCAAAGGCCTCGACCTCTATTTCGAGCGCCATGACGGCGAGGCAGTGACGGTCGAGGACTTCGTCGACGCCATGGCCGACGTCTCGGGCCGCGACCTGAAGCAATTCATGCGCTGGTACACGCAGGCCGGAACGCCCGAGCTTGCCTGCTCGCTCGACTATGACGCGCATGCCAAGACGGCACGGCTTACGGTGAGCCAGATCATTCCGCCTACGCCCGGCCAGGCCAAAAAGGAGCCGATGCTGATCCCGCTCAAGGTTGGGCTGATCGGCGCCAATGGCGACGAGCTTCCGCTCACCCTCGCCGACGGCACTCCCCTCGCGGACGGCCTGCTCGAAGTGACCGAGCGCGAGCAGGTGTTCGAGTTTCGCGACATCCCCGCCCCGCCGACGCCGTCGCTGTTGCGCAATTTCTCCGCGCCGGTCCGGCTCAGCACCAATCTCGATCCCGGTCAGATCGAATTCCTGATGGCGCATGACAGCGATCCCTTCAATCGCTGGCAGGCGGCGCAGACCTACGCCACCAACCTGCTCACGGATGGGGCGCGCGACGGCGGCAATATCGAACGCGTGACGGGGAAAGAAGCGGCCCGGCTGGCGCAAGCACTTGCCGTCACGTCGCGCGACAGCTCGCTGCTTACCGCCTATCGCGCCGAGTTTCTGAAATTGCCCGGTGAAGCCGACATCGCGCGGGAGCTGTCGCGCAATGTCGATACCGATGCCGTGCATGGCGCGCGCGAAGCTTTGCGCAAAAAGATCGGAGAGGAGATCCGTGAAACTTTGACGGAGCTTTATGAGGCGAACGCGGATAGCGGGCCCTATTCGCCCGACCCGGAAAGCGCGGGACGCCGCGCCGTGCGAAACGCCGCGCTCGATCTGCTCGTGGCGACCGGGGATACGTCGGAGATCGCCCGCGCCGAGCGCCACTACCGTGACGCCACCAACATGACCGACTCAATCGCCGCGCTCGCCATCCTCTCCCATGTGCAAGCGCCAGTGCGGGACAAGGCGCTCGATCATTTTTACGCGCGCTGGCAGGACGAGCCGCTGGTGCTCGACAAATGGTTCGCCGTGCAGGCGCGGGCGGCAAGCTCTTCTTCGGTCGAGACCGTGCGCACGCTCCTCTCGCATCCCAAATTCTCGCTGAAGAATCCCAACCGGGTGCGCGCGGTGATCGGCAGCTTCATCCACGGCAACCCGACCGCCTTCAACCGCCCCGACGGGGCGGGCTATCGTCTGCTCGCGGAGCAGGCGATCGAGATCGACGGCTTCAACCCGCATATGGCCGCGCGGCTGCTCGGGGCTTTCGAAAGCTGGCGCATCCTCGAGCCCATCAGGCAGGCCCGGGCCAAGTCTGTGCTGCAAGATTTAGCGGCGCGGACCCTCTCCACCGACAGCTACGAGATCGTCACCAAGACCCTCGGCGAGGGTTAGAGTCGCTCAAACTGTCAACCGCTTGTTAACTCATTTTCCACAGGTTTCCTCTGGACACACGGCGCCTTCATAGATTCTGATAGGCGATCAAGCGATTCGGAGATGCGGCATCTTCTCCGGCTCGGCAGGAGAATGACGCTAGGGGGACCGAATGTTGCTGGCGCGCGCCGCGCGTGAGGCAGTTTTCGCTATCGCGGGCCTTAAGTGGCAGGACCTGCGAGAGATCGCCGGACGGCACCTTCCCAGGGCCGAGCTGCTGCGCCGCTTGGTTCCCATCCTTCTGATCGCCTTTGCGGCAGTCACCTTCACCGGTTTCGTCTTCCAGATCGTCAAGGACAAGCGGACGGCGATCGACGCGGGCCGCCATCAATTGATGCTGCTCGCCGACGTCGCTGCGCTCAATCTCAAGGGCCAGAGCCTCGGCGCGGACTCCGACTGGCAAAGCGCGCTTATCGCGAGCCTGCCCAAGGGCGCGCTCCGCGACGGCCGGACCGTCCTTCTCGCCGGGCCCGAGGGAAACATCCAGGCCCGCGCCCCGACCGACGGTGTGCAGGGGACCAACCTTCTCACCGTTCTCGGCCCGCAACAGCCGCTGACCATCCTCGGCGTGGATGCCGGCGTGTTGCGCATGACGCTTCCCGACGGCAGCGATGCCATCGCCACGGTGCGCGACATTCCGGCAAGCGGCGCGCAATTGGCCTTCATTCAGCCGGTCGAGGCGACACTCGCCAAATGGCGCGACGATGCGATCCTCGAAGTCACGCTGCTCGTATGCATGGGCCTGGTGCTGGCGCTGCTCGC
>DATMDY010000213.1:0-4017 GCA_035557335.1 Methyloceanibacter sp.
AAGCTCATCGCATGAAGCCGCTCGAACAGGACGATAACTGGATCGCGGTCGACGAATATCTCACCGACCGGCTCGTCGAGGACGATCCGGCCCTTGCCGCGGCGCTCAAGGACAGCGCCAAGGCGGGGCTGCCGCCGATCAATGTCTCGCCCAATCAAGGCAAGTTCCTGATGCTGCTGGCGCAGGCAATCGGCGCGCGGCGCATTTTGGAGATCGGCACGCTTGGCGGCTACAGCGCCATCTGGCTCGCGCGTGCGCTGCCAGCCGATGGACGTCTCCTTAGTCTGGAAGCCGATCCCGCCTACGCCGAGCTGGCGCGCGCCAATCTCGCCCGCGCCGGTTTGGCCGAGAAGGTCGAGGTGCGTGTCGGCCGCGCACAGAACACCTTGCCCAAGCTGATCGCGGAAGGCGCCGCCCCCTTCGACCTGATCTTCATCGATGCCGACAAGCCGAGCACGCCCGATTACTACCAATGGTCGGTCGAGTTGGCGCGGCGCGGCAGCCTAATCGTCGTCGACAATGTCGTGCGCGAAGGCCGGGTGATCGATGCGAAAAGCGACAGCCCGCACATTCAGGGCCTGCGCCGCTTCTTCGACCTTGCCGCCACCGACAGCCGCGTCAGCGGCACCGCAATCCAGACCGTAGGCGCCAAGGGCCATGACGGCCTCGCCATTTTGCGTGTCACCGCCGATTAGTAAACGTTTTGGTAACCATAGTCGGGCGAAGCTCTGCGCATGCACGGCGACGAGCAATTCATGCCTCATCCGGCAATGCCCGAGATCCTGAGCCCGGAGGAAGTCGTGTCGGCCTTCCGTGATGCCATGGCCGACCATTATCGTGCCCATCGCACCGGAATCAACGAATCGACGCTGACCGCCAGCGACTATCTCAACCACTTCCACGAGCTGGTGAAGCTGCTCGATGCGGTCTCCGTGCAGCTCGAGGAGTTCGCCCATGAATTCCTCGCTTGGAGCCCCATGACCTACGAGGAGCATGTCTCCGAGCTTAACGATGACGACCTCGCGGATCTTTCCTCTCGCCAGGCACCCACGCCGGTCCGTGCGCGTTTCGACGAGGCGGTGGTGCATCTGCACGGCGAGGCCATCGCTGTCGTGGAGGACGTGGTTGCCAAGCTCGGTGGCAGCAAACAGGGTTTGAATCAGGCATGCGAGAAGGCGGCGGCGTGCCTTCGCATCCTGGGCGATGAAGCCAATGCCATCGCCAGGGGCGAGACGCCTCCCAGCCGGAGCGAGCACCTGGCCGCCGGCAACGTGATCTACCCCCAGTTCGGCCGGCGCTGAGGGCGCACACCGCGGCCGCCAGGCGGCTAGATTTGAACAAAAATTGGGGCTACTCAGGCCCTCATGGAACGGCTTGCCAAGCAGCTTCTGATCCTTGCTCTCGGGGCCCTGTGGCTAGCCCTGGGCACTACGAGCTTTGCGCCGAGCGCCGAGGCTCAGTTCTTCAGATGGTTCCAACCGGAAGACCGCCGGCAGGCTCCGAGGCCACGGGCGACCAAGCCAAAACCGCCCGGCGACGACCTGCCGGCCATCGTGCCGCGCGAGAGCAGCCTCCCGCCCCCGCCTGACGACCGTCCGTATGACAACAAGATGATGCGGCTCGCCGAGATCCTGGGCGCCATCCACTATCTGCGCGAACTGTGTGGCGCCGAGGAAGGACAGCTGTGGCGCGACCAGATGAAAGAGATCCTCAAGAACGAAGGGACCACCGCCGCGCGCCGCGCCAAGCTTGTGAACAGCTTCAATGACGGCTATCGGGGCTATCGCCGCACCTATCGTGCCTGCACGGAATCGGCCACGCTGGCTTCGACCCGTTTCAGCACCGAAGGGGCGACCATCGCCGCATCGCTGGCACAGACCTCGGTCTTTGCCAGCGGACCGCCCCCCAAGGCGGAAGCCAAGCCAGACGCAACACCTGAGGCCAACCAGGACGCCGGTGCCGCGGACGCGCAAGCCCAGGCCGCGGGCGCTCGCCGGAGGCCGGCAGAGCCAGAGCCGCCCGACTAACCTTTAGGCTAGAGAGCGCAAGCCCTATTTTTCGCAGGTTATCAAGGCGAAGCGGGGGCCGCCGCTAAGTCACTTCCCAGGTCACTTCCCAAGCTAGTTTCAGCAAGCGCCGCCTCCGATCTATAATCGCCGCGCGGGTCATTCGTGACCAAACGGGAGACGGGGCAATGAAGCGCGAGATTTTTATTGGGCTCTTGATGTTAGTCGTCGCAGGGGCGAACGCTCACGCAGAGGGTTTTTTCGATGATGGCGACACTCTTTATTACACCTGCCGAGAGAAAGAAGGAGATCCTTTCTCTCAAGGCGCTTGCTTGGGAACCGTTAGCGGCGCGTGGGATATGATGAGAGCCCTCGGGTACGTCTGTAATGTAAAAGGCGTGACGCGAGCGCAGGCCAAAGACGTGGTGCTCAAGTATCTTGAGGACCATCCTGAAAAGAGGAAAGGGCCAGCGGTGCTCAATATCATCCTAGCAATGGAAGCTGCATTCGATTGCATAGCTCCCGCTGCTTTACAGCCCCACTAGGGTCGCTTTTGAACCAATGTAGGGGAGCATTCTAGGCATCCCGCGCGACGGCGCTCGCGACCTTGTTGCGCGCGTGCATGACCGGAGCTACTTCCCAGACAAGAAGCGGCGTGGGCCAATCCGCGAAAGTGCAGATTTTCAAGCCCTTGCGGGACAATATGTGCGGGGCCTGAGGGTCACAAGTATTAACCTTTAGTTCACTCCGTCCCCCGGCGCAGCGGTCAGGGGTGTAATTGTGACACTCCAAGAACAATTTCCCGCGGGCGTAAACAGGGGATCTCCAAATTGCGGTTCGCAAGTCCAACATCGCGGCCTTCCGAGAACGACGCGCAAAAAAGGGCGGCGCTCCGCTATATTTTGGATGCCTGGGAAGAAGCGCTGCATGACGGCATCGAGCCGGAAATGCTCGCCAACGCCGCTTTGTTCGCGTCTCTCGCCGATCTCATCGATGTCTATGGCGAAGATGCCGTGGCCAAGATGACCAGCGGGCTTTCCCGCCGCATCCATCACGGCGAGTTCACGCTGAAGCGCACCCCGCAATAGATAACCCGAACACCTAGCGGAAATGCTCGATGAGCCCCTGCACCAGCAGGATCGCTCCAAACGCGAGCAGCACCGTCCCGGCGATCCGATTGATGAGCCGCAAGCGCCCCTCGGTGAGTTTGTGGCGGACATGGGCGATCAGCTCCAACAGGCCGAGCCACCACAACAGGCTCCCCCCCATCACCGCGGCCACCAGCAGCAGCGCCTCGAGATGACTAATGCCCCCGATCAGCGCGCTGAAGCCGCCGATCATCGCCGCCATGCCGAGCACGGCGCCGGGATTGGTGACGGTGAGAAAGAAGGTCTGCGGGATGATGCCGGTATGCTCCCACAGATCCGATTTCTTATCGAGCGGGATCGTCAGCGTAGGACTGGCAAACAGCAGCGCGAGGCCGAAGCCGATCAGGAGCATGCCGCCGATGAACTGGATCCATCCGGCATAAGCGAACATCACATCGGAGATCGCTGTCACGCTGAAGCCGGCGATGGCCGCTAGCAGGCCGTCGCCGATCACCGCGCCGATGCCGGCGGCAAGCCCGCCCCAAAAGCCGCGCGACACGGCGCGCTGAATGACTAGGATATTCACCGGTCCGATCGGCGCCGCCATCAAAATGCCGATGCCGATGCCGGCCAGCACGAGCTGCACGGTCGTCAGCACGATTTGCGCGCCTGACTGCAAGGGTCAGGCCTATCCGCTCACGGGGAGTCTAGACGGAGCGCCGCGCGGCGCCGGCAACGCCCGGGCTTGCGCTCGTTCGCCGATCTGCGAAATTGCCTGCGTGCTCAGGGAGTGATGCATGAATCGCTGGAAAACCTTCGTCATGCTTGGCCTCATGGCATTGGTAGCGGGCGCTGCCGCCGTTGTCTATGCCGAGAACGATAAGGCGACGGATGGCGGGGAGACACCCCAGGTCCTTTACGAT
>DATMDY010000214.1:0-4681 GCA_035557335.1 Methyloceanibacter sp.
CCGCAACTGCGTGCGAGCTAACGGACGGTTCCCGTCAACAGATTCGGCTATGAGCGCCAAACGCAAGACCAAAAGCGCCGCGCGCGACCTCTTCGCCAAGCTCGAAGACGAGCTGAAGCGCGCGCCCGTTCGCCCCGCCAAATCCGCCGAGACGAAGTCGCGCGGGCGCGGCGGCGAGGACCGCTACACCGCCGCCGACATCGAGGTGCTGGAGGGGCTCGAGCCCGTGCGCCGGCGTCCCGGCATGTATATCGGCGGCACCGACGAGAAGGCGATGCATTACCTCTTCGCCGAGGTGCTCGACAACGCCATGGACGAGGCTGTGTCGGGTCATGCGAGCCATATCGGGGTCTCGCTCGAGGCCGACGGCTTCCTCACCGTCACCGACAATGGCCGCGGCATCCCCGTCGATCCGCATCCCAAGTTCAAGAAGAAATCCGCGCTCGAAGTCATCATGACCACGCTGCACGCCGGCGGCAAGTTCAACTCCAAGGTCTACGAGACGAGCGGCGGCCTGCACGGCGTCGGCGTATCGGTCGCCAACGCGCTGTCCGAGACCATGGAGGTCGAGGTAGCACGCGGGCAGAAGCTCTACCGGCAGACCTATACGCGCGGCAAACCCGACCGCCCGGTGAAGAGCCTCGGCGCGGTGAAGAACCGGCGCGGCACGCGTGTCCGCTTCCGCCCCGACCCCAAGATCTTCGGCAAGGGCGCCGCGTTCAGGCCGGCCCGCCTGTTCCGCATGGCACGCTCCAAGGCCTATCTGTTTCGTGGCGTCGAAATCCGCTGGTCGTGCGCCAAGGTGGCGCTCGCCGGCGACAGCGACACGCCGGAGAGCGCCGTCTTTCACTTCCCCGGCGGACTCAAAGATTTCCTCGAAGACCGCATCGAGGGACAGACAAAGGTCGTCAACGATATCTTCGCCGATCGCATCGACAGGACCAACGGGCACGGCTCGGTCGAATGGGCCATCGCCTGGATTGCCAGCGACGACGGGTTCCTGAGTTCCTATTGCAACACGGTGCCAACGCCCGACGGCGGCACGCACGAGGCGGGCCTGCGCGCCGCGCTCACCAAAGGCTTGCGCGCCTATGGCGAGCTTACCGGCAACAAGCGCGTGGCGCAGGTGACGGCCGATGACGTGCTCGGCACTGCCGCCGCCATGCTTTCGGTGTTCATCCGCGAACCGGAGTTCCAGGGCCAGACCAAGGACCGGCTCTCCAGCCCCGAGGCCGCCCGTACTGTGGAGAGCGTCTTGCGCGACGCTTTCGACCATTGGCTGACCGGCAATCCGTCCCAGGCCAATCTCCTGCTCGACTGGGTGATCGACCGCGCCGACGACCGACTTCGTCGGAAGCGGGAAAAAGAGATTGGGCGCCAGACGGCGACGCGCCGCCTGCGCCTCCCCGGTAAGCTCGCCGATTGCTCGGTAAGCGGCGCGCAAGGCACCGAGATTTTCATCGTCGAGGGTGACTCCGCCGGCGGATCGGCCAAGCAGGCGCGCGACCGCGCGACCCAGGCCGTGCTGCCGCTCAGAGGCAAGATCCTCAACGTGGCGAGCGCCAGCTCCACGAAGCTCGCCGACAACCAGCTCTTGAGCGATCTCGTTCAGGCGCTCGGCTGCGGCACCGGCGCGCGCTATCGCGAGGAGGATCTGCGTTACGAGAAAGTGGTGATCATGACCGATGCCGACGTCGACGGCATGCATATCGCCTCTCTGCTCATCACCTTCTTCTACCGGGAGATGCACGGGCTGATCGAAGGCGGGCATCTCTATCTTGCTGTGCCGCCGCTCTATCGCCTGAGCCAGGGGGCCAAGACACTCTACGCCCGCGACGACGCGCATAAGGACGAGCTGATGCGCAAGGACTTCAACGGCAAGGGCAAGGTCGAAATCGGACGGTTCAAGGGTTTGGGCGAGATGATGCCGCGACAGCTCAAAGAAACGACCATGGACCGTTCCGTGAGAACCCTGCTCCGTGTCGAGATCGCCGAGGACGAGCGCAAGACCTCCAAGCTCGTCGATCAGCTCATGGGCAACAAGCCCGAGGCGCGTTTCCGCTTCATCCAGGAGCGCGCCGCGTTCGCCAAGCCCGACGCCTTGGATATTTAGGCGTTATAGCCAGCGGGGCACGCGTTCTTTGTATTTCCGGTAGGCCTCGCCGAACTTCTTTTCGAGATAAGCCTCCTCGCGCGCGATGACATAGCGCTGCAGGATGATCAGCACGGGGATCAGCAGGAAGAGCGCCCACAAGCTCGTCAGGATGATCGAGAGCCCGAAATAGACGAGCACCAGGCCGATATAGATCGGATTGCGGGTGAATTGATACGGCCCGACCGAAACCAACGCCGTGACCGGCCGATCCATCGGCACGGGGGTGCCGGCGAGGCGGAAGCGATTCGCGGCGAGCGCCGCAAGCAGCAAGCCGATGGTCACGAAGACGAGGCCGACGGTCAGCGCCAGCCCGTTGGGTGACGCAAGCCTGGTCCCGAGCGGCAGAGCTAAGCTCAACAGACTGCCGAGCGCGAGCGCGCCCAGGAACAGGAGCGGCGGCCTGATCGCCACATCGGCATGGTCGTTGTTGTTGCTCATGGAAAGGCTGCCTTTGCCGGCATGTCCGGGCCTGAAAGAAGCCTGAAGTATAGCGCTTCGCAGACCCCGCTGCCCGCCGATTTGCTACTCTTCGCCTGCATTTGCCCCTTGCGCCGATGCGCCGCGCCCACTATCTCAGTGCCAAGCGTTGCCGGGCCATGAGCCCCAATGCCAAACGTGGCGTCTTGCGCAAACCCCACGAATCGTTGCAGCAAAAACCTTGCGCCTATTAGAAAGAAAGAAGATACGCGTGGCGCTTTGAACCGCGCGGAATTTTATTAACGCATGAGCTTCGACAATCTTGGCTTAAGTCCGAAGGTTTTGTCTGCCGTCACCGCGGCAGGCTTTGAAACTCCCACCCCCATTCAAATGAGCGCCATCCCTCTCGCCGTCGCCGGCAAGGACGTGCTCGGCATCGCCCAGACCGGGACCGGCAAGACCGCCTCATTCGTGCTGCCGATGCTGACACAGCTGGAGCGCGGACGCGCCCGTGCGCGCATGCCCCGGACCTTGATCCTGGAACCGACGCGGGAGCTTGCCGCCCAGGTCGCCGAGCATTTCGAGATCCTCGGCAAGAACCACAAGCTCACCGTGGCGCTTCTGATCGGCGGCGTGTCCTATGACGACCAGAACCGCAAGCTCGATCGCGGCGCCGACGTGGTCATCGCCACCCCGGGACGGCTGCTCGACCATATCGAGCGCGGCAAGCTGCTGCTCAACGGCATCGAGATCCTGGTGGTCGACGAAGCCGACCGAATGCTCGACATGGGCTTCATTCCCGATATCGAGCGCATCTGCAAACTTCTCCCCTTCACGCGGCAGACCCTGTTCTTCTCGGCAACCATGCCGCCCGAAATCAAACGTCTCGCCGACAAATTCCTGCATAGCCCCGAGCGTGTCGAGGTCGCCCCCCAGGCCACCGCCGCCGCCACCATCGTGCAGCGGCTGAAGAAGGCGCCCGACGATGCCGCCGGCAAGCGCGAGGCACTGCGGGAACTGATGCGCAAGATCGACGTCAAGAACGCGATCATCTTCTGCAACCGCAAGAAGGATGTCGGCATCGTCTACCGGTCCCTCCAGCGCCATGGTTTCAGTGTCGGCGCGCTGCACGGGGATCTGGACCAGCATCAGCGCACGGCGACGCTCGACGCCTTCCGCAACGGCACCATCGCCTTTCTAGCCGCCAGCGACGTGGCGGCGCGCGGCCTCGATATTCCCGACGTCAGCCACATCTTCAATTACGACGTGCCGATCCACCCGGAGGATTACATCCACCGCATCGGCCGCACCGGACGCGCGGGCCGCGAGGGCTTCGCCGCCATGCTGGTGACGCCCAAGGACTTCAAAGCGCTCAAAGCCATCGAGAAGATGCTCAAGCAGGAGATCCCCTGGATCGACGGCGCGACAGCCCAGGCGGAGACGAGCGAAGCCTCCAAGGGCCGGACGAATGGTAATGGCAATGGCCGCAATCGCCGCGGCGGACGCTCAAGGCGCCATAAAGGGCCTCCCGGCAAAAGCGATCAGGTCACGCAACCCCACCGAAACACCGGCAACGGCAATGGCGTCAACAGGCGGGACGATCACCGCCACGACGACCGCCACAGCCAGCACAAGCATCACGGCGAGCGGAAAGAGACACAACGCCCCGCCGCTCAGTCCGCTCCGGCTCCTGTCGAACGGCCCGCAAGGCCGACATCTCAGCCGGCATCCTCCAAGGGGCAGCAGGGCATGGGGGATCACGTCCCCGCCTTCATGATGCGCCCCGTCCGCATCCCCTAGTTTATCGCACGCCTCCACATTCTTATCGTCATTGCCGGGCTTGTCCCAGCAATGACGATGGGGCTTCTCCACTTGGCGCTGCGCCCAATTGGATGCCCGGCACAAGGCCGGGCATGACGGTGTGAATGGAATTAGGCTGATTACTCTTCGGCGTCAGCCGGTTTGAGTGAGACCGACTCGCCGCAGCCGCAAGCGCTCGTCTGGTTCGGGTTGTTGAACACGAAGCCCGAGCGCATCCGGTCGCTCTTGTAATCCATCTCGGTGCCGAGCAGGAACATCACCGCGGTCGGATCGATCAGGAGCTTGACG
>DATMDY010000215.1:0-4459 GCA_035557335.1 Methyloceanibacter sp.
ATCCAGTGTCTCATTGTCATAGCCCGCGGTCGCAGGCACGGCTGACCTGGAATCTCGCCTCTGGTGAGGTCTAGGCGTCGTCGTTCGCGACGCAAACGTTGAGCGGTCCTAGCGACCGCGGTCGACAATGGAAGGGCTGTCCTTAGGGGCGGCCCTTCTTTTTTGCCGCCCTGTGCCGGCGAGCGCCTAGGCGGCGCCCAAGGTCAGGCGCCGCACGACCCCATCATCGTCGGACATGCGGGCAAGATAGGGGAGCACCTCGCCTGCGGGCATGGCTTGGCCGAACAGGTAGCCCTGGCCCTCATCGCAGCCTTGGCAGGTCAGCCACGAGGCATGAATGGGGCTCTCGATCCCCTCGGCGGTCACGCGCAGATTGAGGCTTGCGCTCATCGCGAGGATCGCCTCGACGATCTTCATGCTGTCCATGTCGGTGCTCATGGCGGCGATGAAGGAACGATCGATCTTGATCTTATCGAATTTCAGCTCGCGGAGATGGTGCAGGCTCGAATAGCCCGTGCCGTAATCGTCGAGGGCGAGTCTTACCCCGATCGCTGCAAGCGAGCCGAGCACGCGCTTGGCGGTGACGAGATCCTTCACCAGAGCCTCCTCGGTGATCTCGAGCTGAAGACGCTGCGGCGGAAAGTTCGTCTCTCGCAGGATGGCGGTGATGCGGTGCGGAAGCTCGTGATCCTGGATCTGGGTCGGCGACAGATTCAAGGAAAGCGCTATGTCTTCGGGCCACTGCAACGCGTCCCGGCACGCACGCCGCAGGATGCCGCAGGTCAGCTTATCCATCGCGCCGATTTCCTCGATGACGGGGATGAATAGGCGCGGCTCGACCGGTTTGCCGTGGCGCGTCCAGCGGCTCAAGATCTCGAACGCGACAACCGTTCGCGATTGCAGGTCGAGGATGGGCTGGTAATGCGGCTCGATGCTTTCGCTTTCGATGGCATCGCGAACGTCCCACTCCAGTTTCGCACGCTCGCGGATCTCCCTGTCCATGCCGGCTTCGAAGAAGCGGAGACAGTTCCTGCCGTCGCGCTTGGCGCGGTAGAGGGCGAGGTCGGCCGCGCGAAGAACCTCTTCGGGGGCCTTCCCATCTTCGCCGCAAAGAGCAATGCCGATCGAAGCACCGAGACCGATGCTTGAGGTTTCGAGGGCATAGGGCGCGCCCAGCCCCGTTATGATCCGCTGCGCCAATTTGCGTGTCGCCTCGGTCGAAGTGTGCGCGGCGATCAGCGCAAATTCATCGCCGCCCAATCGCGAGACGATGCCGCCCGCCGGCGCCAGCATCCTCAGCCGCTCCGCGACCTCGCAGAGCACGGTGTCGCCTGCATGATGACCATGCAGGTCGTTCACCGGCTTGAAGCGGTCGAGATCAATGAGCAGCACCGCATGTTGGCTCTCGTGCGAGCGCTTGGTGTAGGCGCGGACGGCCTCTCTGAAGACGCGGCGATTCGGCAAGCCGGTGAGGACGTCGTGGCGGGCAAGCGTCTGCGCCTTTTGCTGCGCATCGCTCAGCCGCGAGTAGGCTTGTTGCAGACGGGCCGAGCTGCGTTTGAGAAGGATTGCAGGCACGATCAGAGAGAGAATGATCGCGCCGGTGGCGACAAGGATGAAGTGCCATCTCTCTTCGGCTTCGAACTCCGCGTCAAAAGGAAGTCCGGTCCAATGAAAGACGACACGCTCCGCCCAGAGCTCCCAGAAGACGATCAGCAGGAACGAGGTGAAGGCTGCCAGAAGCAGAGGCAATAAGACGGATCGTTCGTGCCGGAACATTTCCAACCTGGCGCTTACGCAAATGGAGTTGCCATGCTGCGCCAAAAAGATGAGGCACCCGTAAGCCGCCGTCTGGCAATTGTATCGACTCTCAATGGGTTGACTGCGCTCGGTCTTATTTTCGGCAACACTTCATTAGCATTGAAGGATTGTTCAGAACCTTGGCCGCATTTTAGAGGCCATGGGGGTTCGTATCGCGTTCCTTGCCCTCTCTGCGGCGATTCTGGCCTATCTGGCCGGTTGCGCGGGAGGTGGCAGCTTTAATTCGGGCCAGCGGGCGCCGTGGCGGGCGCAGGCGGAGGATGCTTGCGCGGCGTCCGGCGTCGTGCGGGCTTCCGCCTATGTTGTGCCGATGCGGAGTATCGACGGACCCGGCGTGTGCGGGCTGACCCGGCCGCTCAAGGTGGCCGCGCTCGGAGGATCGACCGGGCTCAAACCGCCGGCCACGATCGGCTGCCCGATGACGGCGGCGCTCGATCGCTGGGTCAAGAATACGGTGCAGCCCGCCGCCTATCGTTATTACGGCCAGCCGGTCGTTGAGATCCGGCAGATCAGCTCCTTCAGCTGCCGCGGCCGCAACGGGAACAACCGCGCCCATATCTCCGAGCATTCATTCGGCAATGCCATCGATATCGCCGGATTCCGCTTGGCGAACGGCCAGGAAATATCGGTGGTCAGAGGCTGGTGGCGCGGCGGCCAGCGCGAGCGCGGATTTCTTGCAGAGGTTTATAACGGCGCCTGCGCCCAGTTCTATACGGTGCTGGGGCCGGGTGGTGACCGCCACCATTACAACCATTTTCACCTCGATCTCCTGACCAAGAACGTCAATGGCGGCCGCCATGTCTGCCGGCCGCAGCGTCTCGGGCGACGCGGCATCCCTGTCGCGCAGGGCGGCGCCGATGCCACGGCGACGGGGTCCATCAAACCCATCCCCTTCGTAGGGCCAGGCGAAGATTGATTGCGGAAAAGTCGCAGCTGTGACGGGTAAGCCACGCGTGGTGACCAGGATTGGGTTTATTATGAGTGAGTCGGGGAAGGCTGCACCAGAGGACGGGAAAAACACAAGGCAAGCCAACGGCCTGCGCAGGCGGGCAGATTGGAGAGGGCAATGGCAGCAGAGTCATTGGTGCAGATGCTTGATGAGATCGCTGTAGGCCTGAGATCCGGCGATCAGGAGATTTACGGCTGGGTCCGCGACCAGTTGAAAGAGTGCGGCGCGAGCGAAATCTCGGTCGAGCTCGCCATGGGCATCATCGCCAGATTGCTTCCAGAGGACGCCCAAGGCCGCTTTGAGCTTGCCACGCGAAACGCGCGGCGCTGGGCGCACTGAGGGTATGCCGAGCTAGTCCTCGAAGGCTGTTGTGTGGAACTCGATGGTTCCGCCATGAGTTGACCGATCCATGCGCGCCCTGCTGGTGCATAATCCAACCGCCGGCTCGGGGCGGCCCTCCGCCGAGGAGCTGCTCGCAGCGCTCGATCAGGCCGGCTTTTCCACGACCTATTATTCAAGCAAGGAAGACGCCTATAAGTCGGCGCTCGCGCATCCGACCGATGTCCTTATTATCGCGGGCGGCGACGGAACGGTGGGCAAGGTCACGCGCCGCATCTCGGACCGCAAGACGCTCGTCGCCATCCTGCCCGTCGGCACCGCCAACAACGTAGCCCGCTGCATGGGCATATTCGGGGAGCCTCCGGCCCTGATCGCGGCGATGCGTGGCGCACCGGTGCGGCGTCTCGACATGGGGATCGCCGCCGGGCCCTGGGGCTCGCGGCACTTTCTGGAGTCGGTCGGCTGGGGTGCCTTCGCCAAGGCGGTGACGCCGGATGGTGACCGCAAGCCGCCACGGGAAGAGCGGATCGAGAGAGGCCGCAAAGGCTTTGCCGAGACCCTCGCCAAGGCCAAACCGAAACACTTCACCGTCACCGCCGACGGCAACGAGATCGAGGAGGATTTCATCTTCGTCGAGGTGCTCAATCTTGGCATGACAGGCCCCCGCATGCTGATAAGCCCGTCGGCGGAGACCGGCGACCAGCTTCTCGATGTCGTCTATCTGACGGAGGCGCGCCGCCACGACATGATCGACTGGCTCGAGTCCGGCGATCACGAGCGCCCGCCGCCGGTGCAAGTCGCGAAGGCGCGCAAAGTGACGTTCCATTGGGACGAAGGTCCGCTTCGGATCGACGACGAGGTCTTTGCCAAGCCGGAGCTACCCAGCAATATCATTCTCGAACTCGAGCGCGAGTCCTTGCGGATCTGCGTGCCGCCGGGCCCCGATGAGCACCCGGCCGAGATTCCGGACAAGGCTTCAGCGGCCGAAGCGACCTAGCGCGTCGCGAAGGCGCGACGATTCCCCCTCCGCCGCAGGCAGACCAAATCGCAACAGGTCCGGGTATTCGGCAAATGCGCGCACGAGAATGCCGTGGCGGACGAGATGCTCATGCAGCGCGCTCGCATCGTCCGTCCGCACCAGCTTGAAGAGGTCTGTGCCTCCCGCCACGGTGAGATTGCAATCGGAAAGCAATGCCGCGAGGCGGGGGGCTGCTTCCGCGAGCGACGCACGTGTGCGTGCTCGCCAGCCATGATCCCGCAGCGCTTGCGTGCCGATGGCGATGGCGGGGCCGGAGACCGGCCAGGGGCCGAGCGTGGCGCCGAGACGCGCAACGATCTCCTCTGACGCGA
>DATMDY010000216.1:0-8832 GCA_035557335.1 Methyloceanibacter sp.
CCGATGATGTATCTCGCGCTCTCCTACGATCACCGTCTGGTCGACGGCAAAGACGCGGTCACTTTCCTGGTGAACGTCAAGGAGTCCATCGAGGACCCGAAGCGCCTCGTGCTCGACCTTTAGCCACACTGGAACGAAGGCGAAGCCGCTGCTAATTTCTGCCGTTCGTCACGCCAAGAGGTCATGCCGCCATGCGCTCCATTAAGCTCCTGATGTGCCTTATTGTTTTGCTCGGAACGGGTCTCATCGCTCGGGCCGAGGGTCCCGCCGCACGCACCGCCCTCGTCATCGGCAATGCCGATTATTCGTGGGCGCCCCTCAGAAACCCGGTCAACGATGCCGAGGCCATGGCGGAGGCGCTCAAGAGCGCAGGCTTCAAGGTCATCGTCGAAACGGATGCCGACCAGGCCAAGATGGTGGCGGCGGTACAGGCGTTCGGCAAAGCGCTGAAGCAGAAGGGTGGCGTCGGGCTGTTCTATTTCTCGGGCCACGGCATGCAGATCGACGGCGAGAATTATCTCCTGCCGGTCGGCGGCGAGTACGCGAATTTCGACGAGGTCAAGGCCGGATCGGTCACGGCGCTCGCAATCGTGGACGCCATGGCGAAGGCGCGTGGCGATCTCAATATTTTCATCCTCGATGCCTGCCGGAACAATCCAATCGACCCGAACGGGGCGAAGGGGCTTTCCCGCATCGATTCGAACGCGCAACTCTTCGTCTCCTATGCGACCTCTCCAGGCCTCACGGCGCTCGACGGTGCGGGCGACAACAGCCCCTACGCCAAATATCTCTATCAATCGATCGACGAGCCCAATCTCGACATCGAGGACACCTTTAAGCGAACCTTGAAGGGCGTGTATGTGGAGACAAAGGGCAAGCAGACGCCGTGGATCTCATCGACCTTCTTCGGCAATTTCGTCTTCCGCCCTAAGGGCGGAGCGGAAGAGGAGGAGACGGCCGAATCCGAAGACGCGGCACCCGAGAGCCTCGATCTTGCCGGCATTTATCGCGTCGAGGGCACCAATCCGAGCGGCAGCAAATATCGCGGCATGGTCGCGCTCGCGCAGAACGACGACGGATTCGAATTCACCTGGTGGATCGGCAAGGACATGTTCACCGGTCCCGGACATTTCGCCGGCAAGATGCTGGTGGTCGATTGGGGCGACAAGACCCCGGTCATCTACAGTCTCGGCGAGGATGGCGCACTCGACGGCGAATGGGCTGACGGTTCGGCGACGGAAACGCTAACGCTCGTCGCTCAGGCCGCGCCGGACGAGGCCGAGATCGCCGAAGGCACTTACACGGTCGAGGGCACGAATGCCGACGGCAAGGCCTATGAGGGCACCGTCGAGATCGCCGAACAGGGGGAGGGCTATCACCTGAGCTGGGATGTCGGCGATTCAAGCTATGAGGGCAACGGCAAGCTTGCCGGCAATCTCCTCACCGTTGATTGGGGAAGCGCCACGCCGGTCGTCTATGCGCTCAGCGCCGACGGTAGCCTGACGGGGCTTTGGGACGCGGGCAAAGGCGAGGAAACTCTGACGCCCGAACAGTAAGCCGCTAGGAAAGCTCCATGAGTTACGATCTGATCGTCATCGGCACCGGGCCCGGCGGCTATGTGTGCGCCATCCGCGCCGCGCAGCTGGGTAAGAAGGTCGCCGTGGTGGAGAAGCGCGCCACCCACGGCGGCACCTGCCTCAATGTCGGCTGCATCCCGTCGAAGGCCCTGCTGCATGCGAGCGAGGTTTACGCGGAAGCAGGCCACGGTTTCGCCGGCATGGGCATCAAGGTTGCGCCTGAGCTCGACCTTGCCGCCATGCTTGCCTTCAAGGACGACGGTGTGAAGGGCAATGTCGATGGCGTCGCCTTTCTCCTGAAGAAAAATAAGATCGACCATTTTCACGGGTCGGGACGCATCCTCGGCCCCGGCAAGGTCGAGGTCACCTTCATCAACGGCGAGAAGCAGACGGTCGACACCAATGCCATCGTCATCGCCACCGGCTCCGAGGTGGCGGCGCTGCCCGGCATAACCATCGACGAGAAGCGCGTCGTGTCCTCGACCGGCGCGCTGTCCCTCCCCGCCGTGCCGAAGCGCATGGTGGTGATCGGCGCCGGCTATATCGGACTCGAGCTTGGCTCGGTGTGGTCCAGACTTGGCTCGGCCGTGACGGTGGTCGAAATGCTCGACCGCATCACGCCGGGTCTCGATGCGGAAGTGGCGAGACAGCTGCAGCGCGTACTGGAAAGGCAGGGGCTCACCTTCAAGCTCGGAACCAAGGTCGCGGGCGTGGATACCAAGGGCAAGAGCCTGAAACTGACCATTGAACCCGCCGCCGGCGGCAAAGCGGAGACTCTTGAGACCGATGTCTTGCTGGTCGCCGTGGGCCGCGTGCCCAACACCGAAGGCCTAGGCCTGGCCGAGGCCGGCATCAGATGCGACGAGCGCGGCCGCGTCCAGGTCGACCGGCGCTACGAGACGAGCGTGCCGGGCGTGTTCGCCATCGGCGACGTGATCTCAGGCCCAATGCTCGCGCACAAGGCGGAAGACGAGGGCATCGCCGTCGCCGAGATCCTGGCGGGTCAAGCGGGGCACGTGAATTACGACGCGATCCCGAGCGTGATCTACACCGCGCCGGAAGTGGCGAGCGTGGGCAAGACCGAGGAGGAGCTGAAGGTGGCGGGCGTCGAATACAAGGTCGGCAAGTTTCCCTTCACCGCCAACGGCCGCGCCAAGGTCAACCGCACCACCGAAGGCTTCGTCAAGGTTCTTGCCGACGCCCACACCGACCGCGTGCTCGGCGTGCACATCATCGGCGCCGATGCGGGCACCATGATCGCCGAGGCCGCGGTGCTGATGGAGTTCGGCGGCTCGGCCGAAGACCTCGCCCGCACCTGCCATGCGCATCCCACGCTCAATGAAGCGGTCAAGGAAGCGGCGCTCGCCGTCGACAAGCGCGCCATCCATATGTGAGGGCATTCCAACTGGGGCGCTTGCGAGACGCGGCCCGTACCAGGGAGGAAAACATGAGCCAGCTTACCGACTCTGAGCGTCGCAGCCTTGAAGATCAGCTCACCAAACGCCTCCTCGAGGCGTGCGAAGAATCGGAGAAAGCCGGCTATTTGCCGAAGCCGTTCCGCGCGAGCCTTGTTAAGAACGGTGCGGTGGAAGCCGTCAGCCGTGTCATCACCTCGGACCCGAAGACAAGCGGCTTCGCCGCCTTGCTTGACGCCAAGCGTGCCGACCTGACCGGCGAGGCGATCGCGCTGAACGGCCCGTGGCAGGCATTGTTCGATCCGAAGGTTTTGGATCAGGCGCGTAAGCGGCTGATCGAATATAAGCGCCCCGATCTTGCTAAAGATTAGCCTCGCCGAAAAAAGCAGCCCCGATTTTGACATCGAGACTGCTCCACTTCGCTAATCGACAGGCCGAATTACCTCTGTTGGCCCGGCCTCTCCTGACCGGGATTTCCCCGGTCTGGCTTGCCTTGGCCGGGCTTAGCCTGGCCAGGTTTGTCCTGGTCCGGTCTGCCTTGGTCCGGCCTGTTTTGACCAGGCTTGTCCTGGTCCGGTCTGCCTTGCCCAGGATTGCCCGGGTTGCCACTACGTGGATCGTTGCCCATGAGTCGTTTCCTTTTCTTTTGGGGGGGGAACTGCACGCGAGTATCGCGTGTCATGATTGAAACGATTTCGGTCTGACCTTCGTTCCGAGATCATATTTTTCGCCATCGAGGTTGATCCTGAGGGCGGCTTTATGCCGGGAACAATGCAGTCGCGAAGAGGGTTTCATGAACAGGTCCAAGTCTCGGGTCCTCGTTGTAATCAATACCAACGCCTCGAGAGCTGAAGCCGCCCTGCCGGCAATCTCATCTTGGTTCACCGAGCATTGTTGCGCGCGCATTGCCGCGACTTCCTCAAGCGAGGAAAGCCGCCGAGAGTTGGTGGCGCATGGAAGGGACGCAGACTTGATCGTGATCGGGGGTGGAGACGGCACGATTTCCAAAGCGGTGTCCGAACTTCTAGAGTTGAAGCGGCCATTCGCGGTGCTGCCGCTCGGCACCGCCAATGATTTTGCACGAACCATCGGTGTTCCGCCCGATCCGCTAGAGGCCGCCGACGTCGCACTCAACGGCTGCGAACACCGGATCGATGTCGGGCTGGTCAATGACCGGCCCTATCTAAATGTCGCGAGCGTCGGTGTCGCGTCGAAGGTGGCAAAAGGACAATCCAAAGAATTGAAGCGAAGGTGGCGCGTCTTCGCCTATGCCATTGCCTTGATGCAAACAGCGCGCTCGCTACGGCCCTTCTCCGTCACGCTCGAGCTTGACCGCATGCCGGCGTGGTCGGGCTCGGTGTATCAGGTAAGCATCGGCAATGGACGGTTCCATGGAGGCGGCCTGACGGTGGCAGAACATGCCGCCATCGATGACGGCAAACTTGACGTTTATCTCGTTTATCCCGGCCGGTTCTGGCAACTGGTTGCGTCCATTTTGCATCTCAGGTTTGGCCTGAAGAAGCCCGACATATTGAAGCAATTGAGCGCCACCACGGTATACTTGCGTACCGATCGGCCGAAATCGGTTGATGCTGATGGCGAGCTGGCAGCCGAAACACCGGCAGAGTTCCGCGTATACCGAGAAGCGCTGACCGTAATGGTGCCCAGAACTCTGCCGCCTGGGCCTCTCGGGTTGCTGAACGCTAGCTAAGCCCTCGGATGCGCGGCGCTGTAAATCTTGAGCAGATGGGCGCGGTCGACCTCGGTGTAACCTTGCGTGGTCGAGAGGCTGGCGTGGCCGAGCAATTCCTGGATGGCGCGCAGATCGGCGCCGGCGCCCAATAAATGCGTGGCGAAGGAATGACGCAGCGCATGAGGCGTCGCCGTTTCGGGCAGCCCGAGTACAGCCCGGGCACGCGCAATCCTCAGCTGGATCAGCCGCGGCGAGAGCTGCTTGCCGCGCGCGCCAACGAACAGCGGATCGTCCGAGCCGAGCTTCATCGGGCAGAGCGCGAGATAGTGCTTCACCGCCTGGCGCACGATCGGCAACACCGGCACCACCCGCGTCTTGTTGCCCTTGCCGGTGACACGCAGCATGTCGCGGCCTTTCACCGGCGCGTCCTTGCGCTTGAGCGACAGCGCCTCGGAGATGCGCAAGCCCGAGCCGTAAAGCAGCGCCAGAACGGCGGTGTCGCGCGCCGCGATCCATTCCGCGACCTCGTCGCCATCCAGGTCAGGACTCTCAACCAGCGCCGTAGCCTTTAGCGCGGTCAACGGCTTCGGCACCGAATGCGGTAGCTTCGGCAAAGACACGGCGCGGATGGCGTCGTTCTTGCCGTAGCCGCGCCGCTCGAGGAAGCGGTAGAACATGCGCAGCGCCGACAAAGTGCGGGCGAGCGACCGGCTGCCAACGCCCTCGGCCCGCCGCGCCGCGAGGAAGGCACGCACGTCGCGCGCGGCCAAGCCCAGCAGGCGCTTCATGTCCGGTGCGCGCTCGAAATGGCCGGCGAGGAAGGTCAGGAACTGGCCGATGTCGCGGCCATAGGCTTCGGCCGTGTTGGCTGCGAGCTGCCGCTCCGTGCCGATATAGGCGAGCCAGTCCTCGACCGCCTCACGGACGTAAGGCGTCGCCATATATCCCGGATTTGAGGCTTTCTCGGCCAAGCAGCGACCCTCTTGAACGGCGCGTGCAACGGCTAGTATGGGCGCGTGAGTCGTTAACTCCTTCTTAACCCCAAGAGCGACCCCTGGCCAAACCCGAGATCAAGCCCAAAAGCGCCGCGGCCAAGGCGCCGGCCACCGTTCCGGTCCTGCTGCCGCTCGCTTTGCCCGCGCCATACGACTATCTCGTGCCCAGGGGGATGCAGATTAAGCCGGGGCAATTCGTGGTCGTGCCGCTCGCCACGAGCGAATATTACGGCGCGGTTTGGACGCGGCCGGAAGGTGCCGACACGCCGGAAATCCCGCGCAAGAAGCTCCGCGAGATCATCGAGGCAGTTGACGAGGTGCCGCCTCTGCCGCCCGTGTCGCTCGCCTTCGCCGACTGGGTCGCCAATTACACGCTCGCCTCGCCCGGCATGGTGCTGCGCATGATGATGAGCGCGCGCCGTGCCTTCGAGCCGCCGGCGCCGCGCTATGGCGTGCGGCTCGCAGGCCCTGCGCCGGATCGCCTGACCCCGGCGCGTACCCGCGTGCTGGAGGTCGCCGCGAACGGCATGATTTGGGCGAAATCTGCCCTCGCCGAAGCCGCCGGCGTCAGCCCCGGCGTGATCGACGGCCTGGTTGATGCCGGCACGTTGCTGGCGGAGCCCCTGCCCGAATGGCACGCGGCGCCGCTTGATCTCAAGAAGACGCGCGCCAAGCTCACCAAGGAGCAGGCCGAGGCCGCACGCGCGTTGCTCGCCAATACCGGAGGCGGTTTCAGCGTGACCCTGCTCGATGGTGTCACCGGCTCAGGGAAAACCGAGATCTATTTCGAGGCCATCGCTGCAGCGATTTCGCGCGGCAAGCAGGCTCTGGTGCTGATGCCCGAGATCGCGCTGACCAGCCAGTTCATCGCCCGCTGCGAGGAGCGCTTCGGCGCGCGGCCCGCCGAGTGGCATTCCGAATTGTCGCCGTCGGTGCGCGGCCGCGTGTGGCGCGCGGTGGCGGAGAACAAGGCGAAGCTCGTGGTCGGCGCGCGCTCCGCGCTGTTCCTGCCCTTCCCCGATCTCGGCCTGATCGTGGTCGATGAGGAGCACGACCAGAGTTACAAGCAGGACGAGCGTGTCGCCTATCAAGCGCGCGACATGGCGGTGGTGCGCGGCTCGCTCGGCGGCTGTCCCGTGGTGTTGAGCTCGGCCACGCCTTCCATCGAGAGCCTGGTGAACGCCGAGCAGGGACGCTACCGCCACATCCGCCTCGGCACGCGCTACCTCGCCGCCGGCCTTCCCGCCATCGCGGCAATAGACATGCGCGCCGATCCGCCAGAACGCGGTAAATGGCTGTCGCCGGTTCTGGTCGAGGCTGTCGGCGAGACTCTGGCGCGCGGCGAGCAGGCTTTGCTGTTTCTGAACCGGCGCGGCTATGCGCCCGTCACCGTGTGCCGGAATTGCGGCTTCAAATTCGAATGCCCGAATTGCTCGGCCTGGCTGGTCGAGCATAGATTCCGCAGACGCCTCGAATGCCATCATTGCGGCAAGTTCGTGCCGATTCCGGAGGAATGTCCGAATTGTGGCGCGGAGCATTCGCTGGTGCCGTGCGGACCCGGCATCGAGCGCATCGCGGAAGAAGTCGCAGAGCGCTTCCCCGAGGCACGCCGGGTGCTTTTGTCGAGCGACCTTACCCCTGGGGTAAGCGAGCTGCGCGAGACATTGCGCGAGATCGAGGACCGCGAGGTCGATGTCATCATCGGCACGCAGCTCGTAGCCAAGGGCCATCATTTTCCGGGGCTGGCGCTGGTCGGCGTGGTCGATGCCGATCTCGGGCTGGCGCAGGCCGATCCGCGCGCGGTCGAGCGCACCTTCCAGCTGCTCAATCAGGTGACCGGGCGCGCCGGGCGCGAGACCATCTCCGGGCGTGGCCTGATCCAGACCTATATGCCCGAGCATCCGGTGATCGCCGCGCTGGTCTCGGGCGATCGCGACACGTTCCTCGCGCGCGAGATCGAGGAGCGGCGTAAATCGACTATGCCGCCGTTCGGGCGGCTGGCGGCGCTGCTGGTGACGGGAAGCTCGCGCGAGGCGGTCGAGACTTACGCTCGTTCGCTTGCCCGCGCCGCGCCGCCCGCCGCCAAGATCCATGTGCTGGGTCCCGCCGAGGCGCCACTCTCGGTGATCCGCGGCCGCCATCGCTATCGCCTGCTGATCAAGGCTTCGCGCGAGGCCGACCTGCAAGCCTATCTCAGGCTCTGGCTCGATGCCGTGGAGAAGCCCAAGGGCGACGTCCGCCTCAGCGTCGATATCGACCCTTACAGTTTTTTGTAGGCTGTAACGGTGGAAGCGTTTGCTGTGAGACCTGCTGCAAATATCGGCAATTCACCGTAATTTATTCGCATCCAGCCGCAATGCGCCCACTTGTTGCGCGCCCTTTTTCGCTGTGTTAGAGGCTGGCCCGGGCCTTCCGGGGGCCGTCGGCGGCCATTTTCAGGCTGTTGACGCGGAAGCGCCGATCCCTTCATTTGCAGGTCCAAGGACGTGGCCGCTGGTCATGCGCCCGTCAGGAAGGCAGAGGCATTTCAAGTGGTTAGCGAAGACCAAACCCCGTCAGGCGTGGCCGGCCGCTATGCTATTGCCCTGTTTGAGCTCGCCAAGGAAGGACGGGCATTGGATCAAGTCGCTGCCGATCTCGATCGTTTCGGCCAGGCGGTGGCCGCCTCTAATGACCTGACCAGATTGGTGAAAAGCCCCGTGTTCAGTGCCGGGGAACAGGGCCGCGCGCTCGACGCCGTGCTCGACACGCTCAAAATCGGCCAATTGACGAAGAATTTTCTGCTTTTGGTGGCCAGAAACCGGCGCCTGTTCGCTGTTCCTGCCATGATTTCCGCCTTTCTAGCCATGCTCGCCCGGGAGCGCGGCGAGACATCCGCCTCCGTTACCGCCGCCGCCAAGCTCACCGAGACGCAAGTCACGGCGCTGAAGCAGGCGCTGCAAGCAGCACTCGGCAAGGAGGTCCTGCTGGAGGAACGGGTCGACCCCACCCTGCTCGGCGGCCTCGTCGTGAAGGTCGGCAGCCGCATGATCGACACGTCGCTGCGCACCAGATTGAATTCACTCAAAGTCGCCATGAAAGAGGTTGGCTGATGGACATCAGGGCCGCTGAGATCTCCGCGATCCTCAAGGAGCAGATCAAGAATTTCGGGC
>DATMDY010000217.1:0-3432 GCA_035557335.1 Methyloceanibacter sp.
TCCTCTGCGGCGCCAACTGCGCGAAGCGCGCGAAGAGGCGGTGCAAGCGCTGGTCGCCGAGCCCTTCGCCAAGGATCGTTTCGAGGCGGCGCAGTCGCGATTGCTGATCGCCGATCAGAAGGCGCGGGAGGCCGTTCACGAGCTCTATGCGGCTATCGCTGTCAACATGACGCCCGCAGAGCGTCGCGGCTTCGCGGACTGGCGCCAAAAGCGCCGTCAGATGCGCAATCTGCTGGACGAGCCCGAGAAGCAGGCGCTCGGCCATCGCTGAACTGTCACACTCGGGCCTGTGCTCTAGCCCCGCGGCGGGAACGCAAGATGCGCCCACCAGGTGCCGGCCTCGTCATCCCACAGGCTGAGTGCGGCCCCTTGCATTTCCAGGAGCAGACGGGCCAGCATCACGCGCAGGTTGCCCCCCGCCAGGGGGTAGGGCCCCGTATTATTTCCGGTCGCATCGCTCGGAACTGAGCCGGTAACCCGGACCTCGATGCTGCGGGCACCCCCACGGCGGCGGCCCCTGACTTCCACCGTTCCGCCGATGGGCGCCCGGGCAATGGCTTCGCGCAGCAAATGCTGCAGCGCCTGGATTGTAGCCCGCTTCTCGCAGGGAATGTCACAGGCTGCGCAGTTCGTCACAGACAGCTTAATCATGCTGTCGGAGGCGCCCATCCCTGCCCATGCCTCGCGCACCAGTCCGCTGGCCGCGACGCGTTCGCAGCGGCCGGCCAACCTATCGGCCATTACGGCCGACATGGTCTCGGTGACCGCCAGCGCGTCATCTGCCGATCGCAGCAACCGACCGCCGCTTTCGCTGATGTGAGCTGCATATTCCTGGTAGCGGGCGTGTCCAAGCGGCCCGTAGAGCTCCCGCAGCATCACTTCCGAGAAGCCGATCATGGCATTGAGGGGTGTTCGCAGCTCATGGCTCATCTGGGCCAGAAGCTGGTCCACGCCGGCCGCGGGCTGTGCGTCGTCAGCGGTTTGAAGAGTTTGCTCCTCCCCTCGGCTGTTCAATGTGAGGAGCGCCGCTGCCGCGCCGGTCATCATTAGAAACGCCAGATGCAGCGCCGGAAGGCCGCCAATCGTCGCCGATCCGGTGGCTGTCGGATCGTGCCACCCCATGGTAACGATCAGCGCCAGACCGACGAGATGCAGCGCCGCCGCTCCTCGGGCCAGCCAGTGCCAATTGATCCTGAAGCCGATCGCATGTGCGGGCCAACGCCGCGCACCGCGATGCTCCATAGCTCCCGCCCCTGGGTGGAACAGAGTCCCCCCTTGGGGTGACGTGCCCAGCGTCATCCCTCGTCCCTCGACCAGATTTTCAGAAAAGCTGCCCAGAACAAGATTCAGCGGCGAAACACACCGACGAATCACTATGTTACTTTGACTGACAGCCCGATGTGTTGTCGAGAGGCCAAGCCGTCCTGCGGCAAAAATAAGGCAACTGTGTCCCGCGCTCTACTCGAGCATCTTTGAAACGATTTCGAATACATCGTGCGAGAGGCGCTTCGTTTTGGCGATGCGCTGCAGGGTTTTCTTTGCAACTCGCCGCCGCTGCGGCTCGAGCGCCTTCCAACTCCGGAACGCCGAGAGCATCCGAGCGGCGATCTGCGGGTTGAAGCCATCTAGCTCGAGCACCCGGTCGGCGACGAAGTCATAGCCCCGGCCGTCAGGCCGGTTGAACGTCACGGGATTCCCCATGGCGAAGGTACCGATCAGCGCCCGTACCTTGTTGGGATTTTTCATCGAAAAGAGGGGGTGACGCGCGAGCTTTTTCACCGTGGACAGAGATGAGGCCAGCGGCGAGACGGCCTGATAGGCAAACCAGCTGTCGATTACCAGATGATCGTCTTTCCAGCGTTCATAGAACTGATCGAAAGCCGCCGTTCGCTCTGGGGTATTCAGCTCCGAAAGCATGGAGAGAGCAGCTGTCTCGTCCGTCAGGTTGCGGCTTTGCTGAAAATGCACTGCTGCCCGGGCAATATCCTCCGGCCGCCCCCGGATCGTCAGGTAGCCCAGCGCAACGTTGCGCAAGGCGCGCTGTCCTGCCGACTCAGGGGCCGGCGAATAGGGACCTTTGACCTCCATGCGCCGGTAGACGTCAGAGAATGTGTCGTACAGGCGGGTGCCGACGGTCTTGCGTAACGCGTTGCGGGCCTTGTGTATGGCCAGTGGATCGATGTCCTGGCCGATAACACGCGCCAGGTCGCTTTCGCTCGGCAGATAGAGAAACTGCGCCCGATAACCCGGCTCCAGGTCGTTATTGGCGAGCGTAAGCGACAGCGCATCGATGAAGGCCTTCGGCTGCGCGGGCCGGCTGCCACTCTGAATCTCCTCGATCGCGTGCAGCAGCACGCGTGTCGCATAGTCCTGTGCCGCCTGCCACCTGTTGAATAAATCGCTGTCGTTGGCCATCAGGAATTGCAGCTCCGCGTCCGTCCGGTCGATGGTCAGGTTCACCGGAGCGGAGAATTCGCGCAGAAGCGACACCACGGGAGAGGAAGGCACATCTCGGAAGCGGAATTTTTCGGTGCGTCTGCGCACCTCAATCACCCCGTTCTTTAAACGTGCGCCGGAAGCCAGCGTGAGTTCCAGTTCCTGACCATTGCCACCCAGCAACCCGAGTTTGACCGGCATGTGCAGCGGCTTCTTTCGCGTTTCGCCAGGGGTGGGTGGCAGCACCTGCGTCACCGACAGATCGGCGGCCTTGGCTTTGGCGTCGTATCTGATCTGGCACACCAGTTCCGGCGTTCCCGCCTGCGAGTACCAGTTCATGAACTGCTTCAGGTCCCTGCCGGAGACATCCTCGAAGCAGCTCACGAAGTCTTCCACCGTGGCCGCCTGGCCGTCGTGGCGCTCGAAGTAGAGATCCATGCCCTTGCGGAAGCTCTCGCGTCCCAGCAGCGTCTGGATCATGCGCACGACCTCTGCGCCCTTCTGGTAAACGGTCGCGGTGTAGAAGTTGTTGATCTCGATGTAGCGATCCGGACGTACGGGATGTGCGAGAGGACCCGCGTCCTCGGGAAACTGCCGTGCCTTGAGCTGACGTACCTCGCCGATGCGCTGCTCGGTGGCCGAGCGCTCGTCGGCGCCGAACTCCTGGTCGCGGAACACGGTCAGCCCCTCCTTGAGGCAGAGCTGGAACCAGTCGCGGCAGGTGATGCGATTGCCTGTCCAGTTGTGAAAATATTCGTGAGCGATCACGCGCTCGATGCCCATGAAACTGGTGTCGGTGGCCGTCTCAGGCGAAGCCAGCACGAGGGCGTCGTTGAAGATGTTCAGCCCCTTGTTCTCCATCGCGCCCATATTGAAGTCGGACACGGCCACGATGTTGAACACGTCCAGGTCGTATTCGCGACCGAAGCGCTCTTCGTCCCATTTCATCGAGCGCTTGAGGGAGTCCATGGCCCACGCGCAGCGATCCTCTTTGCT
>DATMDY010000218.1:0-7682 GCA_035557335.1 Methyloceanibacter sp.
CACCAACGAGCCGAATAGAGGTTGATAGTTCTCCGCTTTGCCGGCGGCACGCAACGCTGCCTCGAGCATGGGTCGCGGCACGTAGAACAATCCGGCGCGGCGCCCCAAGCCTTGCCGCAATGCAGCAACGATGGCGCCGATGGTGAGCGGTTCGGGATCGGCGACGATAAGGGGGCGCTTCAGCGGCGAAGGCGCGGCGAGCACCCGGTCCACCGCCGCGACCAGATTGTCCAAGCCGAGCAGCGAGTGCTCGCCGCTCAGCCCCGCCAACGGCAGTGGGTAGGGCGAGCGGGCGAGTTTGATCAGCCGCGCCATGTTGCCTTGCACGCCAGGTCCGTAGACGAGCGCTAGCCTGAGCGCCACCCAGTCCAAGCCGGTCTCGGCAAGCCCCTGTTCAGCGGCGAGTTTCGACCGTCCATAGGCGTCGGTCGGCTGCGGCTCACGGTCCTCGGTCAGCACGCTGTCGGCGATGGGACCCGACTGCGCCCTGATCGAGGAGAGAAAGACGAAGCGTTTGACGCGCGCCCGCTCGGCCGCCTTAGCGAATGCGACCGTGGCTTCGGTATTGAAGCGGCGATAATCGTCCTCGGGCAGCCCCGACATGGTGTTGGCAATGCCGGCTGTGTGGATCACTGCGTCAACCTCGGCAAGCGCCTCCGCCATGTTGTGGGGGCGGGTCAGATCGCCGATCAGCACGCTGGCGCAGCCCTCGGGCATCATGGTCGGGCGGCGCAGCAGCACGCGCACCCGGTAGCCGCGTCTGGGCAGCTCTTTCAGCAGATATTGGCCGATGAAGCCGGTGGCGCCTGTGAGCGCCACCAGGGGCTTGCGTGCTGGATGTGCCGTGGTTTCCGCCATGCTTCTTCGAGGCCTGCAAAGTCCGGGCTTGAACGGTCTTTTCACGGCTTCAGTGGACAACCGGATTTGGGCCGGAACAAGCCGGAGATTGATCGGGGTTTTTCCCCCCTTTCTCGGTCCTGAGCGGGCCAATCCCCGGAATATTTCGCCTCGCTTTGCTGTCTTGGGATAGGCTACTGAACCTCACAGGGATGCCCTTATGGCCGCGGGCTCTGGGGTCAAAGTCTCTTAGATCGGGGGAATTGCTTTGGGACGGGCCTGGTGGAGTGCTCTGCTGGTCTTGGCGCTCGCCGCTTGCACGGGGCTGCCGCGCAGCCCCGTGCCTCAGGTTTTTGAAACCGAAGCCCAGGTGATCGGCATGGGCCCAACGCCGGTCCGCTTCTGGGGCGACGAGCTGCCGCCCCATGCCGACGCCTATGTCAAGAAGAAGTGGGCACAGACGCGCGCCAACCGGCCGGAACTTTTAGCCGGTGGCCGCCGCCCAAATATCAATTTTCTGGCCATCTCCGGCGGCGGCAGCGACGGCAGACATTCGGTGATTGGGGAGGGTTATGAATCTCGCTGAACTCAACAAGATAGCCACCGCCATGGTCGCGCCCGGCAAGGGTATTCTCGCTGCCGACGAATCGGGCGGCACGATCAAGAAGCGGTTCGATGCCATCGGTGTCGACTCCACGGAGGCCAGCCGGCGCGACTACCGCGAGCTGCTGTTCCGTTCCGCCAAGGCCATGGCCGACCGCATCTCCGGCGTGATCCTGTTCGACGAGACCATCCGGCAGAAGGCCGCCGACGGCACGCCGCTGGTCAAGGTGATCGAGCAGGCAGGTTCGATCCCCGGCATCAAGGTCGACAAGGGGGCCAAGCCGCTCGCCTTCTCACCGGGCGAGACCATCACCGAGGGGCTCGACGGTTTGCGCGAACGGTTGATCGAATATCGCGATCTCGGCGCCAAGTTCTGCAAATGGCGCGCGGCGATCGATATCGGTCCCGGCATACCGAGCTACAATTGCATCAGCGCCAACGTGCATGCGCTCGCCCGCTACGCCGCGCTCTGCCAGGAGCAGGGTCTGGTGCCGATCGTCGAGCCCGAAGTGCTGATGGATGGCGATCACGGCATCGACCGCTGCGAGGAAGTCACCGAATTCGTGCTGAAGACGGTATTCCAGGAACTGTATTACGCGAAGGTTCAGCCCGAAGGCATGGTGCTCAAGCCCAATATGGTGGTGCCTGGGAAGAAGAGTGCCAAGCAGGCGTCCGACGCGGAGATCGCCGAGAAGACGCTTCAAGTGCTCAAGGCCTGCGTCCCCGTCGCCGTGCCGGGCATCGCCTTTTTGTCAGGCGGTCAGTCCGACGTCGAGGCTACGACGCGCCTCGACGCCATGAACAAGATCGGCATGGTGCCTTGGCGGCTCAGCTTCTCCTACGGGCGCGCGCTCCAGACCGCGCCGCAAAAGGCCTGGTCGGGGAAGGCCGAGAACAAGCAAGCGGCGCAAGCGGCCTTCGCCCATCGCGCCGAGATGAACGGCCTCGCCACGCTCGGGCAATGGAAGCCGGAACTGGAAAAGAAAGCCGCCTAGCCCTCAAGCAAGCCAAGAAATGTTTGGGGCTTTGCGCGCAGCTCGACAGTCGCCGACTGCCTCATCGGTATAGTCGCGCACGGACCGGCGCCCGTTGATGGCGTCCAGCAGCTCCATGGCGCGAGACTCCCGTAAGAGCCGCCGTCACGCGTTGAGCGAGATCAATGAGCTGCGCTCTGGATATTAGGGCATAGGCTGGTCGGGACTATCGGCGGGCGGCTGCTCGTCGGATGGCTGCTCGTTGGCAGGCGGCTCGGCAGGCGGCTCGTCCGGAATCGCCTCGGCGGCGGGCGGCGCGGGTGGCGGGGCAGCATCGAGCGTGGCCGCGGACCATTGCAACAATTCGGTCTGCACTTTGCCGAAGGCTTCGTCGAGTGCGCTCACATAGGCTTGCGTGTCGGTTCCATTGGCGGGCGCTGTGACCTGAAACCGCTTCGCAGCGATGATCTTGCCGTCGCCATCCACGATCTTGGCCATGAACTCGATTTCGGCCTCGGACTCTGCCGCGGTCGACAAATGGAAACGCCGGATGTCGATCAGCAGCCGATAACCGCCGAGCCCTTCCTGGGTGCGTGTGACTGCCTGCGCGTAGCCGGCATTCTCGAAGCTCTGGATCAATTTTGCTTGGAACAGGACAGGCAGGTTGTCGCTCAAGCGCGCGTCTTGCAGCTGCTTGCTCTCGCCCTCCGCGGGCTGCAACAGGATCCTGTCGGTATTGAAGCCCATGACCGTCGTCGGCTCCGGGATGATCAGCTGCCAGGACGGCGTCTCGGCGGGAGGTGGCGGAAGATCGGTAGCGGCGGCGAGATCGAAGACGGGAACGCCTCCGGCACCGGTTCCGCCCCCGGTCATGCGCTCGAGGCCGGCCAGGATGCCGTCAACCTTGTCGGAGTTACGCGCGAGGGCGTCGGTGAAGGTCTCGATATTGGTGATGGCTTGGTTCAGCGCTTGGGCATTCTGGGCAAGGACGTCATCGACGCGCTGGAACGCCTCGCGCGCGGCCTGAGTCCAATCCTGGCTTGCGCCGGGCTGGGCGATGAGCGTCGGCGGGGAGCCGCCTTCGCCAAGGACCGCGGGCGTTGAGCCGCTGCCGCCTCTCAGCGTCACCGCCGCGCCGCCGGTCAAGCCTTGCGTCTCGATGCCGACTTGCGTGTCGGAGCGGATCGGCGTGTTGCGCTCCACGGCGATGGTGGCGACTACCTGCTGAGGTGCATCGGGATTGAGCGCGAGCTGCGTGACCTCGCCGACGCGAATGCCGTTGAACAGGACCGCGGAGCCGACCAGCAGTCCGGACACGGTACCATCGAAGTGGACCTGGTAGGTCTCCCTCTGGGTAAACCCGCCTTTGTTCTCCAGCCAATAGACGAAGGCGAAACTCGCCAGGATGACGGCGAGCATGAACAATCCGATCAAGGCGTAGCGGGCACGCGTTTCCATCGATCAAGGTCCTTTGGTCATGCGTTCAATTGCCGTTCCGCCAGCATGCCGCCGCGTTTTCCCTGGAAGTAGTTCTTCACCCAGGGATGCTCGGATTCGAGCATGGTGGGAATCGGGCCTTCCGCCACCACCTTGCCGTCGGCAAGGACGGCTACGCGGTCGCAAGCGGTATAGAGGCTTTCCAGGTCGTGAGTCACCATGAACACGGTGATCTCCAGCGTTTGTTGGAGTGTGCGGATCAGTTCGTCGAAATCGCCGGCGGAAATCGGATCGAGCCCGGAGGTCGGCTCGTCGAGGAATACGATCTCGGGGTCGAGCGCCAGCGCCCGGGCCAGCGCCACGCGCTTGGTCATGCCGCCAGACAGCTCGGAGGGGAATTTGTCGGCATCCTGAGGGGTGAGCCCGACCATTTCCAACTTGGCCAGCGCCATCTCGTCGAGCAGCCTCTGCGACAATTTAAGGTTTTCGCGCATGGGGAATTGCACGTTCTGGCGCACGGTGAGCGAGGAGAACAGGGCGCCTTGCTGGAACAGAACGCCCCAACGGCGCTCCAGTGCGCGGCGCTCCTGCTCGTTCGCATGGTCTAGATTGACGCCGAGCACTTCGATGGTGCCATGCCGCTTCGGCAACAGCCCGATGATGGTGCGCAGCAGGACCGACTTGCCGCTGCCCGACGCGCCGACCACGCCGAGGATTTCGGCTTCGCGCACGTCGAGCGACAGATGATCGAGCACGGTCTGGTCGCCGAAACCGACCACGAGGTCGCGCACTTTGATCGCGACGTTCTCAGCCATTTCAGGTCACATACCGATCGAAGCGAAGAAGATGGCGAACAGGCCGTCGAGCACGATCACCAGGAAGATCGATTTCACCACTGAAGCCGTGGTCTTCAGGCCGAGCGACTCGGCGCTGCCTTTCACTTGCAGCCCCTCGGCACAGGCGACGATGCCGATAACCAGCCCCATGAACGGCGCCTTGATCATGCCCACCTGGAAATGGGTGAGCGAGATCGCCTCCATCAGGCGTGAGATATAGATGTCGGGGCTCATGCCGCCATAAAGCCAGGCCACCAGTCCGCCGCCGTAAAGCGCGGCCATGCAGCCAAGGAAGGTGAGTATTGGCAGCGCGATGACGAGAACCAGAATGCGCGGCAGGACGAGCACTTCGATCGGGTCGAAGCCCATGGTGCGGAGCGCATCGATCTCCTCACGCATCTTCATGGAGCCGAGCTCGGCGGTGTAGGAACTGCCGGATCGGCCGGCGACCATGATGGCCACGATCAGCACGCCGATCTCGCGCAAGATGAGAATGCCGACCAGGTCGACGGCATACATCTCGGCGCCGAATTTGCGGAAATGGAAGATGCCTTGCTGCGCGATGATGCCGCCGATGAGGAAGGTGATGAGCAGGATGATGGGGACCGCCTGCCAGGCCACGCGGTCGAGCTGATGCACCATCGAGGTGAAGCGGAACTCATGCGGGCGCACGAGTACCCGTGCCGCCGCCACGCCGACAGCGCCGAGCATGTCGGCGAAGAGAATCAGATCGCGGCCGAAGCCGGCGCCCGCCCTTCCCACGGAAACGAGGGCGGCGACGATCGGGTTGTCACGCGAAGGGGGGGCAGGAGGCGCGCGGTTGACGGTCTGCATTTCCTCGAGCAGGCCGAGGTCATGCTCGGGCAGGCCGACAACGACCGTTTCCCGTCCGGACCCGGTCCATTGGCGCGTCAAGCGCTCCAGCAGCCACGCACCGAACGTGTCGAACTCGCGCACGCCGGCCATGTCGATCGACACGGTCTTCACCTTCAGGGCGTCGCCGGCCACGCTGTCTACAAGGGATTCAAGCTCGTTGGCATTGGGAGCGGTCCACGAGCCGCCGGCGGCGAGTTCGAGCCGTTCTCCCTTAAGCTTGCTGGTCAGCAGATGCTCGCCCATGACACGGCTCCTCCAGCCTCTTGCAATCGCATCGGCCTTATAGAGCGGAGAGCTAGCTTCGGCTCAGACTGATCTGCACGCTCTTGAGGCCGCCGCCCGCAGTCGCGATTGAAACGCTTTGACGGGTGGGACTGTACGATACCTGCATGGAGCCGTTAATGCCGCCGCTAATCCTGAGGCTCACTTTGCCGGAGCCAATCTGTCCAGCGGCGCTGCCTGACGCATTGAAGGTGCGCTCTTCCCAGGTGCCGGAAACGCGGCCCCCGCTTTGGCTGAGCTTGCTCCTGATCTCGACATTCTGGCTCTCGCTCTGGCAGCGAATGGCCATGCCGAGATTGGCCCCGCCCCCGGTATAGTAGACGTTGCATTGTAGGCGCTCTTTGCGGCCGTTGCTAAGCTGGATCTGTCCACTGCCGCGCCATGAGCCGAGCAGGGCATCGAACGGACTAGCTTGGGCGTAAGTGTTGAGCCAGGTGGGGAGCATAAAAAGCGCCGCCAGGCCGAGGGCGGCGATAGACCGTAAAGCGGCCTTGGAGCGAATCAGATCTGTCATGACCTCACTTTTTCGGTAATTGCGCCGGCGAACAACCAGAATTCTTATGATGGGATGATGATGGAGGAGGTTACCCCGTGCGCAAATAGGGACGCAACCGTGCTTCGACAAGCGGGCGAAGATTACATCGTGTCCGCGGAGATACGTGCCTGGACCCCTTAGGCAGCCAGATCGGTGCGGCGTTGTGGCGCTGCCGCTGGCCGTGGTTCAAATGGTTGCGGCTCGGGGCGTGTTGATGGCCTGCCGATAAGCCGTCCCAGACCGGCCGAATCGATAAACCCTAGGGCGGAAGTCGTTCCCATGAGCCTCCCCCACTCCTCGGCGTAGTCTTGGCGGAGGTCGGCGAACCAGGCCCGCTGAAATGCGCCCATATCCGAGATATCACCGCAACGACCGAGCGATTGGAGGAAAGCGAGGTTGGTGCGCAGTCTCTTGGCCACGAAGCGCGTGCCTTCCACCTGATAGGCTTGCCAAGCCTTCAGCTGCGCTTCCGCGACGGCCGTGGCAAGATCGAGGAGAGGATTTGACGGGCGAGATTGCGTCTCGCTTTGCTTGTGCATGGGGTCTGGCATTATCGCCTCCATGTGAAGGGCCAATGACGGCGCATCCTATGCTCCGCCCTTGCGCTATGATGGACCGCCAGGGAAGAAGCGGCCTTGATTAAGCTCAAAACCGCGAAAGGCCTTTGTGGGTCCATGCGGACGTTCTAAATTCACGTTTCTGTTCATGGCCTGTGGAAAACAAGGCCCGCCATGGCGCCGAAGCCGAACGTTGCCATCACCTATTGCCGGCTCTGCGGCTGGCTCCTTCGGGCCACATGGATGGGCCAGGAGTTGTTGTCCACCTTCGCCGAGGAGCTCGGCTCTCTCACCCTCATCCCCGACGATACCGGCGGCGTTTTCGAGGTCCGCCTCGACGGCCGGCTGATCTGGTCGCGCAAAGAGGAAGGGCGCTTCCCCGAGATCAAGGAGCTGAAGCAAAAGGTACGGGACACGGTGGCCCCAGACCGCGATCTCGGCCATGTGGATAACAAGGCACCCAAGCCCTAACCCCTTTTAGCCACTGGAAGATCGGGGCTGAGTTATCCATATGAGGCTGGTGTCGTTGCTGGCTGCAAGAGGTCGCTTCTGAAATGTCCCAACCGGTGATCGTCACCATTCCCCACAAGCTCGGCAAGGCGGAAGCCAAGCGTCGGCTGCAAGCGGGCTTCACCAATGTGCGCTCGACCTTCGGCGAGAAATTCGTGGTGCTCGAGGATGCCTGGGCCGGCGAGCATCTCGATTTCCGCGCGAGCCTGCTCGGGCAGACCACCACCGGCACCGT
>DATMDY010000219.1:0-10445 GCA_035557335.1 Methyloceanibacter sp.
GTCGAGCGAGCTCGGGAAGCCGAGCGTGGCGGTCTCGAGCTCGAGCAGATGCGCGTTGAGTAGCGTGTCGACGAACAATCCGCCCCTGAGATAGGTGGCGTAGCCGCCGATCTGTCCGCCCTCGAAATCGAAGCCGCGAGCCAGCTGGTTGTAGTCGAGATCGGCGCCGACGAAGCCGCCCAGCATGCCGAACACCAGGATGTCGCCCTGCGCAAGAAGATCCCGCTTGCCGAGATCGAGGCCCATCTGGAAGTCGATGATCTCCAGATCACGGTCGAGGTTGAAGCGGTAGTCGCGGCCGTAAGCCGTGACTGTCTGGCTTCTCTCGCGGTCGAGCCAATTGCCCGAGCCGCGCGCCCAGACGGCAGGCGTCATGGCGGCGCCTTGGGCCATGCCGTTGGCGCTATTGAGGGCCGGGTCGTAGGCGCCAGGCGCGGCCCCACCATTGAGCAGCACGCGCAGATCGGCGGTGCGGTCGAACCAGGTGGACGAGCCGGCATGCCAGATGTCCTGCGCCGCGGTGACAAGCTGCGGCAGCAGCAGCGCGCCGCCACCCACGAAGCTCCGCAATTCGAAGAAGCCGCTATTCGCCGGCACAAAGAACAGGTCGTAGTTGAAGAAGCCAGTGTCGATCGACTGCTGCAGGAAGAACGCGTCGGACTTGACGTTGCCGCCCACGAACACCACGGGGATGCCTTCGGGGTTGAACACGCCCGGCCCCGGATTGGTGTTGTTCACGGTAAGCACGGTCTTGCCGGTCACGTCGCCGTCGATGATGAAGATGTCCGAGGTCGAGCCCGGGCCGCCGAGGAACGAATCCACGGCAAGAGTCGAGCCGCTGCCGCCATTGAAGACGATCCCGCTGTCGAAGAAATAGCCATATTGCTCGGGGTTTGCCGAGCTGGAGACGCGGAATCTATCGCCCGCGGAGGCATCCTCCATGGAGATCACACCGAAATTATTGAGAAGCTCCAGCCTGGCCCAGACAGTGCTCTCACTGAGTTCTGGATCGGTGGCCGCCTGAACCGTGCCGCCCCGTTCATTGCGGAACACGTCAGTTCCCAGTCCAAAATCGCTGGTGAGCTTGGCCTCGAACACGCCGCCCGCCTGGTTGAAGAAGCGGTCGTCTTGGTCGGTCAGATCGACGAAGCCCCTGATTACGCCGCCGCCATAGTTATAGATCGTCGCGCGGCCGGTACCCTCTGTGTTGATGGCCAGCAAGGAACTCGCAGAAATCGAGCCCGTATTGACGATGACGATGTCGCTCGCCAGCGAATACGCATACACACCTTCCGAATATGTGGAGGTGGCATAGATACTGCCGCTGTTCCTTATGGTGATGGGGCTGTCAGGTCCGATGGTAACTGCATAAATGCCATGGGCTCGGTTAAAGACATAACTCCCATTGGCGGTGGCTCCGATATCGCCGCTGTTGACGATGTCGATCGGATTGCCGAGCCCAACGGTTACCGCATGGACGCCGAAGGCTTCCGTGCCGGTCACGGCGATATTGGCGCGGTTCGTGATTGCGATAGGATTGTTGTAGCCGACCGCGAGTCCACGAATGCCGGATGCCACGCCGGTGCCGGCATCTACGGAGATCTCGCCGCTGTTCTCGATGGTCAGGGGACCGCCGTTATAGGCGATGCGCCCGAAAATGCCGAACACGTAGTTCTCTTCACCGGTGGAGGTGATATCGCCGCTGTTGACGATGCTGATGGGGCTGTTAACGCCAAACGTGTCGGCGAATATGCCGCCGTTCAGGGGCTCAAGAGTTTGCCCGCTGCCGCGTGTCTCGATGTTGCCGCTGTTCACAATGCTTAGGGGACTGTCGTCGCCGCGCGTCTCCGCAAGAATGCCTGTGGCTTGAATCTCAGAGATCGCAGCAATGTCGCCGCTGCTCACGATGCTGATGGGGTTGTTTACCGGTCCGTTGGTCCGGGCATAGATACCAAGGGCCGCGGCGTAGGTGCCCGTGGTTTCGGACACGATGTCCCCGCTGTTCACGAGGCTGACGGGACTGTCGAAATTATTCACGCCGTTGGTAATGACGCGAAAGCCAAAAGTACTCGCGTCAGTGCTGAACATGCTGATGTCACCGGCGTTCACCACGCTGATCGGACTGTTCCCGCGATAGGTATTCGCCTCGAGGCCGACGCTGATAATAATGCCGCCGACGCCAGTGATATTGCCTTCGTTCACGATGCTGAGCGGGCTGTCGTAACCGGTGGACTGGGCATTGATGCCGAAGGCGAAGGATCCGCCGATCGAGTTTATTGCACCGCCGTTCGCGATGCTGACCGGGCTTTCATTGCCCGCCGTCGAGGCACTGATGCCGAACGAGGCAGCGAGGCCTTCAGTCGTCGCGGTTATGTCGCCGGTGTTCACAACGGCGATGGGATTCTCGTCGGCCCTCGTGAAACTAAAAATGCCGGTGGCATTCCCTGTCTCGGAGGTAACCGAGATATCGCCCGTATTTTCGATGCCGATTGGGCTTTGAACGTTCGCTGCGCCTTCGGAAACGGCGAGGATGCCGGTCGTGAATAAGACGTTGTTGGTGACGAGGTCGCCGCTGTTGAAGAGGTCGATGTAGCCGTCAGGAGCCGTCGTGTAGAGATAGATGGCGTAGGCGGCGCCGTTGCGTGGATCGTTATTCACGCAGACGATCGAGTCGGCGACATTCACGAAGATCGGATTTGGAGGCGGCGGACTGAGTGCTAGGCAGTCCGTCGTGGCGTGTGCCGGGCTGGGCGTGAGCATCCCGGCAAGCAGGAGAGTGGAGGCGAGTGCCGTGCCGAGCAGCAGCGATTTGCGGTCTGCACATCTGAGCCGCGGCTGCAATGCCATGCGCCGTGACGGCACGCGGCGTGCAGACTTTGCACGCCGGCCACCACGAACCAACCGGCTGCGGGCTTTCCCGAACGGATGGCCCAATAGAGTCGTCCCCCCACGGCCGGCACAACGATGCACGCGACCGCAACTCTGGAGTCTAGGGTTGCCTGCCCCTTACCGCTAGTGCAGTTTTGCCACAGTCCCAAGGAATTGTACTAGGAAATGGCGCCTCGCAAGAGTGTTACGTCTTTGATATAATTAGTATTTTGCGGTTCAACTATGACTGTCCAGATCTTCCGTCATGGCGGTTCACTGGCGCGAGGATTTGATGACCGGGCCGGAGCAGCTTGCGGGGCAGCTGAGACCGGCGCGGTACCAGTCTCTTCCGGGAGGGGTTGCTTGGCGCGGAACTTCTCGATGTCTTCGAGCGCTTCCTGGAAGAAATAGTCGCGCTCGCCCTCCTCCTTGGCCAATTCGATCCAGGCAGCACGCAAAGCGGCAAGCACCTCGTCGGGCCAGGGGACGACACGGACACCGTCGGACGCAAACGCGGCGAGGGCTTCTGCCTGAAGTTGCGCGCTGCCGGCAAGCGTCGATTGCAGCATGTCCCGGCACGCGCCCTCGATCAGGCCGCGCTGCGCATCGCTCAGGGCGTTCCAGCGGTCCTGGTTGACGATGAACTCGAGCACCGTCTCGGGCTGGTGCCAACCCGGCAAGTAGATGAGCTTGACCTTCTCCTGAAGGCCTTGCGGGCGGTCGGCGGCAGGCGGGTAGAGCTCGGCAGCGTCGATCTCCTTCTTGTCGAAGGCTTTCGGCAGGTCGCTTCCCGGCACGAGCATGGTGGTGGCGCCGAGTTTCGCCATGACTCTGGCGCCGAGCCCGAAGATGCGCATGCGCAAGCCCTCGATGTCCTTCTTGCTTGCGATCTCCTTGGCGAACCAACCGCCGGTCTCGGCGCCGCCGAAGGCGCAAGGAAGCACATGGACTTTCACGCCGGCATGGTCGTAAAGCTCCTGGTAGAGCTTCCTTCCATTGCCGGTCTCGAACCAATCGAGATAGGCCTTGCCATCGGGACCGAAGGGGAAGCCCGCGAACAGCGCCGCGGCGGGAATCTTCGCCGCCCAGAAGCTTGCCGTGGTGAAACCCGCATCGATATTGCCGTCGGCGACCTTGTCGAGGATTTCGTAGGCGTTGGTCCCCTCTCCCGGTTGCTTAAGGTCGAGTGTGAGTGTCCCACCCGAGCGCTCCTTGATGAGCTTGGCGAGGTCCACGGCCGGCGCGCCGAGGCCGGGAAGGTGCGTACCGTAGATGATGGGTGTGACGAGGGTAACGGGCTTCGCGTCCTCGCCCTTTGCCGGGAAGGACGCGAGCAGCATGAGCGCAAGCAAGGCCGGGACTCTTGGCGCCATCTCTCTCCCCTCAAACCAATTCTTTGGATTTGCGGTTCCGTGAGTCGTACACGCGATGCTACATCCTATGAGAGCCTGCGGTGCGGAGGGCGTGGAAATATCTCGGTTTTCTGCGGCGCCCAGAATTGGGCTCCACTTCCGTTCCCTGCACGCATCGGATAAGGTGCAGCGCATCTCGCCGAAAAACGGCCTTTTCGCGATATTTTCCGGGATCCGGCGCCAGACCGGCTTGGGGGTGGTCCAGAATGCGTCTAGCCGTTTGGCTGATCGAACGTCCCCGCTGGTTCAAGCGGACTCTCCTGATCGGCAACGACCTCGCGATGCTGAGCATCGCGTTGTGGGTCGCCTATTCGCTAAGACTAAGCCAACTCTACGTACCGGAAGACTGGGGCACCGCGCTGCTCATGATCGCGGCGCCGATCATCGGCGTCGTCGTGTTTTACATTCGCGGACTCTACAAGCTCGTTACGCGCTTTATCGGGCCCGAGGGCACCACGCGCATTTACTTGGCGGTGATCATCGCCACGGTGATCTGGGCCCTCGTCGTGTTGATGAGCGGCATCAAGAGCAATCCCCGGTCGGTGGTCGTGATCTATGGACTCATTGCTGCGGGCCTCATCCGCCTCAGCCGGCAATGGGCCGGCTCGATTCTGCTCAAGGCCGCGCCCGAGCACAAGCCGGTACGCTTCGACGAGAGAAAGCGCGTCATCATCTATGGCGCGAGCAGCGTCGGCATCCAACTTCTGCGCGCTTTGAACGAGACTGGCACGTACGAGACCGTCGCTTTCATCGACGCCGACCCCTCCCTCACCGGCCAAGTGGTGCATGGCGTCAAGGTGGTACGGCCCGAGAAGATCGGGAAGTTGATCGCCGAGGAGAATGTAGAGGAGGTTCTCCTCGCCACGCCTTCGGCGCTTCGCAGCGAACGCCGTGCCGCCATCAGGGCGCTCGAAGCCTATCCCGTGACCGTGAAGACGTTGCCCGCTCTCGAAGAAATCGCCTCTGGCAATGTCGAGGTGAGCGATCTTAGGCCGATCGATGTCGAGGATTTGTTGGGGCGCGACCCCGTAGCCCCCAATCTCGAACTGCTGACAGCTCAGGTCAGCGGCAAGGTGGTGATGATCACCGGAGCCGGCGGCTCGATCGGCGCGGAGCTGACCCGCCAGCTCCTGCGCCTTGAGCCTAAGACGCTGGTTCTCTTCGATCTTTCCGAGGCGGCCCTCTATGAAATTGCCATTGAGATCCTGGAGCTGCAGCGCCGCTGGCAAAGGGGAGCCGAGGTCGGAAGCGGCAGCGATACGACCATCGTTCAGATCCTCGGATCGGTGCTTGACCGCAAGCTCGTTCACCGCACCATCGAAGAACTGGGGGTTCAGGTGATTTATCATGCGGCCGCGTACAAGCACGTCCCGATCGTCGAAGCGAATCCCTTCGCCGGGCTCCAGAACAATACGTTCGGCACGCTGATCGTCGCCGAGGCCGCCAAGGAACTCGGGGTTGAGCGCTTGGTGCTGGTGTCGAGTGATAAGGCGGTGCGGCCGACCAATATCATGGGGGCCAGCAAGCGCATTGCCGAACTCATCCTGCAAGCACTGGCGCTAGAACATCCAGCGACCATCTTCACCATGGTGCGTTTCGGCAACGTCCTCGATTCATCGGGCTCGGTGGTCAGATTGTTCCGCAGCCAGATCAAGGCCGGCGGCCCGGTGACCGTCACCCACCCCGAGGTGATCCGCTATTTCATGTCCATCCCCGAAGCCGCCCAGCTCGTGATCCAAGCCGGTGCCATGGCGACGGGTGGCGACGTGTTCGTGCTGGAAATGGGCACCCCGGTGAAGATCGACGATCTCGCCCGCACCATGATCCGCCTGTCGGGACTTGAAGTGCGCGACGAGGACCATCCCGAGGGCGATATCGCCATCGAATATATCGGCCTTCGGCGCGGTGAGAAGCTCTATGAGGAGCTGTTGATCGGCGAGAACACCACCGGCACCAACCATCCGCGCATCTTCAAGAATAACGAGCCTATTCTACCTTACGAAGACCTGGTCGCGGCGCTCGAGCGGCTGGAGGACGCCATTCAGAGGCTCGATGAGGCCGAGCTTCAGGAGATGCTCCGCGCCACGGTCGAAGGCTACGTGCCGGCAAGCGCCCCTTCGGTCTCGGCCAAGGAGGAATGGCAACCGGTCTCGCGCACGCTCCATTGAAGCGATGCCTGAAGCCCGGTTCGTATCTTTGGTCGCTGTGCTGGCGGTGAGCGCCGGGATCAGCGCCCTGCTGATCCTGCTCTTGAAGCCCCTGCTCACGCGCTATTTCCTCGCCCATCCCAACGCCCGCTCCGCGCATAGCGTGCCAACGCCGCAAGGCGCGGGGCTCGCGCTCATGGCCGCGCTTCTCTGCGTGTGCGTGGCGGCTTTGCTGTATGGCATCGGCGCGCCGCCGCCGAGTCTCGTGCCGGTATTCGCCGGAGCCGTGTTGCTCACCGTACTTGGCGCGTTCGACGATACGCATGCGCTTCCCGTGGCGTGGCGCTTCGCCGGCCAGACGATTGCCGCAGCGATCGTGGTGCTGAGCTTGCCGGAGGGCTTTCGTCTCCTGCCGGATCTCTTGCCGCTCGCGGTCGAGCGCGTCCTGATCGTGCTCGGCATCGTCTGGTTCGTGAACGCCATCAACTTTCTCGACGGCCTCGACTGGATGACGGTCGCGCAAGTGGTGCCCATGACCCTTGGAATCGTCATCCTGCAAGGTTTGGGCATGGTACCGGCAAGCATCGGGCTCTTGGCGCTCGTTCTGCTCGGCGTCACGCTCGGTTTCGCCATGTTCAACAAGCATCCGGCGCAAATCTTCCTCGGCGATGCCGGCAGCCTGCCGATCGGCTTTTGCCTTGCTTTCATGCTGCTCTACGTGGCGGAGGCGCATCTCATCTCTGCCCTTTTGCTCGCGCTCTATACTCTCGCCGACGCGACGCTGACGCTCTTGCGCCGCATCGCCGCGCGGGAGCCGATCTTCTCCGCGCATAAGTCGCATTTCTATCAGCGCGCCGTGGGCCGAGGCTGGCGCGTGCCGCAAGTCACCGCGTGGATCTTCGTGCTCGCGCTCTGGCACATGGGCCTTGCCATCGCCGCGGCTATGGCCCACTCGCTTCCGGCCGACTTCGTGCTGCTCGGCCTCGGTCTGCTGGCGACGGCGCTGGTATTCCGGGCGCTGACGCGGGGACGCTAGTGGCCGGTCTCGTCCTCGTCACCGGCGCTTCGGGCTTTATCGGCAAGCGCCTGATCGGTGCGCTTGCCAAAGACGGCTTCAAGGTCAGGACCGCCGCGCGCGATCCTTCCAGCATCATTGCGGCAAGCGAGGTGGAGCGCGTCGCCCTGCCCGATCTTGCGCGTCCCGCCGACTGGTCGGCGTTGCTTGCGGGCGCCACCCATGTCGTGCATCTCGCCGGCGTCGCCCATGCACCAGGTGCCTTGCCTGATGAGGTCTATTCTCGCGTAAACACCGAAGCCGTGGGCGAGTTGGCGGATGCCGCGCGCGGCAAAGTCGAGCGTTTCGTTTTCATGTCCTCGGTGCGCGCGCAGGCCGGTCTGTCGGCTGACCACGTCATCACCGAAAAGGACGAGCCTCAGCCCACCGACCTCTATGGGCGCACCAAGCTCAAAGCCGAGCGCCTGGTCGAGGGGAGCGGCGTCGGTTTCACCGTGCTGCGTCCCGCCGTGATCTACGGCAAAGGCGTGAAAGGCAATATCGCCGCCCTTGCCACTTTGGCCAAGACGGCGCTGCCACTTCCCTTCGCCGGTCTCGACAATCGCCGCTCGCTGCTCGCCCTCGACAATCTGATCTCGGCTGTTTCCTTCGTACTGCGCGAAGAGCAGACGGCGAACGAAACTTACCTCGTGGCCGATGCCGAGCCGATCAGCGTGGCCGATCTCGTCGCTGCCATGCGCGAGGGATTGGGGCGACCGCCGCATCTCGTGCGCGTACCCCAAGGCGCCGTGCGGCGCATCCTCAAATCCTTCGGCAAGGAGGCCGACTGGGAGCGGGTCTCGGGCGAGTTCGTGATCTCTTCCGCCAAGCTGATGGGGATCGGCTGGCGACCGGCCGTCGCCACGCATGACGGCATCGTCAGGATGATGCGCGCCGAGAACGGCGCTATGCCTGCCTAAGCTTATCGTAGAGCGCAACGGTCTCGCGCCCGATCGCCTCGGCGGAGAACTTGCTCTCCACCAGAGCGCGCGCGGCCTTGCCGAATTTCTCCCGCATGGCCTGATCACCAGCCATGCGCGCCATGGCATCGGCCAACGCTTCCACATCATCGACCGGCACGGTGAGCGCGGTCTCGTTTGCAATGGCGATTTCGCGGCACCCGGGTGCGTCGGTTGCCACCATGGGCCTGCCGCAGGCCGCCGCTTCAAGCAGGCTTTTCGGCAGGCCTTCGCGCCGGGAGGCAAGCACGGCGAAATGCGCCTTTGCCCACACCTCGCGAATATCGGTGACATAGCCGAGCCAGCGAATGCCGTATAGGCTGGCGAACTCTTGCAGCTGTTCGGGCGCGAGCGATCCCGGATTCTCCCGGTCGGTATCGCCGGCGAGCAGCAATTGCAGCTTGGACCCGCGCTTGCCGAGCAGCGAGAAAGCCTCGACGAGCGTGACTACGCCCTTGTCGGCGAGCATGCGCCCGACATAGGCCGCCGTCACCGGTGGTGGCGGCTCGGGCAGTGGCATGAGGTGCTTGGTGTCGACCCCGGACCCCGGTATCAGGACCACATTCTCCAGCGGCACGCCGAGATCGATCACGAAGGCTCGATCGTCGGGATTCTGCACCACGGTTTTGCTGCGTTTTCGCCGAAGCAGGCGCGCCAGGGCAAATCGCACGGCACGCCGCGTCATCCCGCTCACGCCAGCCTCGCCAATGAACAGCGTGCCGAGACCGGTGAGGCTGTTGACAACGGCGGCGCCGTCAAACCCCAGGCTTGCCGTGGTCCCGAGCAGCACAGGCTTCAGCGACACATTATGGAGAATGTCAGGCTCGAGCGAACGGATGAGCCGGCGGAGCTCAAACACGGCCGATATGCTGCCGCCCAGCGAAAGACTGCCCCGGCTCCAGGAGAGCGCGTGGGGAACGAAGCCCTCGCCTTTTATGACCGTCTCGCCGTCCTTGATTCGGGTCGCGACATGGACCTGGTAGCCGGCCTCCTTGGCGGCGCGCGCCATGGGCAGCCGGTGTGACAGAAAGTACCAGTCCTCGGTCACGACGTAGAGAATGCGGGGGGCCATAGCTTCTGGCTTCTAGCAGCCCGGCAGGGTTTCAGGAATAACCGGCATATTTCCCAGGGGTAGCCTCCGAAGCCGAAGCACGCTATGTTAGCCGCAGCTGAGGAGAGCAGCTAAGAGGGAACTACAATGAAACGTCTCGTCCGCCCCCTGTGCGTCGCGGCAGGTCTTGTCCTGCTGCCTTACGGCGCTCATGCATTCGAGGTCTATGGCGAAGACGCCAGCATCGAGGGTGCCGCGCCATTTTCCGGCCTGAACCAGGGCTATGTACCCCCGGAGTTCAAAGGCTCATCGCTCGCCATGCCCTATATCAGCAAGGACGATAGTGGCGGGCATGTCTCGGATTATGGCAACGCCATTCCCATTCCGGGACCCGGCATAAGCCTGCCGTCGCCGGCCTGGGCCTATGGGCCGTCTCTACGGCGCTGAGCGCGAGTTTCTTTCAGAACAGACTGATGCTGGCGCTACCCGTGGCGTCACCCCCGACGAATTGGGAGGCAATGTCCTCGCAAATTTTTGTCATCAGGTGATCGAGCCGATGACGCCCTCGATCAGATAATTGGTCTGCATAAGTTCGGCGGCATAGGGGCCATAGGTCGTTCGGGCTGGTACCACCACCTTACCGGTGTTGTCCTTGATCGGACCGACGAAGATTGCGTCCTCGTTCTTCATCGCCTGCATGGCGGTCTTGGCGGCGTTGATCGCCTCAGGCGTCGCTCCAGCACCGAACGGGCTCGACCGGACATAATCCTTGTCGTATCCGCCGGTGACGAAGTTCGGCAGGGTTCCGCCCTTCTGCAGCGTTTCAATGAACGTCTCGAACATATCGGTCCAATTGTAATCGGCGCCGGTAATGTAGCCCTTGGGGGCGAGCGGGCCCTGGTCGAAGGCATGGCCGCATGTCTTGACGCCGCGAGCCTCGGCCGTCTCGATGAC